>NZ_JBEAHA010000003.1:0-327562 GCF_040061975.1 Klebsiella sp. GG_Kp146
CGGAGCGAGGAGAGACTGCCCGTAGGCCCGGTAAGGCGCAGCCGCCACCGGGCATGTAAAGGTGTCTCCGGCCACCATTGTTCCTGTTTTATCCCCACACAAGGATAATTATACTCCTATCCCCACCAGGGGATAACCTTGACATTATCCCCTGTAGGGTATAAAAGCAGATTTATCCCGATAGGGGGATAAACAATGGTGAGGAACAAGCGATGCATTCCCCTCAGATATACAGTCCCGTTCAGCTGGCCAATTACCTGAAACTGCTGCGCCAGCAAAATCACTGGACTCAGGAGGCGCTGGCCAGCCGGATCGGCATTAAACAGGCGACGCTGTCCAATTTTGAAAATCACCCGGACAAAACCACCTTGACCACCCTGTTCAAGATCCTCCAGTCGCTGGGGGTGGTGATGACCCTGAACGCCAAACCGGCCGAGACGGCGACGGCCCCCGATAACACCACGGATCTGGACTGGTAATGGCGACGCTCACCACCTGGATGAACAATGTGCGCGTGGGAACCTTAACCCGCCAGGCCAACGGGGCGCACAGTTTCCGCTATGATGACGAGTGGCTGCGCAGCCCGCGCGCCAGGCCGCTCTCCCTCTCGCTGCCGCTGCAGTATGGCAATATCACCGCCGACGCGGTGTATCACTATTTTGATAACCTGCTGCCCGACAGCCCACAGGTCCGCGACCGGATCGTCAGGCGCTATCAGGCGCGCTCGAAACAGCCGTTCGATCTGCTGGCCGAGGTCGGCCGGGATAGCGTAGGGGCGGTGACTCTGCTGCCGCCGGGGGAAGAGGCGCATCTTGCAGCGTTGCGCTGGCAGACGCTGGATGAGGCGCAACTGACCGCGTTGCTGACCGCCTACCAGTCGGATATTCCGCTCGGGATGGTGACCGGCCAGGACGATTTTCGTATCTCGGTGGCCGGCGCTCAGGAGAAAACCGCGCTGCTGCGAATGGGCGAGCACTGGTGTATTCCGCAGGGCACCACCCCGACCACCCATATCATTAAACTGCCCATTGGCGAGATAAAACAGCCCAATGCGACGCTGGATCTGCGTGAAAGCGTGGATAACGAATATCTGTGCCTGGCGCTGGCCAGGGCGTTGGGCCTGGCGGTGCCGGAGGCGGAGATTATCACCACCCCGCGGATCCGTGCGCTGGCGGTGACCCGCTTCGACCGGCGCTGGGCGCAGGAGGGGCGCGTGCTGCTGCGGCTGCCGCAAGAGGATCTGTGTCAGGCATTCGGCATCCCGTCGTCGATGAAATACGAGTCTGACGGCGGGCCGGGTATCGCCGCGATCATGACCTTTCTGCTGGGCTCCAGTGAAGCCCTGAAAGATCGCTATGACTTTATGAAGTTCATGGTGTTCCAGTGGCTGACCGGGGCAACGGACGGGCATGCGAAGAATTTCTCGCTCTTTCTACTGCCCGGCGGCAGCTACCGGCTCACGCCGTTCTACGACATTATTTCGGCATTTCCGGTGCTGGGAGGGACGGGACTGCATCTGCGCGACCTGAAGCTGTCGATGGGGCTCAACGCCACCCGAGGGCGGAAAACGGAGATTAACGCCATCTATCCGCGTCATTTTCTGGCGACCGCCAAAGCGGTTAACTTTCCCCGGGATCAGATGCTGGCGATCCTTGACGAGTTTGCCGACCGCGTGCCACAGGCCATCGAAAGCGCCCGCCGGACACTGCCGGCGGACTTTTCCGCCCACGTCTGGCGGGCGATCACGGAGAACATGCTGAAACTGCACGCCCGCCTGCAGCAAGGGCTGCAGGCGCGATAGCGAAGCCGAGTGGCGGTTAGCTCTGCGGCTGCCCCCAGCGGCTGCGCAGGTAGTTAACCGCCTGGCGGGTCTGCGGCTGATTGAGGTTGTTTTCGCGGAACAGGATGGTGCCCTGGATCTGCGGCAGGGACTCATTGAGATCGAGCTGCTTTTTCAGCTCCGGCACGCCGCCATCCACCGTCCAGTCAGGCTCATTTTTGGACGGCTCACCCACCTTATACAGCGCCACGCCAATATACAGCCGGGTATGGGTGGGCTTAACCACCTCGGCCCACCAGTTGGCCAGCACATCATAGCGCGCCGCATCGCGGGCAAATGGCCAGTAGATCTGCGGGGCGATGTAGTCGAGCAGTCCCTGCTGCACCCAGCTGCGGGTATCGGCATAGGATTCATCATAGGCGGCCGCGCCACGGGTATCAGACCCCGCTGGATCGTGGGAGCGGTTGCGCCACACCCCGGCCGGGCTTACGCCAAACTCGACGTTCGGATTGAGTTTTTTAATGGTCGCGGAGACCTGGGCAATAAGCTGTTGAGTGTTATGCCGCCGCCAGTCGCCCTTCGAGGCATAGCCCTGCCCGTAACGGCGGAAGGTCTCGTTGTCGTTAAGCGGGGACGCGGCGGTTTCGGTGTAGAAATAGTCATCGAACTGCACGCCGTCAATCGGGTAGTTCTGCACCACTTCAGCGACGATGCTGGTGATCCAGTCACGCGCTTCGGGAATACCCGGGTCGAGAACAAAGCGATCGCTGGCGGTGCGGATCCAGTTACGGTGCAGGACAAACACGCTGGCCGGTACCTGAGTGAGGGTGTTATTCAGCTCGGCAATAGTCGACGGTTTGGTGTTGACCGAGACGCGGTAAGGGTTAAACCACGCGTGAACCTTCATGCCGCGCTTGTGCGCTTCATCCAGCATAAACTGCAGCGGATCGTAGCCGGGATATTCGCCGATTTTGCCGGTCAGCATATCGGACCACGGCAGAATATCCGACCGCCAGAGCGCCGTACCGTCCGGTTTCACCTGGAAAAAGACGGTGTTGATCCCCAGGCGCTGCAGATTATCGAGTTTGGCGATCAGCGCCAGCTTCTGTTGCGTGATGCGGCTTTCCGGCGTACTGGCAATAATCGACCCGACCGGCGGCCAGTCAAGGCGCGAGACGGTGGTCAGCCAGACGCCGCGTACCGGCTCCCGGTGCGTCTGACCGGCTTTAACGGCCGCGCTCTTCGGCGGCGTGACGAGGGATTTCGGGGCCTTACTGGTGCAGCTGAACAGCATGCCGGCAGCGATGAGCGCCGCGCCTGCCAGCGCCACTTTGCTGGCTAAGGGGAATCGACGAGAATGGCTGATGATGAACTCCCGTGTAATCAGATCGTCGCGTGTAGGCGCTATTCTCTTACGATTCGCCGGTCAGAGCAATTCCTTGTTCGGACTGCGGCCATCAAGAGAGAGGCGTCAGTCGGACTGCCCCGCCAGAAGGTACCTCAGCATTCCCGGCCCCGGGCAGGATTATCCGTTATGGGCGCCTCGGCAAAGCGAACAGGTAACTCAGCGGATCCGCGACTGCTCGTCGTCGCGCAGCGTCAGTATCTCAAAACCGTTGGCGGTCACCGCCACGGTGTGCTCCCACTGCGCGGAGAGTTTTTTATCGCGGGTGACCACCGTCCAGCCATCCTTTTTGGTCTTGATACGACTGTCGCCCTGGTTCACCATCGGTTCAATAGTGAATACCATGCCTTCCTGCAGCACGGCGCCTTCCCCGGGCCTGCCGTAGTGCAGCACCTGCGGCTCTTCATGCATTTCCTGACCGACGCCGTGACCGCAGTATTCTCTGACCACGCTGTAGCCATGGTCCTCGACCCAGCGCTGAATGGCATGGCCGATGTCGCCCAGCGTCGCGCCAGGTTTCACCACCTCAATGCCTTTCCACATCGCTTCATAGGTGGTTTTTACCAGCCGGCGCGCCAGCGGGGAAACGTCGCCTATCAGGTACATCTTACTGGAGTCAGCGATCATGCCCGCTTTCTCGAGGGTAATATCGACGTTAACGATCATCCCGGAGCGCAGATGCTCGGTCGCCTTTGGGATGCCATGGCAGACCACGTCGTTAATCGAGGTGTTCAACACATAGGGAAAGTCGTATTGCCCCTTGCTGGCCGGGCGAGCGTGCAGCTGGTTGACGATAAAATCTTCCACTCGATCGTTGATTTCCATCGTCGTCACGCCGGGAACGATAAAGGTATCCAGCATGGCAAACACCGATGCCAGCAGCTGGCCGGCATGACGCTGGCGCGCGAGCTCATCGGCGGTTTTAATGATTATTGATGGCATTGATCACCTCCAGCAGACGGTCAGAGCCGGATTTCAGCATCAGCAGTTTGATCTGCTGGTGGTTAAGCTCGGGGTAGAGTTCGCTCATCATGCCCAGACGGATCCAGTATTCCGCCTGCGCATTGACGGAGCGGGACATGGCTTTGCTGGCATCACGAATGTCATCGTGCAGCAGATCGGAGATTTTGACGATTCCCATAACAAAAACCCATATATGATTCGTATATGTATCGTATACCATCCAGCGCGGATTGTCCCTGGCATTTTGTGGCCTGGGTGGCGAACACCATGCAAAAAAGCCCGACCGGCGGGCTTATTTTTCAGCATGTGTTCAGGTTAAAAATTCGCGCTGTTTACCATGGCGAAAATTACCCATTAGGTTATCAGTATGCGGAATGAAAATAACATGATGGCGACGCATCAATATATTTTATGCAGGTGTTAATTTTGCGTATGAATATTCTCCCGTCAGGCCGGGAATCCGGGGGATTTACAGCGCGTCAGTGAGTTTATCCACCACCACTTTACCCGCATTATCAAACTGCGTAATGCGGAAGCTGTCGCTCCAGGAGCGGCGGGTGGTGAAGCGGTCAAACAGGGATACCCGACCTTTACGCTGGCCATCTTTACTTAAAATAACCCATTCGGTCACCGAAGAATAATGCTGACTATTGTCATGACGACTCTGTTGTTCAACCAGGCGATCTTCTTTTTCCACTTTTAAATAATCACGCAACATATTTAACCTCCATAGAAAGTATTATTAACATTACTCCTTTTATTTATTCTTTCAATCAAACTTTTTAATCAATAAAAGTAACTATTAGTGGGCGACCTAAGTGTGAAAATCGCCGAGTTTGTCACTCCCGAAGATGGCCAGGTCCACTACGCTTAACAGGCGTGTGCGCCGCGCGGTCGGCGCATGCCCGGGCCGGAAAGGCGACCATAAAACACCTTAACCTTGTATTCATTATGGGCGTGATTCTGTTATATCTAATGCGTTTTGCCACGACCGAGCCACAGAGAGCGCTGTACCATGAGTAACGATCACCTGACGGACATTGCCTATCGCCACTTTATTGAAAGTGTTAAAGATTATGCCATCTATATGTTGAGCGCCGACGGGACGGTCATCAGCTGGAACGAGGGCGCCCGCCGGGCAAAAGGATACCTGAGCGACGAGATCGTCGGTCGCTACTTCGGTCTCTTCTATAGCGAAGCCGAACAGCTCTCCGGGGTGCCGGCAAAAAATTTGCAAATTGCCCTGCGTAGCGGCCAGTTTGAAGGCGAAGGCTGGCGGTATCGTAAAGATGGCTCCCGGTTCTGGGCGCATGTCATGATCGATGCCATCCGCGATGAACACCATAACCTGCTGGGCTTTGCCAAAATTACCCGCGACATCAGCGAACAGAAGGCGATCAATGACCGCATCGCGTGGATGGCGCGCTACGATGCGCTGACCGGTTTACCCAATCGTGTGGAGTTCTTTGAGCGGGTGGAAAAGCTGATCACCGGTAATGACGCCCGCCGCTTTGCCGTTTTCACCATCGATTTAGATAAGTTTAAAGAGATTAACGATCTGCAGGGCCATCTTATTGGCGATCAGCTGCTGCAGCGCGTGGCAGGCGCCGTGCTGAAAACGCTGCAGAAGGAGGAGATGGTCGCCCGCTTCGGCGGCGATGAGTTTGTGGCCGTCAAACCTTTTGCCGATGAAAGCGAAGTGGACGCCTTTGCCACCCGTCTCTGGCACTGCTTCAGCGGTAAGCAGACGTTTGCCGCGACGGAAGTGATCCTCTCCGCCAGCATAGGTATCTCCGTCTACCCGGAGGACGGGACGGATATTAATACGGTACTGAGCAATTCCGATCTGGCCATGTATCGGGCAAAGAGCAGTCTCGACCACAAGATTTGCTGGTACGAACGTGAGATGGACGACAAGACGCGGCAGCGGAATATGATGGCCGCCGACATCCGCCGCGGTATTCAGGCGGGGGAGTTTTCGCTTCACTATCAGGCGATCCGCCACATTAAAGATCGTCGCATCACCGGTTATGAAGCGCTGTTGCGCTGGCAGCATCCGCAGCTGGGGGCTATCCCGCCAGAGGTGTTTATTCCCATCGCTGAAGAGAGTGGCGCTATTGTGCCATTAGGCTACTGGGTACTGGAGCAGGTGTGCAGCGAATCACTGGATAATCGGCTGAATAAAAAAATCTCAGTCAATATCTCACCGGTACAGTTGCGTCACCGCAGCTTTATCGAAAAAGTCCGCGAGATCCTGATGCGAACCGCTTATCCGGTTAGCCTGCTGGAATTTGAAGTGACGGAGACGGCGTTTATCATCAATAAACAGCTGGCGTTCAGCGTGCTGCATCATCTGCAAAAGATGGGCATCAGTATTGCGCTGGATGATTTCGGCACCGGTTACTCCTCTCTGAGCATGCTGCGCGATTTTCATTTCGACGTCATCAAGCTCGACCGTAGCTTTATGCAGGATGTGGAGAGTAATCCTCAGGTTCGCTCGTTCGTGCGGGCGATTATCTCGCTGGGCAACTCAATCAATACCCCGCTTATCGCCGAAGGGGTAGAAACCGAGGGGCAACGGCAGATCCTCGAAGAAGAGGGATGC
Source organism: Klebsiella sp. GG_Kp146 (assembly GCF_040061975.1). Taxonomy (NCBI): domain Bacteria; kingdom Pseudomonadati; phylum Pseudomonadota; class Gammaproteobacteria; order Enterobacterales; family Enterobacteriaceae; genus Klebsiella; species Klebsiella sp. GG_Kp146. The sequence continues at coordinate 6,754 of NZ_JBEAHA010000003.1, forward strand.
GACGAAATGCAGGGCTTTCTGTTCGGCGAGCCGGTCGATGTTAAACATCTGCCACGGCAGAATTAACGCACCCGCCGTTGGCTGGTGGGCGCGGGATCGTTACTGATGCGCTAACGTAGGCTGCCCGGAAAGGTGTAGCAGCGCCGCGCGCAGGGAGACCTCGAACATCTGACCGTGCGTCAGGCCAGGGTAGCGCCAGAATTGCACCGTCAGACCGTTGCTGGCCAGCTGCTGCTGGGTCTGACGCAGTACGCCCAGGGAGGCTTCATGCCCGGAGGGCTCGCCAGCGGCTTTTCCGTCGCCTTCCAGCAGATACAGTGACGTCCCGATAAACGCGGTGGCATCAAGGGTCTGGGTGTCCTTCAGGGGAGACGTCTGCGCCTGGCCAAGCGACGGGCTGGCAGAATAGTAAATCCTGAAAAGGGAGTGGTTTCGCCACGCGTCGAGTACAAACAGACCGCCGTAAGAGTGGCCCCAGATAGCGCGCTGGCGGGGATCGATTTCCAGGTTAGCTTCTGTTAGCGGAACCATCGTTTCGCTCAGCAGCTGACGAAACAGATAGTTGCCCCCGGTTTTTCGCGGCGGCAGCGCGGTTTTCCCGGGGCGAGGTTCATGCGTCTTCAGCGGCGGAGTGTAATCCCAGGCCCGGGCGGCGGTATCGAAGGGCAGCGCCGTCTGGTAACCAATAGCGACGATGACCGGCGGGGAACCGGCGGAGAGCTGTTGCAGAAACGCGTCGTTGAGTTTATCCATCACCGCGTTGCCGTCCAGCATATACAGCACCGGGTAACCGGCGGCCGGCGGCGCTTTATCCGGCACCGCGGTCCACACCCGGTAATGGCGTTCGCCATCGGCAGAGTCGTACTGGCGCTGGGTAAAATGATAGAAAGCTGACCCTTTATCCGCAATATTCGGTCCCAGCGGCTGCAGATCCGGCCGGGCGAAACTGCCGCTGCTGTAAAATAGCGCGCCTATCGCCAGCGTCAGCAATCCGTGCGTCTGCCGCGCTGTGATGATCCCTGAATCCTGCTTCACCTCGTCTGTCCTCCTGTTCTCTGTCATCTGGCTTTTTGCCTGGGCTGACACGTTAGCATAGCTTCATTGATAATGGTTCTCATTTCTTTTTATGCGCGCAGTAGCAGGTGGCATGCCGCTGAGGCTGGTGGCGGATTCAGACCAATAAATAGAGGGGCCGGGGGCAGCGCCCCGGCCGGTGGCGCACTTAATGGGGCAGTGCGTTATGCTGGAGGATCTTCAGGAAGTCATTTTTGTCAGAGATTAATGACAGCGCATTCGCGATCAGCTCATCGCTGAATATCGAGGCAATTTCTTTGAGCACGTCAATATGCTCTTTCTCTTTCGCAATCACGCCAATGGCAATAAACATCACGTTGCCGCGATCCCAGATAACGCCATCAGGAAACTGAAAGATCTCAATCCCGGTTTTAAGGATGATATCCGTCGCTGATTTCGGCAGATGCGGCAGGGTGATGCCATTGCCCAAAAAAGTGGAAACCTGATGTTCACGCTCCAGCAGAAAGTGAACGCACTCCTGATTGACATAGCCTTTGGCTTTACACTCCGCGCCAATCATGGCGATGACTTCCGCTTTATTACTGGCCTTGCAGCCGATGTGCAGATTATCCAGCGTGATGTTATCGATCATAGCCAACCTCCCTGGTGAGACGAGTGGATTTTTTATCCTCATGATTCGCTGACAGCTCTGCTTCTAACTGCTCCAGCGATTTATTGGAGGTCTCCGGCAGGGCGAACACCACGAACAGAATCGCCAAATAGTTGATGGCCGCGAAGATGAAGAAGACCGGCCCCAGGCCCAGTTTCGCCTGCAGCAGCGGGAACAGGTAGCTGACTACCGCGTTCATGATCCACATGAAAAATACCGAGATCCCCATCGACAGTCCGCGGAATTTCAGCGGGAACAGTTCGGCTAATACCACCCAGGTGATAAAGCCCATCGAGCCCTGCATCACGCCGACGAACAGCGCGCCCAGCAGCCAGATAGCGGTGGCTTTCAGATCGCCCACCAGGGTGTAGTCGACCGCGGCGATAATCAGATGCAGCGTGGCCATAATGGCGAAGCCGTAGATGATGATCGTCTTACGTTTGAAGCGGTCGACAAGGAACAGCACGCCAACCAGCATACCGCCGACGGAGAAGACACCGTTCAGCACGTTACAGATCAGCGAGGTACGCTCTGAGAAGCCGGCGGTACTCAGGATTTCCGTACCGTAATACATAATGACGTTCACCCCGGTGGTTTGCTGCAGTGCGGCCCAGGTAATGCCCACCAGCAAAATTTTGAGGATCCATGGCGTTTTGAGGATAGTGGTGAAGGTGTTCTGAGTGCTGTACTTATTGCCGGCTTCAATTTTGATCAGGGTGGAGATGTCGTCATACTCTTTCTGTGCGCGTTCCGCCGGGCGGATCTGTTTGAGAATATGCAGCGCTTCTTCGTGGCGGTTTTTGCTGATCAGCCAGCGCGGACTTTCCGGCGCGCGCCACATACCAACAAACAGGCAGATAGCGGGGATCGCCTGCACTAACAGCATATAGCGCCAGACGTCCGGCAGATGGCCCCAGATGATGCCAATGATCGCGTTAATGGCAAACGCCGCCAGCTGGCCGATAACGATGGCGACTTCATTCAGGCCGGTCAACTTGCCGCGCATCTCGGTGGGCGCCACTTCAGAAATAAAGGTCGGAGCGGTAACCGAGGCGCCGCCGACGGCGTACCCCAGCAGGGCGCGGGCAATCAGCAGGGTGGTGATATCGGGAGCCGCGGCGGAAAGCAGGGCGCCGATGAGAAAGATAAAGGAGAGGAAGAGTAAGTATTTGCGCCGGCCGAAGTAGTCGGCAAACTTGCCGCCAAACACGCTGCCCAGCGCGGCGCCGACCAGCAGGACGCTCATCACCAGCCCTTCGGTGGTCGGGGTCAGCGCCATGTACTGCTTCAGTGAGGAAAAGGCACCGTTGATAACGCCAGTGTCGTAACCGAAAAGCAGGCCGCCGAAGGTGGCCACTAAGGTGATCTGATGAAGTCGTTTTCTCTGTTGCTGGTTCAGGTTTGTTATAAATGACATGGTAGTCCCTTTATTTTGTTGAACGACACAAGATAAAAATACATCTCCCCAGTCAGGATTTATCACGCCTGTGTTGTCGTATCTAACTGAATTAAATGATTTTCTTCTTTGTGTAATTGCTCAGCACATGGCAGGGTACGCTAAGCAATGGCGGTCAAAGAGGTTTACGGCTTGGTGGTGATATGGATGTTGTCGATATCCGTTCTCCTTTTCGGGGTTAGCGGTCTTCAGTGCGTCGGCAGGACAGCGCCCTGGTGTGGCATGTTGCTGTCGTTCCGGCGATTTACTGTGATAAGAATATGGCACAAAGAAATGGAACGAGCATGCTACAAGATCACATTATGAAAATTTAATTTCAAATCAGTGTTGCAGGAAGGTAAATACATGAAGCCAATCACAATGGCATGCAGCGCGATATCCCCATGAAAAGGGGGTTAATTTTGCGATTGAGTAATAATGATGTTGTTTTCAGTGGGTTAATGTAACTCAAAGAATACAACGCAGATCACATTTTTACGCCATAATATCGAAGAATAGAATTTATATTTCATTACTCCGATCAGGGAAAAGCGTGGCTGGCGACTCTGGGTCGTCGGTCTGGAGGGGGGAGCGCAGGCCATCGACGCGTCTGTGCGGAGGGAGGTTATGGGGCAGGCATCGCGGGACGGGTGCCGCTGATAACCCTGCGGAGAGAAGGTCTCCCGGCAGGGTTGCGGCAAAAAATCAGTGCAGCGCGGGCCAGTAACCTTCGTTGGCGACGATCAGCTCATCGAGGATCGCTTTCGCCACCGCGGCGCTGGGCACCGTTTTCGACAGGGTGATGGCCTGCCACAGTTTCTGGTAGCTGCCCTCGATCCAGGCGTCAACCACCAGCTTCTCCACCGCCACCTGCTGCTCCATCAACCCTTTCTGGAACGAAGGGATTTTTCCCATCGCCAGCGGTTCCGGGCCGTTGACGCCCACCAGGCAGGGGACTTCCACCATCGCCGTTTCGTCAAAGTTGGCGATCGCCCCGTTGTTCTCCACGATCAACAGCATCCGCTCCTGGGTGTTAAAGGCGATGGCGCAGGCGAGGTCGACGATGAAAGTGGCATGGGCCCCGGCGTGGAAATGCGCGCCTTCCGCTGTGCCGCGACGGGTGATCTCCCGGGCCATATCGAAGACCTCTTTTTCACGCCCGGCCATCACCTCGTTGGCCCGCGTAAAGTCCGGGTCAGAGTGCGCCACCTCGTAGTCAGGGTAGAGGTAGTATTTCAGGTAAGTGTTAGGCAGGGTCAGGGGATCAAGGGCAAACACATCCTTCACCTTTTTAAAGGTCTCGATCCAGCTCGGCGCCTTATGCTGAAAATCCTCTTTTGGGCTACTGTAACCCTGCTCCGCCACGTGACGCTTCAGCGCCGGCATCAGATCGTTACCGGCTTTATCGGTGATGCTGGTCCACCAGCCAAAATGATTCAGGCCGTAGTAGCGGACGTTCAGTGCCTTGCGGGACGGCAGACCGAGGATGTCGGCAAACAGCCCCTCAATGGCCACCGGCATATCGCAGATGTTGATAATGCGCGCGTCGGGACGCAGGCGACGGGTCGCTTCCGCGACGATGGCCGCCGGGTTGGAGTAGTTGAGCATCCACGCCCCCGGGGCGTACTGCTGCATATAATCGACCAGCTCCAGTACGCCGGCAATCGAGCGCATACCGTAGGCGATCCCCCCCGGCCCACAGGTTTCCTGGCCCGGCACGCCATATTTCAGCGGGATCTTTTCATCCTTTTCCCGCATCTCATACAGGCCAACGCGAATATGCGCCATCACAAAATCAACGTCGGTGAAGGCCGCCTGCGGATCGGTGGTATAGCTGAACTTCACCTGCGGGAAGCGTTCAGCCACCAGAATGGCGCAGGCGTCGCCGATGGTCTTCTGACGCTCGTAATGGTTATCGTACAGACGGATCTCCCGCAGGGGAAAGCGCGCCATATTTTCCAGCAGCATCATGACAATCCCTGGCGTATAGGTACTCCCGCCGCCGGCAATCGTGACCACAAAGTTATCTTTCATTTACCACCTCGTTATTCAGTTACACCCAGACTGGCGTTGACCGCCGTTCGAATTTTGTTAACCCCCAGGCCATAGATCACCTGGACATGATTGCCTTTAATCAGCACGCTGTTCCCGCCGCTCTCTTTCAACAGCGTCTGCTGGATGAGCGCGGGGTCGCGCACATCGACCCGCAGACGGGTAAAACAGTTTTCCACCGTACAAACATTCTCTTTACCGCCCAGCCCCGCAATCACCAGCGCGCCTTTGTCAGACTCGCCATGCGCCTGATCCATCTGTGGGGAAGACGCCGCATCGGCAGCGGCTTCGCGCCCCGGGGTAAGCATTCGCAGGCGGGTAATGCAGAAGGTGCCGACCAGGTACATGGTGGCGGTTTCCAGCAGGCCGAGCAGGACAAATACCGGCCAGCGCGTCACGCTGGCGCCGGCGGGCAGGTTATAGACGACAAAATCGATAAGACCGTTAGTGGCGCATACCCGCACGTGAAGCAGCCAGGCCAGCATCTGGAAGAAACCGTCCAGCAGGGAGTAGATAAGCCACAGCAGCGGGGCGGTGAAGATAAAGAGAAACTCAAACGGTTCGGTGATCCCCACCAGCACTGAGGTGACAATTAAGGGGATCAGCGTGACTTTGAGTCGCTGTTTATTCTCCGGTTTCGCCGTGCGGTAGAAGGCGAGCGCCATACCGGCGGTGCCAAAAATCTTCACCATCCCATAGGTTAAAAAGCGGGCGGAATCACTGAGCGCGTCAACGGGATGACGGGCGATTTCGGCGAGGAAAATAGGCTTGGCGCCAATGACGGTCTGGCCATCAATCAGCAGCTGACCGCCGATAGAGGTAAAGACGAACGGCGACCAGATCAGATGATGCAGCCCGGTGGGGATCAGGAACCGGTTGAGAAAGCCGTACAGGAAGACCCCGATGGCGCCAAACGATTTCATAAAGCCGGTCAGCGCCGAGATGCCCAGCTCCACCACCGGCCAGAGATAGACGGTGGCGATAGCAAACAGGCCCACCAGCGGCAGCATCACGATCAGCACCAGCTTGCTGTTGCCGTAGATCGACAGCGCGCCGCGAAATTCGATGCCGACCACGCGATTGTGAACAAAGGCGACAGCGCAGCCAAGGATAATACCGAGGAACACGCCCATATCGATGACCTGAAAACCGAAGATATAGGTTTGTCCGCTGCCATACAGTTGCGCGTTGGTGGCCCCGGTCGCCAGGCGATGGGTCAGGGTCAGCCAGCTGTTGTTCGCCGCCAGGTAGACCAGCCAGGTCATGGCCGCCACGAAAGCGGCTTCGGCTTTGCGGGTTTTCGCCAGACCGCTTGCCAGCCCGAGGCAGAACAGAAACCCGAGATTGTTCATCAGCGCCCAGAGCATGCTGGAGACGAATTTCCCTAACAAATAGATCCCGCTGCTTTCCTCCACCCACAGCCGGTTGGTGGTCATGCTGAACAGGGCGATCAACAGGCCGATAGCCGGCAGATACAGCACCGGCCCGATCATCGCCTTGGAAAAGTCCTGAAGCTTTTTCACGCCAATCATGGTTGTCCTCTCGTCTTCATAGCCTGCTGTCATCACCTGATCAATAGGCTTATCAGACTAGGAGCAGACCACCGGGATCCCGAGCAGGAAAATGGCCATCTGTGACGAAAGTCATATATATTGTTGCAGGAGAGATATATAAATATAGCCATTTTTATAGATGAGTTAACGTCTTATTTTTCGCATAAAAGTTAAATTTTATCTATAAATACAATGCGTTATTTGTGGTTTCTTTCTACGCCCTCCATCTTACCAAGACATCTAAAAGTGATTTATAAAAAGATTGCCACCGAACTGAAGGCCCGTATCAACAGCGACGACTACGCCGTCGGGGATATGCTGCCCAGCGAAAAAGCGCTGGCTGCGGAGCTGCAGGTCTCAGTGATGACGCTGCGCAAAGCGCTGGCGCTACTGGAGGAGGAAAAGCTGATCGCCCGACGGCACGGCAGCGGAACCTGCATTGTGCGTAAGAGTAACTATCATGGCGGCGAGCTGGAGGGGTTTAACTACCAGATGCAGGTGGTGGGGGTCACCAACTACCGTAATAAGGTCATTGAGTTCACGTTGCTTGACGCCCCGCCGGCCATTGCCCAGCAGTTAAAGATCCAGCCGGGAGAGAAAGTCTACTACGTCAGGCGGCTGCGCCTGATTGATGAGGTCCCGATCCTGGTGGAGAACAGCTACATTCCGTACGCCGCTTTTCCGTGGCTCAGCGTGGGTAACCTTGAGCAGTCTAAGTTCAACTATTTCAAAAAAGAGTGCCATATCACCATTATCGAGAGCCACCGCAGCTATACGCCGGTGCTGGCGACCCGCGAGCAGGCGGAGCTGCTGCAGGTGGCGCCTAACAGCCTCCTGCTACGGGTGCAGTCTGTCAGCTACGCCCAGAACCGGGCGATCGTTGATTTCTCAGAGATCTACCAGAACACCAGTAAATACAATGTGAAGCACATTACCCGCCGCTAGGCCGATCCCCCCAGCAGCCCCCGGAGGACAAGTTCCAGCCCCAGCGCCAGCAGGAACAACAGAAAGCCCTGACGAAAGCGCTGCGGGCTGAGACGCGAGCGGATCCGCTGTCCCAGCCACATGCCGAGCAGCGCGGGCGCCAGCGCCAGCGCCGACAGCAGCAGCGACTCTGCGCGCCAGCCAGCGTGCAGAGAGAGGCCGGCCGCCATCGCCAGAGTGGACAGGGTGAACGACAGTCCCAGGGCCTGGACCAGCTCGTCGCGACGAAAGCCCAGCGCCTGCAGCCAGGGCACCGCCGGAATAACAAATACCCCGGTCGCCCCGGTGATCAGTCCGGTCAGTCCGCCCATCAGCGGCGACAGGCGCTTTTCCACGCGGGCGGAAACCTGCACCGCCGGACCACGGAGCGCGTATCCGGCATAAGCTATCAGCACGACGCCCAGCGCCAGCGCCGACCACCGCGGGTTCAGGTGTATGAGCAGTGACGACCCTGCCAGCGTGCCGATAATCATCCCGGTCATCATTAACCAGAGGCGACGCACAATCTGCGCCAGCGCGGGGCCTGCCAGCAGTTGCCAGAGATTGGTTAACAGCGAGGGGAGCACCAGCAGGGCCGCCGCGGCCGGTGGCGGCATCAGCAGGCCAAGCAGGCCCATCGCCACGGTGGGCAGTCCCATGCCGGTCACCCCTTTGACCAGCCCGGCGGCGATAAAGATCAGCAGTAAACAGAGAGTGTGAAGATCAAACATCATGGCTCACTTATCGGCTCAGAGAAGGCCATTGAAACAGCTGGTCGCCGGGTGGACAATGCGGTATGTTGCCCGCAGGCTACGGTAAAACCGAAGGGAAAGGAGGGCGTTATGCGACTGGATCTCGCCGATCTGCGACTGTTTATCGCCATCGTGGATAGCGGCAGCATTACCGGCGGGGCGGCGGCGGCCCATCTGGCGCTGGCCTCCGCCAGCGAAAGGCTGCGCAAAATGGAGGCGGAGGTCGGTGTGCCGCTGCTGCACCGTCATGCCCGGGGGGTGACAACGACCGAGGCCGGGGAGGTACTGGCGCGCCATGCTCGTCCGTTGTTAGAGCAGCAGCGGCGTCTGCGCCAGGCGATGCACGCCTTCGCCCGCGGTCAGCAGGGCACGCTGCGCCTGTTTGCCAATACCTCGGCGATGTCGGCTTTTCTGCCGGGCAAGCTCGCCGCGTGGATGGCCGCGCATCCCGGGATACAGATCGAGACCGAAGAGCGCACCAGCGCGGATATTGTCAGCAGCATTCTGGCTGGCGTGGCGCAGGCCGGGGTGGTGTCCGATGCGGTCGACCCCGGGCCGTTGCGCCTGGAGCCCGTCGCGGAGGATCCCCTGGTGCTGATCGTGCCGCCGGCCCATGCCTTGAGTGACGCCGCCGAGGTGGCTTTCGCAACGATCATCCATGAGCCGCTGGTCGCGCTCTATCAGACCAGCGCGCTGCAGCAGCATATCGAAGAGCAGGCCGCCGGAGTCGGCCAGGCGCTGAACGTCCGCATCAGGATGAGCCATTTTGAAGGGCTTTGCGAGATGGTGGCTCACGGCGCCGGCGCGGCGATCCTGCCGCGCGTTATTGCTGAACGCTACCTGCCGCGCTACCGGTTCGCCGTTATCACATTGCAGGATCGCTGGGCGCTGCGTCGGCTGTGCCTGTGCTATCAGGATGACGAACGCCTGTCGCTAGCGATACGCCGCTTGCTGGAGTGGCTCCGCCAGCCCTGAGCCGCGATAAATGTGGCTATCATATAGTGACAGTGTCACTTTATATGGCGGTTATTGCTACTGACATCCGTGCCAGAGATGCGATAGTAGACGTCCGCCATTTATTAACACGCGAATCAGGACAGACAAGATGAGTACATTACCAAAAGTCGCGGTGCTGGGACTCGGCGCCATGGGACACGCTTTTGCCAGCAATCTGCTGAAGAAGGGCTTTACCGTCGCGGGCTGGAACCGTTCGCCAGCGCGCGGCGAGGATTTACAGGCGCAGGGATTATCCCTGCACGCCACGCCGCAGCAGGCGGTGGCCGATGCCGAGGTGATCATCAGTATGCTCGCCGATGGTCAGGCTACCCTGCAGGTACTGGCGCAAATAGCGCCTGCCTGTCAGCCGCAGGCGATCTATTGCCAGATGGGCACCATCGGCCTGGCGGAGACCCAGGAGGCTATCGCTTTGTTGCGGGAGCGTCAGCCGGCGATGACCTTCGTCGATGCCCCGGTTTCAGGGACCAAAGCCCCGGCGGAGAAGGCGCAGATCCTGGTGCTCGCCAGCGGAGATCGTGAAAAGTGTGGCCCGGCGGAACAGGTATTTGCCGCTATCTCACGTGGGACGCAGTGGTTTGGCGAGGCGGGCAACAGCCAGAAAATGAAGCTGGTCCTCAATGCCTGGCTGATTGCGATGATGCAGGGCATCGCGGAAAGCGCACAGCTGGCGAAGACGCTGGGCTTTACCCCCGACCAGCTGTGGAGCGCCCTGGAGGGCGGCCCGCTGGCGGCGCCGTATGTCAAAGTCAAACTGGACGCCATCGCCAATGAGCAATTCGCGCCGCAGATGCAGCTGGCGCATGCGCTGAAAGATGCCCGGCTGGCCTTGTCCCTGTCCGAGCCGCACACCATGCCGGGACTGGATAACATCGCCGAACTGTGGCAGCAGGCGGCGGATGCGGGATTTGCCGGGCAGGATCTGTCCTCGATATATCAGTGGCTGTCGACGTCGGCGAAAGCATAGTGTAGCGCCCTCAGGAAAAAGTGGCCTCGGCGGCCACTTATCCACAGGGGAGTTATTTTCCGGAGAGCGCCGGGCGAGTGTCGATCCCTTCGTCAATGCGTTTGATCATATAGGGAAAGAACGGATTGGAAGACTGGCGCATCAGCGAGTCCAGACCCACAACCAGCACAGAACGCTCGCCGCGAGCTGCAAACGTGCCAAGGCTGATCCCGTATTGATTCAGCGGATGGGGATAGCGCCCGTACAGCGAATCGCTCAAGGGGAAGGGGAGCGCGACATGAGAAAGAGAGTAGACGTCCGGTAAATAGTGCATTCCCTGCAGCTTTTCCACCGTGGTGTCTATTTTCCCGGCGCGGGTGGTGCGAATTTCCATCTCTGTACTGGCGGAATTGGCGTTAGTGATGATCGTGGTTTGATAAGCCCGCGGCGCCGCGGGCAGCAACCGCGCCAGCGCGGTGTAAGACGTCCGGCGTAATAATGAATTAAACCTGACCGCATGATTTAAATCGAACAGGACAATTTCACTGCCATTATCCGGTAAGCGGTTATACAGCACCGTCACGATCGCCCGCGTACTGACCGTTGAATCCACAACGGACTGAAAGGTCAATACCGGCGGTAAGCTGTTAAGCCTATGATTTCTCGAATCCGTCACTATCTGCTTTTGCAGCGCTTTGGTCAGCAGAAACGACTGACGGGCGGCATTCGTCGGAAAGGAGTTATATTTGAACGGATTAAACTCAGGCATGATGTTTAACCATGCGGCTTTCGAGAAGGCGGGAAGAAACGCGGGCCAGCCCGCGAGGCCGGAAAAGCGCGCGAAGCGGGTAATACCGATCATCGGAGAAATCAGGATCACCCGCTGGGGTTTTGCCAGTCCGGCATTATCCAGCGCGTCCAGCGAATACTTCATTGCCAGCGCGCCGCCGTTGGAAAATCCGACGATATGCAGGGGCGCATCATGACCCGTCAGTCGTTTCGCTTCTCTCACCGCCAGGCGCGTGGCGGCCAGCCAGTCCTGCCAGTCCACGTCGGTCAGCCCGGCGGGTACCGTCCCGTGGCCCGGTAACCTGATACCGATGGCGACATAACCCTGTTGCCGGTAATTTTCGGCGATATGCCGCAGACTGTAGGGTGTATCCGTCAGACCATGCAGCAACACCACAGCGCCTTTCGGTTTGCCATCCGGCATCATAATGTATGACCGATTCCAGTTGGTGGGAAACGAGTCCGGATAAATGGGGCTGTGACTGTAGTAACGATTCAGTTCGGTTTGCTGTTCAGCGTCCAGCTTATCGGTAACCTGGCGTTTTACCTCACTAAAGAGCGCATTCTCTTTGTTGAGGTAATCGTTCCAGTCAGCATTGTCGATTTCATCCGCGCCCATTTCATGCGGAACCCAGGTATGCCAGAGCTGCAGTTCGGGCCCGCGCTGTATGTCATAAACGCGTAGTCCCAGAGCGCCAACAATCAACAGCAGCATGGACAACACGATACGTTTTAACCAGGTTACCCATTTCAACGCGTGGCTTCCTTTCTTAATGACCTGTTTTCTGAGTATAAATAATCATAGTCAGGGAAGGTTTACTTTTTATTAGGTTTCCTGTTACCCAAGCGTTGCAGCAGCAGGTGAGCAAGTTCTTTATCTTGCAGCGAATAACCTGGCAGAACCCTGAGACGAGGATACGACGGCACGCCACTCATTTTTCATGAATCTCGCCGGAGGAAGTCATTCTCAGCTGTAGCAACAGGCTAAACGATGCAGGTAAAACGGTCAGTGTAACCAGCGTGGCAACCAGTAGTCCCCCGATAATCGCATAGGCCATCGGTCCCCAGAATACCTGATGAGAAATGGGGATCATTCCCAGAATGGCTGCACAGGCAGTCAGGCAGATGGGGCGCGCACGATGCTCTGCGGCCGCAATAATGGCGGCATCGCTTGCCATCCCCTGAGTAAGATTGCTGTCCACCTCGCTAATCAGTATGACGGCGTTACGAATGATCATGCCAGCGAGCGCAATCACGCCAAGCAGAGCGACAAATCCCATTGGTGTTCCGCCAGGTAACATAGCCAGCACGATACCCGGTAAACCAAACGGGGCCATCAGTATAGCCAACACAATACGGGAATAGTTGCGCAACTGGAGCATCAACAGCAAGAGCATGATGACCAGTGTCACCGGTAGAACCGCATAGACCGAACTATTACCTTTTTCAGATTCAGCAACCGCGCCCCCTTCTTCAATGCTGTAGCCTTCAGGCAGTTCCGCGCGCAACCTGTCTACCGCTGGTCGCAACGCTGCGGATACTGCTTCGGCGCGAAGTCCCGGGGCGAGGTCAGTTTGCACGGTGATGAAAGGCAAACGCTGTCGACGCCAGATAACCGGATCATCCACGCCCCAGACTGGCGTGGCAAAGGCGCTGAGGGGGATTTGTTTACCGTCATTCCCCTGAATAGTCAGCGAAAAGAAGGTGGCGAGGTTAAGACGCTCATTGTCCCTGGCCCGGAGCACCACATCGACAAGACGGTCATTATCGCGAACCGACGTGACTATACTGCCGGACCAGACGGTATTGAGCATCCGGGCCAGACTTTCTGACGACACGCCCGCAGCCCGGGCGGCGGTCTGATTGACCTTGAGGGTAATGACTCTCTCCGGTTCGCCTGCCGTCTGATTAACCTCGCGGGAGGAGGGTGACCGGCCAATGACTTCGCTCAGGCGGTTCGCGATCGACCTGACCTTCAGATAATCTGGCCCACTCACCCGGTATTTGACTGGCCAGCCGACGGGGGGCCCAAGTTCCAGGGGCGATACGCGAGTGATGATGTCGCTAAAGCGCGTAGCCAGTATCCTGTTTAACTGTCGATGAAGACGATCCCGCGCTTTAAGATCTTTAGCCACCACCACCATCTGGGCGATATTTTCATTTGCCAGAAGCACATCCATAGGCAGGTAAAAACGGATCGCTCCCGACCCAACGTATGTCGAAAATCGCTCAACGTTGCGGTTGCCTGCCAGGGCCTTCTCCAGCTGTTCAGCCCTATTTTGCGTTTCCGACTGCGAGGCATTGGCCGGTAGCGTCAGGCTGACCAGCAATTCAGGCCTGTCGGAGGTGGGGAAAAACTCCCCCTGCATAAAGGTTGTTCCGTAAACGGACAGACCAAGCGCAATGAGAGCAATACACACGGTGGCGAAGCGGTAACGTAACGCCTTGCGCAGTAGCCACTGGTATCCGCGGGCCATCCGTCCAGGACCTTTCGACTTCTGTCTGATGTTGTCAGATAACAGCCACGTCCCGGTTAACGGTGAAAACAGGATCGCGACAACCCATGAGCACAGCAGGGCGATGAGCACCACGGCAAACAGGGAAAAGCAATATTGACCGGCGCTGGACGCAGCAAATCCCACGGGAATAAACCCGGCAATCATCACAAGGGTGCCCGTCAGCATCGGAAATGCGGTCGTTTTAAAAGCCCGGGTAGCCGCCTGCCGGCGGGAATCCCCGGCTTCCAGACCAGAGACCATGGTTTCCACGGTGATCATGGCGTCATCGACGAGCAGACCCAGCGCGATAATCAATGCGCCGAGAGAAATACGTTGCAGACCTATTCCTGCCAGCATCATTCCCGTAAAGGTCATGGCCAGAACCAGTGGGATGGCCGCAGCCACGACCAGCCCAGCTCGTAAACCCAGCGAGACAAACGAAACGGCCAGGACGATCGCCACGGCTTCGATAAGCACCCGGATAAACCCGCTTACGGCATCGCTGACCACCGCTGATTGATCGGCAACCTTGACCATCTCAATACCGTGCGGCAGCGTGACGCTGATGGCATGCATTTTGGCATTCAGCGCGGCGCCGAAACGCAGCATATTACCCGTCGGCGCCATCGAGATAGCCAGCCCGATGGCGGGTTTGCCGTTGACCCGGTAAACCGGCTGGGGAGGCTCGGCGTTTTCCCGGCTAACGGTGGCAATATCCGTCAGAGGAAGGTAACGATCGTTAATACGCAGCGTGACGGCACGTAAGCTCGCTTCAGAAGTCAGTTCCCCGCTGACCTTTATCGCCATATTTTCCTGTCCGGTGCGGATCATACCTGCCGGGACAATCGCATTTTGTGCTCTGAGGGCATCCGCTACCTGCTGGATGTTCAACCCCATACCTGCCAGACGCGCCGGGGAAAAAGAGAGAACTATCTGTTCCTGCTGCTCACCCAGCAGGCTGGTTTTTCCGATATCCGGTAACGACATGAGTTCCCGGCGAATGGTCTCAACACGGCCCCGGACCTCCCGCAGGGTATAGCCCTCAGGTATAAATCCATAAATCGTACCGAACGTGTCATCAAATTCGTCGTCGACGGCGGGGCCCTGAACGCCTTCTGGCAACGATGGGGCAATGTCCTGCATTTTCTTACGTACCTGATACCAGATATCCGGCACCTTTTCCGGCGGGGTATCGTCACGGAGATTGACATAAATAACGGATCTTCCGGCTCGGGTTTCACTTTCGAGATAATCAAGCCAGGGGGTTTCCTGCAGCTTTTTTTCCAGCGTATCGGTCAGCAGTCGGGTGGTATCCGTCACGGATGCCCCGGGCCATTGCGCAGAAACAACGGCCGTTTTAATCGTAAACGCCGGATCTTCGTTACGTGGCAGCTTCTCATAACAGAACGCGCCCATAGCCATGATCAGCAGCATGAAGAAACTGACCATCTGTTGATTATTTAGCGCCCAGGCGGACAGGTTAAATTTCTCATTCAATACGGGTTTCATGATTCGCGCTCCCCGGCAATCACCGGCTCGCCGGAGCGTAATTTACTCACGCCGGCGGTAATCACCCGGTCGCCTGGTTCAAGGCCGCCGGAGATAATAACCGCGGTGGCGGTATAGTATACTGGCACCACCACGCGAAGCTGTGCCTGCGACTGCGGATTAATCACATAAACCGCCGGTTTGTCGCCGACGCGGCTCAGCGCTGAAGCGGGAAGGGCGTATCCATGCGGGCCGGTTGCGGGTAACGTGACGGTAACGCTGGCGCCCAGCGCCATCGCCAGCGGTGGGTTTTGTAGGGTAGCCCTGACGCGCCACGTGCGGGTCTGAGGATTGGCCTGCGGGCTAATATCTCTTACCGCGGCGGACGCTTGCACCGACGGGTCGCTGAGGAGAGAAACTCGCAAGCCAGCATGCTCCTGTGGCGGGATCGCCTCGGGTTTAGCGATATCAAACACCACATCGCGGGCTTCACCGGTCGCCAGCGTCAACACCGACTGACCACCACTGACCACCTGACCCGCAGAGGCGCTGACTTCGGTGATCACGCCGCTTTGCGGCGCCATCAGACGCGTCCAGCCAAGGCTTTCGCGGGCATTACGCAACGCGGACTCGCTGTTTTTTAAACGCGCGCGGGCGACAAGCCAATCTGCGCGGGCGGTATCGAGCTGCGTGCGGGCAATCGCGCCAGTAGGCATGAGCTTTTGCATTCGGTTGACGTTAAGTGCAGCAACCTGAGCAGCGGCTTTGGCTCCTTCATAGTCAGCCTGTGCGCCATCGAGCTGATTCTGATTGGTTGTATTTTCAAGCGTGGCCAGCAGTTGCCCTGCATTGACCCGATCGCCAATATCGACGCTACGCGTCACTATCCGGCCGCTGGTACGAAAGCTCAGAATCGTTTCATCGTGCGCATGGATCTCTCCGGTTCTTTCCAGGGCGGGAAGGGTTTGCGCTGAGCCAACAACAACGTAGC
Source organism: Klebsiella sp. GG_Kp146 (assembly GCF_040061975.1). Classification (NCBI taxonomy): domain Bacteria; kingdom Pseudomonadati; phylum Pseudomonadota; class Gammaproteobacteria; order Enterobacterales; family Enterobacteriaceae; genus Klebsiella; species Klebsiella sp. GG_Kp146. The sequence goes on from NZ_JBEAHA010000003.1 coordinate 22,919, forward strand.
GCACCGTTCGCACAGGATCAGTCGTATTACCCTGGTTGTCCCCGCATCCGGGCAGCAGAAAAATCACCACCGAAAGAAGGGTCAGGGGAAGAAAGTGCAGCCAGGAAAGGGTGCGCGCCACGTCGTACAAATGGTGCAGACTGTGGCGGAGGGAGAGTAAAAATTCATCTGACATAACGCCGCTCCATAAAGGTTATGGCGTTATTAAATGCGCGCTTAGTCGAGAAAGATTCGACGTTTTGTCAAGGTATTATCAAGAGCGGCTATTTTCCATCTCAGACGACGTCCAGGGTAACAAAATGCTGACTGCGAGTCCGCCGGTTTCAGGTAACGACGCGCTGATACTGCCTCCATGAGCCTGACAGATCGCGCTAGCGATGGATAAGCCGAGACCGCTGCCGCCGGAGTGGCGGGCACGCGACTGCTCCTCCCGGCTAAAACGGTTGAACATTTCCGGCAGGAACCGGGGGGATACCCCCGGGCCGTCATCGCGAAATTCGAGGTAATATTGCCCGCTGGCGTAGTGCAGCGTGACATCAAGATGGCCGCCATCACGCCCGTAACGGAGGGCATTTTCCATAAGGATAGTAAACACCTGGCCCATACGGAACGTATCGCCTTTGAAGGGACACGCCTGAGAATGATGAAGCCTGATGGTAAAACGATGTGCATCAGCCTGGGGCATGATCCATGTCGCCCGTTCCTTAAGCAGCTCATCCAGACGAAAGGGTTCGTTTTCCAGAACCAGATTCCCGGCATCAGACAGTGAGAGCAGATGAAGTTCATCGGTCAGGCGATTCAGGTGCTGAAGCTGTTTCATTACCATTGCCAGTTGTTCCGGGCTGGCATCAAACACGCCATCCAGCATGCCCTGCAAACGTCCGATAGCGGCAGTCAGTGGGGAGCGAAGCTCATGCGCCATGGCCACATGAGAGGTACGTAACTCTTTTTCATAGCGGGCCAGTTTCCCCGTCATGGTATTAAAGTCACTGGCAAAGCTGACCATTTCAGCCGGCGCATTCCTGATGAGCTCTGCCTGGCGGCCAAATTGCCCTTCGGCGACGTCCTTTGCCGCATCACGCAACCGGCTGAACTGCAGCGCCAGTGGCCTGGCATATCTCAACCCCATCACCACAATAAAAGGGATCATGACCAGGACCAGTAACGCCACGGTGACCCAGTCTGCCGAGGCGATGGAGGGTGTTGAATAACTCAACCCCCACCAGGTATCGACGATTTGATGGAAGCGCGCCGGGTCCGCCTGCGGGTTCTGGCTGAGCGCAAGAAACTCTTGTCGGACCGATGCCGGCATTCTGCTCATGATCCAGTAATTCTGCACCGCATAACGTAGCCACATACAGGTCGCTATGACAATTACGCTTCCGATGGCCAGCGCTAATATACGTGCGCAAATCCAGCGCCACAGGGAGGAATAGCGGGTTTTTGTCATGGTTGTCTGAACCTGTAGCCTACGCCGCGAACGTTAACCAGCACGCCGGAAATACCCGCCGCTTCGAGTTTTTTACGCAGGTTATAAATATGGGTATCCACCACACGCTCCAGGGCTTCACTTTCCGGCAAACAGTGCTCCAGTAAATGCTGGCGGGAAAAAGGTCGTGAAGGAGAGCGCATAAGCGTGGTCAGTAGTGAAAATTCGGTTGGGGTCAGATCCAACGTCCGCGGTGTGGTGTCCCCGTCGATAATGCTCGCCACGATGGCCGTAACATCCACTTCAAGTGATTGCCAGCGAAGGATCTCTTCCTTTGTTTCCGTTTTATTGCTGCGACGCAATACCGCCTGCACCCGGGCCACAACTTCTCCCGGATGGTAAGGCTTAACAACATAATCATCAGCGCCATAGCGCAGAGCGCCAATACGATCGGGAGTATCTCCCATGGCGGTGACCATGATCACCGGAACATCATTTTTACGACGCAGGCCAGCCAGGACTTCGGTGCCGTTAAGCCCCGGAAGCATCACATCCAGCAGGATCAGATCGGGTTTCCACCGGTGCGCCATATCCAGCCCGGAAAGTCCATCTCCGGTAATGACGACATCGTAATTTTCACGGCGTAAGTAGGCTTCGAGCACGCCAGCCGCATCGGCGTCATCTTCAATAATCAGCACTCTTCTGGACAACATCCGTTCACCTTGACCGATTCTTAACACTATCCCGACGATTCATTGATTTTGCCAAATCATACTGCGCCAACATTTTGTGGCAGCTCCTGCCTCAGGAGAAACCAGCATCCGTGAGGAGAACAGTATGATAGCGATAAAAAAAGCCCTGTATATGACCGTACCGCTTTTGACGGCCATCACATCCTGTGTACAGGCAAATGATGACGCCTCTTCCGGCTCTTTCACTATCGGGCTGGGAGGACGCTACGCTCCGCGATACTCAGGTTCAGACAAGCAGGTATGGCAGGTGGTTCCGGTGCTTCAGGGTCGTAACGGCGCTTTCTTTATTGATACGCAGAAAGGGGTAGGGTATGACCTGCAGAACGCCAGCGGCTGGTACGTCGAACATACGCTGGGATACGATCTGGGAAGGAGGGATAAAAACGCCAGCTGGCGGGCAGGGGCAAATAATCTGAAAGGGATGGGAGACATTGACGTCTCACTGAATACGGCCCTTGCCGTTGGCTGGCAGGCGCTTTCGTGGCTCAGTGTTGAAGGAAAAGCGACGCTGCCTTTAACGGACAGCCAGGGGGTAAGCTACCAGGCATCCTTGACGTTGCTCCCTGTACAAACTGACCAGGACACGGTCGCTTTTCAGACGGCGGCCCTGTTTGGCGACAACCGTTACCTGAATACCTGGTATGGGGTGGATCCGCAGCAGAGCCAGCGCTCAGGTTATAGCCGCTATTCAGCACCGGGGGGATTTTATGGCATAGACAACAGTCTGACCTGGAGTCACCAGTTTGATGCCCACTGGGGCACGCTCCTGAGCGCTGACTATACCTGGCTTGGGGAGCATGCCAATCAAAGCCCGATCGTGTTACGACGTAACGAGGCGGCACTGACAGCAGCAGTGACATGGACATTTTAGGGCGGAGAAAGTGCGGCGTGCGGTTTGCCGGGAACGGTTAAAATTGAGTGAGTCGGCATTATCTGGCAGATAGGCAACCAGAAGCGAAACATGTTGTTAACCGCGCCGGAAGACCTGGTGCGGTCCTCGTGTCGCCGACGTACGTTCGGTTATTGATCCCAACGACGATCGAGAGCGACGCAAACGTGCCGGAGGAGTTTTATGAACAACGCCATAGCTGTTCCGTCGGGAAGTTTTTGGACACGTCGTTCGTCGGCATGAGAATACCGAATCCACCAATAACAACACCAATCCGCTTTGTAAGGTTATCATCTTTATTACTCCAGCCGTCATCAACTGTCACCCGCCCTTGCTGAAGTTGTCTCGATATTACGCTACCGTAATGCCTCTTAGCTTTATTTCGAAGCGGCCACTCCGGGCGGAAGTAATATAATTCACTACCGATTTCACTTGTGGCTGTGGAGAATTTATTGAAGCTTACCAGCTGACTTTCTCAGCACAGTAATATCCCTCTTGGGTGATTCCCCGAACATCCGCGTATATTCCCGGCTGAAATGGGATAAGCTTTCGTAACCGACAGCATAGGCTGCTGTGGTGACATCATAATGTTCATTCAGCATCAGTCGCCTGGCTTCATTGAGGCGTAGCCATTTCTGATACCGGAGCGGGCTCATTCCCGCAAGCTGCCTGAAGTGTTGGTGAAAAGAGGGCGTGCTCATTTGCACCCGACTTGCCAGTTCCTCTACGCGTAAGGATGACGCAATATTGGTTTTTAACCAGTCGATAGCTTTACCGATACGGTAGCCATGGCCGTCTACTGCTGCAATCTGTCTGAGATGATCGGACTGATCGCTCATCAAAAGCCGGTAATGTATCTCTCTTTGAATCAGCGGCCCGAGGACAGGAATGGCTTCAGGCTCGTCAAGCAAAGTAAGCAGACGGCAGAAAGGTTCCAGCAAAACATCAGTAACCGTTCCTATACCGACACCCGTTCCCGCGTCTCGTTTTTTGACCGGCGGCAGGCTTCCCTGGGCAATTAATTCCATCAGCACGCGCTGGTCAAGTTTATAGGCCATGCCGACGCAGGGCCGGGATGTCGAAGCCTGTAAAACCTCCGAGCTGGCTGGCAGGTCAAGGGAGGTGATCAGGAATTTATCCGCATTGTATTCGTAAGGATCACCACCAACCCACATGATCTTCGCGCCATCGGCCACCAGAACGATACTGGGAGGGACCAGGCAGCTCACTGGAGGAGCGGGTTCGTTTCGGCGGAACAATTCGAGTCCTTCTACCGCTGTTGGGAAATCACCGGTGCCCGGAGTGCGCTGAGCAATTTCACGGGAAAGCACGCCGAGTAGTTTTTCAACCGTCTTGTCAGAAATCATTCTGTAATACCTCACGTTTATTGCGGCTTTTGACGTTAACAACTTAGCAGCGATGAAAATTGAAATATACGCTTTAAATTCAGTTTCAGAGGATCAGGCAAATAATGCAGAGTATTTTAATAACAACTTTCATGTAAGGCACTCAAAATAACAACACTGAAATGAAGCTGTGACCTGTCAGTCAGCTTTCACAGCGAGCCAATTTAAACCGTTCAGGTTAAAGCCATTTTTAACTGCCAGACAGGTTATCCGGAGGAGACATACGTGAAAGAGTTTACTTTCTACAACCGCACCCGAATCGAATTCGGTTCCGGAAAAGAGAGTTGCATCTGAAATACTCATGCATGCTGTCTGAAACTATCCCTCAACATCCAATGAAAGGTTTTAATATCATGACGCTAAAATCTTCAACGCGCTTTTTTAATGGCGCACTCCTCGCCGGAGCGATGGCTCTGATTTCAACAGAAGCTGCGGTCGCCCAGCCGGCACCAGGCACAGCAGATTCTTCAGTCCGTCTGGTTCAGACGTGGGATAAAACTTTCCCAAGGAGCGAAAAAGTGGATCATCAAAAAGTCACTTTTAAAAATCGTTACGGTATTACGCTGGCCGCAGATGTGTATCTTCCTAAAGATCGCGGGAACAAGAAGCTTGCTGCGCTTGTCATTTCCGGCCCGTTTGGCGCGGTAAAGGAACAGGCCTCAGGTCTCTATGCTCAGACTTTGGCAGAGCGCGGATTCGTGACGCTGGCATTTGATCCATCTTATACCGGTGAAAGCAGTGGTGAACCCCGCAATATTGCTTCCCCTGATATCAATACCGAAGACTTTATGGCCGCAGTCGATTTTATTGGGCTGCAACCTTATGTGGATCGTGAACGTATCGGTGTCATCGGTATTTGCGGCATGGGGGGGATTGCCCTGAACGCTGTTGCCGTAGATAAACGCGTAAAAGCGGTCGTTGCCAGCACCATGTACGATATGAGCCGCGTAATGTCGAAAGGCTACAATGACAGCGTAACGCCGGAGCAACGCGAGCAGGCGCTGGAGAAGATGAGTCTTCAGCGCTGGGAAGATGCGGCAAACGGCAAGCCTGCATACCAGCCAGCCTATAATAAACTGAAGGGCGGGGAAGCACAGTTCCTCGTGGACTATGCGGACTATTACATGACTAAACGCGGTTATCATCCACGAGCCGTCAACTCTGGCAATTCATGGTCGGTGACAACGCCGATGGCCTTCATGAATTTCCCGCTCATGACCTATATCAAGGAAATTTCTCCGCGTCCGATCCTGTTCATCCATGGCGAAAAAGCGCATTCGCTTTACTTCTCTAAAACGGCTTATGAAGCGGCAAATCAACCAAAAGAGCTTCTGATTGTTAAAGATGCCACACATGTCGATTTATATGATCGTATGGATAAGATCCCGTTCGATAACATCACTGCATTTTTTAACAAAAATCTTAATAAGTAAGCCATAGCACCGTCCGGTGCTTTCAGATGCAGTGTCTGTGCGACAAACGACAGACACTGCTCTTGAAAGAGGAGAAGTTTATGTTCTGGAACCCTGAATTATTAACAAGAATAGATGCGGCCGACGACCTGAAAATCGCTCCGTATCATCCCGATATGAATACGACCGGTACGCCGACGTGGATTTGGGAAGTGAAGGTGGAGAACAGACTTTTCGTCCGAGCCTATAGTGGTACCAGTTCAAAATGGTATCAGGCTGCATTGTCCCAGCAGGCGGGTAAGATACTGGCTATTGGACAAGAGTTCGATGTACTGTTCGCAAAACCATCAGACCCTGAGCTTGAAAGTAAAATTGATCAGGCTTACCAGAAAAAGTACTCCAGTAGCAGCTATGTTTCAGCAATGACAGGGACACGCGCCAGAGCGGCCACGATTGAGATTTTACCTTCGTAATTTCATGTCAAAGTGATACTGGGTGTTCTGTGAAACAAAATCTGCCTGTGTAGCTTTAATTTCCCTGAAACTGGAGGCAAGTAGGAAACATACATAACCGCCAGTTTCTGGTCCGTTGAAAGTTCATCTTCAGGAAGCATTGTCCATTAAGGTAGGAGTTTAAATATTGATGATAGGGCGAACATGTACTATGAACATAACGCAAGAAAAGGGATGTCAGTCATAAATAAGTACCGTGTTGATTTGTTAAGAGGCCGCTGTCAAATATGAAGTTATTGGGCATTACATGCATTTAACATAATATACATTATGCGCACTTTGATTATAGTGGCTGAGTTGTAAGGTCTGCTCCTGGATAAGTGACACGTGGATTCACCATGGAGGGATTCTGATAACGTCTCATGCAGCGGACGTTTTCACTTTGGATGAAGTTAACCGACTCAAAATCATTCAGGACGTTGTCGACCGGCGACTGACCACGCAGATGGCCGCGCAGCGCCTGGGAATTTCCGATCGCCAGTGCCGACGCCTTCTGTCGCGTTACCGTGAATCAGGCCCGCTTGGTATGGCTAACCGCCGTCGCGGAAAACCCAGCAATAACCAGTTGCCTGATGGTCTTGCCCGGTACGCACTCAGTATTATCCGCGAGCGCTATACCGACTTCGGGCCGACGCTGGCGTGCGAGAAACTCGCAGAGCTGCACGATGTTCACCTGTCCAAAGAGACCGTCCGTTCACTCATGGTCAAAGCCGGTCTCTGGATCCCACGCAAACAACGTGCGCCGAAAATTCAGCAACCACGCTATCGCCGGGCCTGCTGCGGCGAACTGATCCAGATTGATGGCTGCGACCATCACTGGTTCGAGAACCGTGCGCCCGCCTGTACCGCACTGGTCTACGTCGACGATGCGACGAGTCGCCTGATGCAGCTTCGTTTCGTGAAATCGGAATCGACCTTCACGTATTTTGAGGCCACCCGGGGCTATCTGGAAAAGCATGGTAAACCACTGGCATTGTACAGTGACAAAGCCAGCGTCTTCAGAATCAACAATAAAAATGCCACCGGCGGCGATGGTTACACCCAGTTTGGCCGTGCGATGCACGAACTGAGCATCCAGACTATCTGCGCCAATACCAGCTCCGCCAAAGGCCGTGTGGAACGTGCCCATCTGACGCTTCAGGATCGCCTCGTAAAGGAGCTCAGGCTCAGGGGCATCTCTTCAATGGATTCAGCTAATGATTATGCCGATGAATTTATGGCCGATTACAACCGACGTTTTGCTAAAGCGCCCCGGCATGACTTTGATGTGCATCGACCACTTGAAACTGACGATGACCTGGCAGCATTTTTCACATGGAGGGAGCCGCGCCGTGTGTCAAAATCCCTGACAGTGCAATATGACAAAGTGCTCTATCTGATTGAAGATAATGAGTTAAGCCGCAGGGCTATCGGAAAATATATTGAGGTCTGGCATTACCCGGATGGTCGTAAAGAGCTCCGCCTTAATGGCGCTGTTCTTCCCTACTCCACCTATGATCGCCTTCAGGAAATAGACCAGGGCGCTATCGTGGACAACAAGCGCCTCGGGCGGACACTTGAGTTTATTAAGCTGGTTCAGGGCAAACGCGACGATAACCGTTCGCAAGCTCTCCCTGCCGGAGATGGCCCTTCCCGGCGGCGCAGAAAACCGACAGAGAAGAAATCCCAGCGTTCCCTGAATGGTGACGATATGCTGGAAGCATTGAAGACATTACAGTCCCGTTCTGAGGAAATTTTCGGTACAAGGAAATGACATGGATCTGATGGCAGACATAAGCCCGCCCCTTATAGAACTTTCCAATGCCTTCAGAATCAAACGCCATATGAATACTTATTCCGTAATAGTTGTTGGAAGAAATAATCACATAATTAAGTAGAAAGACTACTTACTTCTGCATGGATTCCAAGCAGCCTGTAAAGTGACTCCTTCATCCGGATTGTATTACCAGTGGTGTAAAAGCGGTATTTCTCCTGGCCGCGCTCTTCAGGCCAGTTGCAGCTATTCAACATTGAGGCCGCATGGCTGATAACCGCAGGGGCGGGATCATGTATTGTCACTTCTGCTGGAACAATCTGTTCAATGAGATAGCGGAGGAAGGGATAATGTGTACATCCGAGAACGATTTGGTCCACTCCGGCATCAATCAGAGGCTGAACAACGCGGTTAACCATTTTACGCACTTCAAATAGGGCATGAGGATGCCCCTCTACAGCATCAACCCAGCCTTCAGGTGTTACAGCGTACACGTCAACCCGGATAATTATACTCCTTTAAAATGCTGAAGATAACATCAGCGTCTATGCATCTGCATGCCCTGATAATCGTTATAAATGAAGGGCTGCGTCAGAGAATGTGAAGTCCTCAGTGCAGCCCTGGTACATTATTCCTCGACTGATTTACCGTTGGTCGCAATGAGTTTCTGATACCAGTAGTAGCTTTTCTTGCAGAAACGCCTGCCGTCACCACGCCCCAGATCGTCAAGATTGACGTAAACCAGGCCATAACGTTTTGACATCTGGTTTGACGAGCAGCTGATGATGTCGATCGGAGACCACATATAGTAGCCCAGCACTTCCACGCCATCGGCAATGGCTTCACCGACAGAGCGGATATGATCCCTGAAGAAGGCGATACGGTAATCATCCTCTACGGTTTCGTTAACCAGCTCGTCAAAGCAGCCAATACCGTTCTCGGTGATCATGATAGGCTTTTGCCAGCGATCCCAGAAGAAATTCAGCACATAGCGAAGCCCTACCGGGTCAATTGCCCAGCCCCAGGGGGTCTGCGATAAAAGCGGGTTACGCTTGTTATTCCCCCTGAACTGGTGCGCAATCTCAGCATTGCTTACATAGGTGGTGTAATAAGAAAACGTCATGAAATCTGCCGTATTCTTCAGGAGAGCTTTATCCTCATCCGTGATGCTGAGAACGATGTTTTTCTCTTTGAAGAACCGTTTGATATAGCCGGGATATTCACCACGCAGAAGCACATCCGCGAAGTAGATTTCATACTGGTTTTTCTGCCATGTGGCAAAGTTGTCTTCCGGACTTGTCGTTTCAGGGTAGGCAAAATCGGTATACAGCATCATGCCGATCTTAATATCTCCGCCCAGGGAGGCAGCATATTTTTTTACCATGGCCGAAGCCAACAGTTCGTGGTGAACGCCCTGATATTTATCCTGTTCCAGATAGGTGCCTTCGTCCTCGAAAATGCCCAGATGATTGAAGGACTCGTAGCGAATGAGGTTAATCTGGTTAAAAGGGATCCAGTACTTAACGCGATCGTGATAGCGATCGAGGCAAGTGCGGGCAAAGTTAAAATAAAAATCGATTAACTGACGGTTCTTCCAGCCATTATAATTCAGCGCGAGGTTCAGGGGCATCTCATAATGGGCGAGCGTAATCATCGGCTCCATGCCATTTTTGATGATTTCGTCTATCAGCTCATCGTAAAATTTCAGGCCCGCTTCGTTAGGTGCCGTGTTATCCCCGTCAGGAAAAATACGCGCCCAGCTGATTGAGGTACGGAAGGTCTTCAGACCGGCGGCCTTGAGCAGCGCCAGATCTTCACGGAAGGTGTGGTAAAAATCGATACCCGTTCTTTTAGGAAACACGCCGTCTTTATCATCCTGTGCCTGAACAGCATAGTCCCGGGTGAGCTCGATATTATACATCTTGCGCATGTCTTCATTGAAAACATATTCATTGATATCGGCAACGCTGATACCTTTACCATCAAGATTCCAGGCCCCCTCAGCCTGGTTGGCCGCGATAGCGCCGCCCCAGAGGAAGTTCTCAGGAAAATTCAGTGTTTCGTTACTCATGTTCTCTCCCATTTTTAAGACCGGCTCTTGTAACCAAAAATAACCGGTAAAACTGCGCCAGTAATTAAAGTGGCGAATAGACCCACGCTGTAAATCAGCATGTTACTTGCGGTCGGGATGGAAAGCAGACTCGCAAAAACAAGGTTATTAATCGTGATGTTATAGCCACCCACAATTCCTCCGCCTACCGCACCGGCAATAATGATGTAATAAATCGTGCGGCGGTTAGGGATGATGAGGCCGTATAAGATAGGCTCAGTCACACCGCTGATTAATGAAGGGAAGAAGGCACTGCTGGCAAGCTGACGCGTACCTGCATCACGCGTTCTGATAAGGATCCCGAGTGCCACGCCCATCTGAGCGATGGCTGACATACCGCCAATGGCATAGATAGGGTCACCGCCATGGGCAATGTTTGAAAAGACTACCGGAATAATGGCCCAGTGCAGCCCAAACAGGACGATAAAGGAATAGGCTGCCCCGATGATCATCCCGGCCACAAGACTGTTCACGCCAATGATGTAAACGATGGCTGATGCCAGATAATCACCGAGGTACTTGCCGAAGGGGCCAAGTAAAAACATGGTGAGCGGAACCACAATCACGACGCATAACAACGGCACCATAAACAGCTGTACTGAATCCCACAACCTGGCCTTCAGGAAGCGCTCCAGCGCGGCAGCAACCGGTACGGCAAAGAATACCGGAAAGATGCTGTAGCCGTATTCCATAACCACAAGCGGCAGGCCGATGATATTCAGCGTCTGCCCTGCCAGACTGGTAAATTCGGGATACAGTAATGACGCGCCGATGATCGCGCCTGTTAGCTCACTGGATTTAAGCTTCCTGGCGATGGTAAAACCAAGTAGCACTGGCATGAAATAAAACGGCACATTAGCGATAAATGACAGCAGGGTTAGCGTACTGTTTCCCGTCAGAGAAGGCAGGCTCAGCAACAATGTGGTGAAAGCACGTAGCAGACCTGCGGCGGCGAGAATACCGATCAAAGGCAGGAAGCTGCCTGAAATGAATGCGAAGATACGGCTGATGAAAGATTCCCGGTTTGCTGCCGTCCCGGAAGAGGACAGCGCGCTGTTCTGACCACCGGTTTCAAGCACGCCATGCAGGGCACTGTATACTGCCCCTACCTTGTTGCCGATAATGAGCTGGCACTGTCCGCTGGCCTGCACGACTGAGAGGACCAGCGGGTTCGCTTTAAGGGCATCCTTGTTAATCTTGTCATAATCGAAGAGATTAAAACGTAAGCGCGTAGCGCAGTGGTAATAATCCTTAATATTTTCACGGCCACCTAAATTGTCAATGATAGACAATATCTGCTGTTGTTCAGACATTTGCGGGACTCTCTTGATGTAGGGTATAACCTGAAAATATCCGTGAACAGGCTGTAAATCAAAAACTATCATTTTCCTGTTTTGGAAAATAACTTTGTGAGCTAAATCACGTTCTGTACGATATTAAAAACAATACTTTCAAGGTATTTATGAGAAAAATAGTTTGCGTATAACATTTGAGGGTAATTATTAAGTTCGATGGAATGGGCTGGTTTATTATTCAGGATTGCTGGCACGCTTCCTGAAATAAGGCATAATTGCGACTTTTCAGACACGTTATTTATATACTGGCATGAGTTTATCCATTGTCCTGTCAGGGTAAGAATAAAAACGCAGTCAACCTGTCGCAGAATGGTTTTGATCAGTTCGTTGTTTGAACGCTCGACCAGATAAACCTTCCGGTTGCTGCTGCTGATGCTTTCCCTCATGACATTTGCAATATTGAAAAGAAATGAGTTAGACAGAATAATGACGGAACGACTGTTATTAATGACCTCTGCCATTTTTCTGCACTCTTCATAAGGTATATATTTATATATTTCCTCGATGACCTCTTTTTCAGTCATTCCTTTTATACCCTGATGCGTCAACCGATAGGGAGCTATGTCATTTTTTAATTCCTGGAACGAGCCGTATCCCAGTTCCCTGACGAATTTGGTGATGCTCGAAGGCGTCGTATTACAGTACGACGCCAGCTCTTCGATTTTCACATACGGAAATTCTTCGATTTTAGCAATTACCGCCATCGCAATGGCGGTAAAGACGTTTCGCTTACCGGCATAAAAAAGATATTCAGATACTCTCACATAAAGAGGACTGTAAAATACGCTATCCGGAGTGTTTTGCATGCCTGCCCCAACAGAGAGTTAACAGTGATTGCCTGACGGTCATAACAATAATGGAGCATACTACAAAGGTCGCGAATGTCAGTGCCGCCAGTGCAAGCGTGTGGTTCAGTGTGGTCATGGATGCCGCGTCAACCCTTATAAGGGCAGATGCCAGTGCCGTTGACGGGAAGGTAAATCCCCACCAGATCCGCCCAAACGTATCCGGGATCATTCTTCGCCACAGGCTGATGAGCACAATGGCAAAGAAAAGTGCGGTCCAGGCCATGAATTCAATTACGTCATTCATACCGCCATAAATACAGTACAGTCCGACGGCGATGACCGCAGGCGCTGAAACCATAATAGCCAGGCCGGGCATGGCCTTCTGCGGGGTAACAGGACGAACAAACACGATACGCCAGAGGATAAGCGGCATAAAAAGCGCCCAGCAGAGCAGAGCTGAAAACAGCAGCATCTTACTGAGGCCCGGAAACCCCAGATCCACGCCCGCGAAAGCCGGAGAGGCGTTGCCCACCATAGGTATAAGCCATACCGGGCTGATTTCATGCGTATCGAGCTGATCGATAAGCCAGCGGCGGAATGTACACGTGAGGAAAAAAATCTGGGCGGCGACGGCCGCTATCCAGAGCACCTTCGCCAGCAGGATACTGTAAGGTAGCAGTCCCATTGCGAGCAGAAAACCTGAAATTGTGGCAGCACAAAAAAAGTTCTTACTGGCACGTGAATGCCATTCTGCAAGGATAATCTGACGGCAAAAAACCAGCCGCAGAAGTTGGATACCGGTCAGTACTAAAAATACCGCTAATCCTGTCGCAAGGAATACTTCACCAGGCAACGCGGACACGTCGTAGGTTTTTGCTGCGGCCCGCCATACCAGGCCCAGGCCGGTTATCCCCATCACCGAGGAATAGAGATCGAAGCTGACAGTTTGAAATTTTTCGGACACCGTATATCTCACTTTTAATTTCCGGGCAAAATTACTGCGCCCAGGACAGATGCATGCTAAATTTCCGCTATATTGGTCCTGTGCCATTACTGTTTAAAGGTCCAATTCAGGTAAATAATTGGACCACAGGGGTTTGTGTGATTGAAATTCACCTCAGCCGCAGCGCGACGGCTCTTCCGCTTTACCAACAGATTGAGCAGCAAATCAGCTGGCAGATCATCAAGGGTCAACTGAATTATGGCGAGTACCTGCCCCCCTCCCGGGAGCTGGCCCGGCAGCTGAGAGTATCCCGGGGAAGCGTTGTCCGGGCTTATGAAGCGCTTTGCATGAAAGAGTACTGTCACAGCCATACGGGAAGAGGAACGATGGTGATTTACCGGGAAAAGCCGGATGCGTCACCGCCTGGTCCGGTTGCGGCTGCCCCCTCCCCGATCGCCTACGCGAGCGATAAATTTCTTCCCGGGGGCTTATCCCTGCTTCCCAGCCATGCCAGCACGGCTCATCTTCCGGTCGGTGAGTTCCGGCAGGCTTTCAACCGCGTGCTGCGTTATCCTGACAGGCTTAATCAGTTTGGCGAGAGCGCCGGGAATCTGGAGCTACGTCAACTAATCTGTGACCAAATCCTTCCTTCCCGGGGGATCTCAGCCAGTCCCCAGGAAGTGCTGATTGTCCCCGGTTCACAGTATGGAAGTCTGCTTCTGGCCATGACGGTACGCCAGGAGAGAACATGTTTTCATTTTGGCGAGCCGGGCTACCTGGAGTTTGCCCGTAATTTTTCGCGTTTCGGCTACAATCTACAGTCACACAGGATGGATCCTGAGGGAATCGATCTATCCGACTTTCGGCCAACGGCGAAGGATATTCTTTATCTGATGCCGGAACATCATTTTCCGCAATGCATCACGTTGTCGGATAGCAGACGAAGCGAAATAATTCATTTGGCAAGTCAGAAGAAGATACTTTTGCTGGAAGATGATTATGACAGTGAATTTTACTTCGACAAAGTTCCCCGCCCTGCCCTCCGTTCAACCGCAGCCTCAGAACAGGTCGTATATATGGGTACCTTTTCCAAAGTACTTTTCAATAACGTTCGGCTCGGATATCTGGTTGCAGACAGCCATCTAATACAACAGATGGCTGCTCTACACTGGAGTCTGTCACGCGGTACAAGCGGGCTTGTGCAACAATGGGTAGCTGAATTGCTGAAAAGTGGAACATATGCGAGACATTTGCGAAGAATGCGAACGGTATACCGGCATAAACGAGATGACATGGTGGCTCTGGTACGGAAATACCTGCCGGACGCACAATTCAGCGTCCCGCCAGGTGGCCTGCAACTTTACGTCAAATTCAGCGAGCCTGAAAAAGCCATCTGGGTTTATGACTGGCTTTCCGGAAACAATATTCAGGTTGCTGATACAGGAAACTACACGTTAGATACTGACGCGACGTCTGATTTTATCGTATTAGGGTTCGCGAATACTGATGTGAATGAATGCGAGACGGTTCTTGAAAGGCTGAGTCACGCACTGTATTCAGGCCTCGACAGGATCTGATTTCGCGGTATGACTATTTTACGTTTCATCAACGATCCTATGATCTTCCTTGTTACCAGAGTGACACCGGTAACATTCACTATATCATTGTGGCCACTGTCTGTAGTGGTTTAGTTAATTTGGTCACCTGAGTTGAGGTGTTATCCAAAAGTCTGGCGGAAAGTGGGCAAGATAGAAGAATGATATCTGTCGAACATTCTGGCGATATCATGTAGGTCATCAACTTGCTTATATCTGTCCCAAATAATCGTTTTCGTAATGCGCGTTTTTCGTTTCATGGCAACGTCCCCCTTGATTAAGGATAGCGTGCATCGACCCGTTAAACTCACAGCACTAAGCGGACATTTTGACTTTGCCCTGCCCCGGACATCTGAACTTAGCTTTGACATAGATTATGGTGGCTGAGTTGTAAAGCCTGCTCCTGGATAAGTGACACGTGGATTCACCATGGAGGGATTCTGATGACGGCTCATGCAGCGGACGTTTTCACTTTGGACGAAGTTAACCGACTCAAAATTATTCAGGACGTTGTCGACCGGCGTCTGACCACTCAGATGGCCACACAGCGCCTGAGTATATCTGATCGCCAGTACCGACGCCTTCTGTTGCACTGCCGTGAATCAGGCTCGCCAGATATCGCTAACCGCCATTGTTGAAATCTCAGCAATAACCAGCTGCCAGATGACCTTGCACAGTACGCGCTCAATATTATCCGCGAGCGCTATACCGACTTTGGGTCGACGCTGGCGTGTGAGAAACTCGCAGAACTGCATGATGTTCATCTGTCCAAAGAGACTGTCCGTTCACTCATGGTTAAAGCCGGTCTCTGGATCCCCCGCAAACAACGTGCGCCGAAAATTCAGCAGTCACGTTATCTTCGGGCCTGCTGCGGCGAACTGATCCAGATTGATGGTTGCGACCACCACTGGTTCGAGAACCGTGCGCCCGCGTGTACCGCGCTGGTCTATGTCGACGATGCGACGAGCCGCCTGATGCAGTTTCGTTTCGTTAAATCGGAATCGACCTTCACCTATTCATGCCACTTTAAAATGATGGCGTGGAGATCGCTCTGTGGTCCTTACGCCTGATGTCACCTTATATTGATTGAAGCGTCGCAAGCGCCGAAAGCAGGATACCGATAACGACCGGATAAAAAGCGCAGGAAATCAGGAATTCAGCTACCTTATGACCTTCACTTTGTATATGAATAGTTCTTCCTATACTTATCAGAGAGGCAAAAAAACCGATCGTCGCCACAACGGCGATGAAAGTCAGAATGCAATACAGCGTTAACCCGCCAGCCTCTCTTTTCTCAAGGCAACCAAACATCGCCAGCGCCTGCAACAGGCTTAATGCGATCGCCCCGGAGCAGCTTTCACAGACCCTTCCATAGATACCAAACACTTCCCAGGCACGTTCGCTAATGCGCTTCACTCAGAATTCCTTCTATAAAATAAAAAAAATAACAGGCGCTTAAGTTTTTACCTCTTCACCTTTGCAAATCTATATAAAAAATCCATTTAAAAAATGGTGTCCTCTTTTTTCAGGTATTCATAAGGGTTCACCCTTCCCTGCCCCTTTAGCGTAAAAACATCGTTATTTTCCGGCGCAGGAACCATTCAGGATATTATTAACCATCGTCTGGCGCCATGCCTAAACCCCTTTGTAGTGCTCTTTACTCAGGCCATACTTCTTCATTCTGAGATAGAGTTTTTTACGCGGTATCAGCAGATACTCCGCCACCTCATTGATACGTCCCTGGTGGATATTCAGCGCTTCAGTGATAATCTGCCGCTCGACCTCCTCAACCCGCCGATCCAGCGGCGTCGGTTCGCCGACGAGCATCAGCGGATTCACCGTTTCCGCGAGCGGTAATACCCCCACCGCAAACAGCTCGGCGGCGTTCGCCAGTTCGCGAACGTTATTTGGCCACACCCGCCGCATCATCCCCTTCAACAGACCGGCATCCACCTCAGGGACGGGATGATTCAGCCGTTGACAGGTTTTTTGCAAATAGTGATGAAACAGCGGCTCGATATCATCAGGTCGCTTTGACAGAGGCTGGCAGCCAATTTGCGTCATCGCGAAGCAGTAATAGAGTTCCGCCACTATCTGGCTGCTGGCGGCCAGCTCCACCAGCGAAGCATTACCGATACCAATCAGGCGAAAAGGCCGTTTCTCATGACTCTGCAGCTGTACCAGATGATGCTGTTGCCCGTGAGACAGATGCTCCAGGTGGCTTAGGACCAGCGTCCCGCCCTGGGCTTGCGCGATCAGTTCATTCAGCGTGTGGGCGTTAGCCGTATTGAGTTCGCAGGAGATAAACGGACCTTCGGCGTGACGCCCTAACTGGTGCAGGTAACGCGCGCCGGTCATCCGGCCGGTTCCCGGCTCGCCGTAAAGCCATACCGCAATATCCGTCTCTGCCAGCTGCTGAAGGCGCTGGCGATACCGATCCGTCCATTGGCTGCGGCCAATAAGCTCAACCTGTAATTTTTGCTGACAATACTGGCGACGGGCGATCACCGATTGCCTCTGACGCAGCGCGGCATCCACCAGCGTGAGCAGCTTGCCCGGATCGATCGGCTTTTGCAGGAAATCCCAGGCCCCTTTTTTCACCGCCTCCACCGCCATCGGCACATCGCCGTGACCGGTGATAAGCAGAATCGGCAGCAGATCGTCATCCTGATGAAACAATGTCATTAAATCGATTCCGGAGCAGCCGGGCATGCAGACATCGCTTAAAACAATGCCGGGCCAGTCCTTCGGCACCCGCTCCCGCGCATCAAAAGGATTATTACAGGCACTGACCTGATACCCCGCTTGCTCAAGCAGCTGCGTATAGGCATCCAGCACATCGGCATCATCATCAATCAGCAGAATCGAACAGTGATTACTCAACATCTTTTACATCCGTCAAATTGAATTCCAGCACCACGCAGGCACTGCGCGTAAACGTCGACGCCAGGCGCAACGCCCCTTCCATTTGCGTCATCAGCGAAACACTTATCGAAAGCCCTATTCCCAGCCCCACGGCTTTGCTGGTAGTGAACGGTTTTAACAGCGAAGGGAGTAAGGCCGCAGGCCAGCCGGGGCCGTTATCGGCAATCAACACGCACAGCCTTTCGCCCTGGATGTGCCAGCTCACGGTGATTTGCGCTGCGTGCGGGCAAGCATCAAGGGCATTTGACAGCACGTTCACCAGCACCTGATGAACACGCACTTCGTCTCCCAGGATCCAGACGGCGTCATCCGGTATCAGCAGCGTCCCCTGCTGAGGTTTATGGCGCATCGCCAGCAGTTCCCATGCCACGGTAAAGGTCTGGCGCAAATCGACCGGGTGCAGCGGCGTTTCCAGTTCTGCGCGGCGGGTAAACTGGCGCAGGGAGCGGATAATCGCGTCAATGCGGTTGATCAACCCTTCCGCTTTGCTTAACGTCGTCCGCGCCTGCTCCGTCTGTCCCTGCTCGATCGCCCTTCCTGCGGTAAAAAGATACATCGACAGCGCATTCAACGGCTGATTAATCTCATGCGCCAGGGTAGTCATTGTCTGCCCCACCACCGCCAGTTTAGCGGTCTGGATCAGCTCGTCCTGAGTGGCACGCAGATCGGCCTCAATCGCTTTCCTCTCGCCTATCTCCTGTTCAAGCTGCTGTTTTTGCGCATTAAGCTGACCGAGGGTATGGCGAAGCAAACCGGCAATACGTCCCAGCTCGTCGCGCCCGTAAACCGGAATGGTCGCCTCGGTCTGGCCCAGACCAATCTGCACCACCGCCTGATTCAGCGCGGTAAAGCGTTTCACCAGCCGCGAGCGAATAAAATAATGATTCAACCCCCACGCCAGCAGCAGCGCCAGCAGCGTCGCCACCAGGATTAGCCCGCCGCTGACCCGGACAATCTGCCCCATACGCTGATTAAACATCTGCATCTGCTGGTGACTGCTGCCAAGCTGGGCTTCCAGCAGCGTTCTGAAGCGTCCCAGCGTCGCTTCTCTGGCCCGGCTGGCTTCCACGAGCGCTTTTTGCGCGGTAACGTAGTCCCGCATAGTGTCCGGCATCTTATTTTTCACCATGCCAATTTCCAGCAGCTCATCGATCGTTTGTCGCAGGGTAATGGTGCTCGGCCAGTCATCCAGCGCACGAATATTTTCATCCGACGTTTTCTTCAGGTTTTCAAGATAGCGGATATGCGTCTCCACCAGCATACCGTCATCATTACCGGATTTCAGTTCATTGAGCCTGTCGCGCAGGTCGTCAACGATCTGATTTTCAATACGAGCCAGGGTATAGACCTGCTGTTGTTCATTCTGTACTTCCCGGGAGCGTTTCAGGTACTGTGCCGCA
Source organism: Klebsiella sp. GG_Kp146 (assembly GCF_040061975.1). Classification (NCBI taxonomy): domain Bacteria; kingdom Pseudomonadati; phylum Pseudomonadota; class Gammaproteobacteria; order Enterobacterales; family Enterobacteriaceae; genus Klebsiella; species Klebsiella sp. GG_Kp146. Next base: position 42,188 of record NZ_JBEAHA010000003.1, read on the forward strand.
TCCCCCTGTCGGGCTTCAATCTGATCGAGCAGCGTTCCCTGTTGCCAGGTAAAATCCTGCACCAGCGAATTCAGCTCAGTGGTGAAATCATCGTGCAGCCAGTCGATCCGCGCCGAAAGCTCTCCCACCTTTTCACGAACCAGAAACATGTTGTAGAGCACGCGATCCAGTTCCGCCAGCAGCGCGCGGCTGTCCTGCAATATCACCGCCAGCTGCTGCCGTTCTGCCGGCGACAACCCCTGGCTCAGCCGCTCTATTTTATCCAGATGCTGGATAATCTGGTTGCGCAGCTGCAGCCGTACCGTGGTATTCGGCGCCAGCAGAAATTCATTGAGCTGATCGACCACCAGGTTGAGATTACCTTCAATCAGAAAAGCCGAATGGATGCGCGGAAAATACTCATCCAGCGAATAGCGGATCTGCGAACTTTGCTCATGCCATGAATAGAGGCTGACGCTGCTGACAATCAGCGTCAGCAGCGCCCCCATCAGAAAAGCCCCGCGTAGGCTGCTACTGATACTGATTTGCCGCAGACGTTGCAGCATGGACCTGCCCATCATTTCAGTTCTTCCAGTTTATTAATCGCCTGCCGCTGATTGTTGAGAAACCAGAGCTGCCACGCCATCATCTGCTGTTCCGCGAAGCTCTTATTGTCGAACTGAGCCAGCCAGGCTTCATCCTCGCTGCTCGCCGGATCGACCGGCACACGGGTCAGCAACGCGCGAATCTCGGGCAGCGGACGCTTGAGACGGGCCTCCGCGCTATGCAGTGCTCGCCAGGCATCTTTTAGCTGGGCAAGACGAAAGCTGATCGCCGTATCGAACATCCGTTGCACCAGACGCTGGCGTTTGAGGATCAGCCGATAGTTCAATGGCGGTTGATTCATCAGCACCGCCTGCTGCGCCGCCCGCGGATTGCCCGCCGCCAGCGGCGTTACCGGGTATTTCCCGGTATTGGCATCGGCGAGGATCGCCTGGCCCTCCGGGCTTAACAGATAGCGAATAAACCGCCGCGCCTCGCTGGCGTGCTGACTGTTTTTAAGCACCGCGACATAGGTCGGCGAAACCGCCGACTGCGGGAAATAGGTAAAAGCCAGGTGCGGATCGTTCAGCAGCAGATTGGCGTAGTTATCAATCACCGGACCGGCCACGCCCAGGCCGCTTTTAATCTTATCCGCCACCCCAAAGCTGCGGGATGAAATGGTCACGAGGTTTCCCGCACTCGTCAACAGCGTTTCCCATCCTTTAATCCAGCCCTTTTGTTGCAGCAGCGACTCCACCATCAGATGGTTGGTATCCGAACGCGACGGACTGCTCATCAGCAGCGCCCCCTGATAGCGGGGATCAGTCAGGTCATCCCAGTCCGCTGGCGCAGGCAGATGCCGTGTCATCAGCGCCGGGCGATTAATCAGCAAACCGAACCCGGAAATCGCTACGGCCACGGAGGTGGAGCGAATGGATTCCGGCACCAGTTGTTGGCTGACTGCCGGCGCACCGCTGAACAGTGCCAGCTTTTTATGCTCCTGAAGATGCTGCAGCAGCATCGGCGACGAGGTCAGGATCAGATCGACATTTTCGGCATTTGCCGTGTCTAGCAGCTGTTCCAGCGAGGCGCTGGTGCGGTTGAGCGTCCTGATCGTCACTGACCCCGGCTCTTTCTGCCAGCGATCGATAATCCACTCGGTGGCGCTGGGAGAAAATGTCGTCGCCATCACCAGCTCATTGCTTTGCGCCGCACAGGGTCTCAGCCAGGCGGTCAGCAGCATCAGCGCGAGCATTTTGCTCACTATCCAGCCCCGACGAAGAGACATGTTTGTGATCCCGTTCATAAATATTGAAATACCGAAAAAATTACGTTGAGACAAAACTTACCCGTTTATGACAGCTGGCGAATTAATCACCGCGAGCGGAAAAATAGCCAAACGGGCGCCCGGGAATATCGCTAAAGATTACCAGATAATGATTGGGTAATTTGTTAGAGTCCGCACAAGCCGGACATAAAATCAGCGCAACATTAATTCCGCAGGCTCTCGCTCATTCAATATGAGTCAAAAGCAACCTATCAATTCATTATTTTGAGTCAGTTTTGACTCATTTCGACGATTTGTATTTTACGGCCGCTTATTTCACCCTTCAGGCCGAATGCTCCTGATGTTCACATCAATATAAAATACAGGTGACGACATGTTATCATTATTAAAAAAAGGGCCGTCGGCGAATACAGTTCCTGCTGAGAAAATTCAGGCAACGTATGGTCGATACCGTATGCAGGCGCTGCTAAGCGTATTTCTGGGATATCTGGCGTACTATATCGTGCGCAATAACTTCACCTTATCCACGCCCTATCTGAAAGAGCAGTTAGATCTTAGCGCCACGCAGATCGGTTTGCTCAGCAGCTGTATGCTCATCGCGTACGGGATCAGTAAAGGCGTGATGAGCAGCCTCGCGGATAAAGCCAGCCCGAAAGTGTTTATGGCCTGCGGTCTCGTACTGTGCGCCATCGTCAACGTCGGGTTAGGATTCAGCACCGCATTCTGGGTTTTTGCTGCGCTGGTTGTCCTGAACGGCCTGTTTCAGGGGATGGGGGTCGGCCCCTCTTTTATTACCATCGCTAACTGGTTCCCGCGTCGGGAGCGTGGCCGCGTAGGGGCTTTCTGGAATATTTCCCATAACGTCGGCGGCGGGATTGTCGCCCCGATCGTCGGCGCCGCATTTGCGATTCTCGGTACCGAGCACTGGCAGAGCGCCAGCTACATTGTGCCGGCCTGCGTGGCGGTGGTATTCGCCATCAGCGTACTGGTGCTGGGTAAAGGTTCGCCGCGCGAGGAAGGCCTGCCTTCGCTGGAAGAGATGATGCCGGAAGAAAAAGTGGTGCTGAAGACCAAACACGCCCAGAAAGCGCCGGAGAACATGAGCGCATTCCAGATCTTCTGCACCTACGTCCTGCGTAACAAAAACGCCTGGTATGTCTCCCTTGTGGATGTGTTTGTCTATATGGTGCGTTTCGGCATGATCAGCTGGCTGCCAATCTACCTGCTGACGGTGAAACATTTTTCTAAAGAGCAGATGAGCGTCGCCTTCCTGTTTTTTGAATGGGCGGCGATTCCGTCAACCCTGCTGGCCGGCTGGCTTTCCGATAAGCTGTTCAAAGGCCGCCGGATGCCGTTAGCCATGATCTGCATGGCGCTGATCTTCATCTGTCTGATCGGCTACTGGAAAAGCGAATCACTGCTGATGGTCACGGTATTTGCGGCGATTGTGGGCTGCCTGATTTACGTCCCGCAGTTTCTGGCCTCGGTCCAGACCATGGAGATCGTCCCCAGCTTTGCCGTTGGCTCCGCCGTGGGCCTGCGCGGATTTATGAGCTATATCTTTGGCGCCTCGTTAGGCACCAGCCTGTTCGGCGTGATGGTCGATAAAATGGGCTGGCACGGCGGGTTCTATCTGCTGATGGGCGGGATCGTCTGCTGCATCCTGTTCTGCTATCTTTCTCATCGCGGCGCGCTGGAGCTTGAGCAACAGCGTAAAAACAGCGAGCAGGAAGAGGCCCGGCTGGCGCTGGCTGACGCGCAGTAAGCGCCTGAACCCGGGGAAACAAGAGCCAGCTTGCTGGCTCTTTTGCCGTTGAGAGAGGAATTGATGTCCGCAGCTGCTCCCGACGACGGTATAAAGCAAGTATCCCTGCCATCACTGATGTTACTACTGAGTGGAATGAACGGCCTACTTCGCCGGGATAATCAGCACTTGACCCGGATAGATTTTATCGGGATGCGTCAGCATCGGTTTATTGGCTTCAAAAATACGTTGATAATCATTGGCAGAGCCATACATCGCTTTGGAGATAGCGCTCAGGGTGTCACCGGATTTGACCGTGTAAAAACGACTTTCCGCCCCGCTTTGCGTCACCTTAACGCCGTCACTGACCTGACCTACGCCAGTGACATTCCCGACCGCTACCAGAATTTTTTCCTTATCCTCCTGCGAAGCGACATCGCCAGTGACCTTGGCGGTGCCATCGTCCGCAACATCAATATTGACCTTTTCGGCGCCAGGCAGATTAAGACCATCGATATGTTTTTTCAGTTTATCGGCCCGCTCTTCTTTACTGTCTCCGGAGACGGCGTCCCATATTTTCTCGCCCGCTTCTTTCACAAAACTTAATAATCCCATCTTTCCATACCTCCTCGACTGTTACATGATCACATCATCATCGGACCTGTTGACCCAATGTCAGGGGGGCTGGTTTGCTACCCGCCCTCGCGTCAACTGCCTGAAGCAGCACAAGCCACCATCAAAGTATAATCAATAAGCGTCAAAGTGCAGGATATTTGCCCCGCTACGGCAGGAAAGTCTGTATTCCGGCAAGGCGACACGAAATGGAAGCGGACATAGCCCCCCCAGCCATGCAGAGAAATGATGGCCCCTCGTCGTACAATGGCTGGAGAGGCAATGCCCGGATAAGACGTGGACTACCTGAGCAAGATTTCAGAAGACGCCGCTTCCGGCGCCTCCTGTGATTCACCTCGCGGCTATTCCTCGTATGCAGCGTGATGGAAATCAATTTCCCACTGCAGTACTTCACCGTAAAGCGCCGACAGCGCCTGCTTTTCCTTTTCACTCAGCGCCATGGCGCAACGGTCGAGTTCGTTCTTTAGCCAGAGCGCCTGCTGGTAGAATTCGTCCTCCGCGTGCATTTCCACCCAGCGTCGTAAATCAGCATCGCTCTGTCGATGTTCGCTCGCCCGTCTGCACCAGCGATAGTACATCCACTCCGCACCGAACATCAGGGTCACGATCTGCTCATAACTGCCCTCGCGGGCGGTCCGCAGCATACCGTCGCGAAAACGCCGTACCCCGGGCAAATCATCCGGGTACTCAGCGGGATCGATCTGCCGCGCTGACAACACCTGCTCAAACCACGCGATCTGCGTATCAGCCAGGGCATTCAGCACGCCAATCAGCCAGCGCTGCTGATGAATACCCGGCGCTTTGCTGACCCCGAGGGCAACAATCGCGATGGCCGTCGCGACAAAATTGCCCTCAAACACCAGATAGCGGTTGAAGACGGCTGTCGGCAGTCGATCCTGTTCAATATCAGTGACAAACGGGTGCTGCTGCATCGCCAGCCACGCTGGTTGATGTTCGCGCAGCAGGCGTTCGCTAAACGCTTCCATTAGGCTTCCTCCAGCGCGGCCTGAGCGACCGACATAAAATGCTTCACCCGGGCCAGCTCAACATCGTTCCACCAGACGCCATCGACCTTCATCGTACTGGCCACAATGACCCCCTGGGTCCGCCCGAGGATCTGCCTCACGTTAGCCGGCGTTACCCCTGAGCCCACCAGGAGCGGTAGCGCCGTCGCCGCGCGGATCTCGTCAATTTCCGCCATCGTGGCGCTATCGCCGGTGCGTTGGCCGGTGGCGATCACCGCGTCGGCCTCGAAGAAATCGACATCGCGCGTCAGCTCCTGAATCGAACGATCGGCGACGATGGCATGGCTACCGTGCTTGACATGGCTATCGGCAAAAACGCGAATATGCTCAGCGCGCAGCATACTGCGGTAGCGCAGCGCCTTTGCCGCCGCCCCTTCGATAAATCCTTCGTTGGCGATATAGGCGTTGGCCCACTGGTTGACGCGGACGAAATCGGCGCCGCCCGCCAGCGCGATGGCCATCGCCGGGATCGCCGCGTTAGCCAGGACGTTAATACCCAGCGGGACCGCAAACCGCTCACGAACTTTCTCGGTAATGACCGCCATCAGCGCGGAGGTTTCATGGCCGATGTCCTCAGGTTTGGAAAACGGAATATCGCCGTGGTTTTCAATAATCAGACCATGAACACCGCCTGAAATATAATTTTCAGCATCGCGAAGTGCACGCTCAACAATATCGGAGACTGATTTTCCTCGATATTTAGGCGCGCCAGGAAAAGGATCGCAATGAATAACGCCAATAACGGCTTTGTTTCGTGAAAAAATAGCTTGTATTGCATTGGTTTTTTCTGCTGAGATAGCAACCATCTTATCCATCCTGTTAAGGGAACACTATGCGTGTTTACGTTACCGGTAATATTGCCGTCGATGAAACCTGGTCCATTCCGGATATACCGAAAAAAGGCACTTCCATTCACGGCGTTAAAGTTTCGCAGGATATCGGCGGTAAAGGCGCGAATCAGGCGATTATATTATCCCGCTGTGGAATAGAGACGCGTTTAATTGCCGCCACGGGAAATGACAGCAACGGCGCCTGGATCCGCCAGCAGATAAAAAATGAACCACTGACCTTACTTCCCGACCAACCTTTCAATCAACATAGCGACACCTCGATTATTTTAAATAGCGCTGATGGCGACAATGCCATCATTACCACGACGGCGGCTGCCGACGCCTTCAGCCTTGAGGATATTATTCCGCATATGGCGGATGCCGCCGCCGGCGATATTCTGCTGCAGCAGGGCAATTTCTCCCTCGATAAAACGCGGGCGCTGTTCCGGTACGCCAAAACTCTCGGCATGACCACGGTGTTCAACCCCTCGCCCGTCAATCCTGACTTTTGCCATCTGTGGCCGCTCATCGACATCGCGGTAGTCAATGAATCCGAGGCCGAGCTGCTTCAGCCCTATGGGGTGAAAACCTTAGTGATAACCCAGGGCGCCGCTGGCGCCTGGCTGGTTCAGGCGGAACAGCGCCAGTTTTTTCCCGCCGTGCCCGCCGAAGCGATTGATACGACCGGCGCAGGCGATACGTTCCTCGCCGTCATGCTGGCCTCCGCCCTGCTGCGCGGCGTCGCGCCGGATGACCTGGCGCTGGCGCACGCCAGCCGCGCTGCCGCCATAACCGTTAGCCGCCGGGGAACGCTCAGCGCGTTTCCCGGCAGCCATGAGCTCGCCGCCCTGTTAACCCAGGACGGCGCGCGTTGACCTACTTAAACAGCGGACGGTAAGCATCGACGTTCGCTTTGGTCACCACCGTCGCCGGAACCAGAATGGTTTTCGGCACGGTTTTTCCCGACGTGATGCTGTTCAGCGCATTCAGGGCCTCGGCGCCCATCTTTTCCGGATCCTGCTGCAGGACGGCGGTCACGTAGCCGCCGTCAATACCGGAAATCGCCTTCGCCGTCAGATCCCAGCCAAACACTTTAATGTCCTTCTGGCGCCCCTGGTTTTCTACGGCGGCGATAGCGCCGAGCAGCGCGGGTTCGCCGGTGGCATAGATTGCTGTCAGATCCGGGTTGCCGGTGATCAGGTTTTCCGCCGCGGTCATCGCTTTATCCTGCACGTTCTGCCCGTCGACCACGTTAGCGATGGTAATGTTCGGATTGCTTTTCAGCGTCTCTTCGAACCCTTTCTGCCGCTGGTTCTGGATGGCCGAATTCAGCGCGCCGACAATCCCCACCCTCGCCTTGCCATCCATCTCTTTCTGCACGTAGTCCACAAAATATTTACCAATAATTCTGCCGCCTTCAATATTGTCCACGCCGACCTGGGCCGCCTGTGGTCCGGCCGGCAATACGGCATCAATCGCAATCACCGGAATGTTAGCGGCGGCGGCTTCTTTTACCGCTGGCATAATTCCGTTAATGTCGATAGCGGCGACCAGAATGCCTTTAACGCCTTGCTGAATATAGTTTTCTATCGCGTCGTTTTGCGCCACGGGATTATCGTTAGAATTGAAAATAACTAAATCCTTGCCGCTGGCCTTAGCCGCATCCTGCGCGCCTTTATTCATCAAATTAAAGAACAGCGCCTGCTGATTGATTTGCACCAGCGCATAAGTCGGACCGGCAGCGCTGGCGGCAGAAATAAAACTCATCGATGCCAGCATGGTCGTGGCGACAGCAAGTAAACGCAGTTTTCCGGTGTGAAATAACATCATCAGTATCCTCGTCGGGAATAGTTGATAGCCAGCAGAGTTCCGCGCCGCATGCGAACGCAGAAGGATTGTTTTTTTGGCGGGCAAATATCGTCTATATGGCCAGAACAATCATCGATCGTTCGGCGGATACCTGCTTAATGTCATCCCGGCAACCGGTCCGTGTCGGTGCGCGACTGGAATGACTTAAACGGGTTTGGGAATGACTTCCCGGATGATGCGGTAAACTGCCTATACAATTCTCTGCTGATTAAAATTTGTCAAGCATTTATTTTCGCTTATTACGCACAGAGAAATTGCTGTATCCACCGCGCTTAACTATGTTACAGATAGCCGATTCTGGCAGAGATGGCGCAGGAAATGAGTATAAAACGCGTATTGTTATCTGATGTGGCAAAGCTGGCGGGGCTGTCGAAAGCGACCCTGTCGCGCTATATGAACAACAGTATTGTGCTGCCGCAGGACACCATCGACCGTATCGAAACCGCCATTCGCGAACTGGACTATCGCGGCAATAGCCTGGCGCGCCGTCTGAGCAAAGGCGGCAGCGAGACGCTTGGCCTGGTGCTCCCCGACATTACCAACCCCTTCTTTGCCGAGCTGGCCGACGCTGCCGAAGAGGCCGCTTCTGCCAGCGGCTACAGCCTGGTGTTGTGTATCACCCGCAACAACCCGGAAAAAGAGTGCCAGTTCATCCGCTGGCTGGATACCTGCCAGGTAGACGGCCTGCTGTTCACCACCAACCGCCCCGATAACGGCCTGCTGCGCAAGGAGATCCAGCGTCACGAACGCATTGTCCTGCTGGATGAAGATATTCCCGGGAGTCAGGTTCCAAAAGTGTTTGCCGATAACGTTCAGGGCGGGCGCATCGCCACCGAAAAACTGATCGCCGCTGGGCATCGTCATATCGCTTTCGTCGGCGGCCCGGACAAACTGATGAGCGTCCGTGAGCGCTATCAGGGTTTTTGCACCGCGATGGAGCAAGCCGGCCTGAGCTGGCCGCCCGAATGGGTGATGTACGGCGACTATCAGCGCGAGTTTGGCCAGCAGGCGCTGCGGCACCTCTTCAGCCAACCGGTTCGCCCTACCGCCGTCTTCGCGGCCAGCGACTATCTGGTGCTCGGTCTGCTTGACGGTCTACGCGCCAGCGGGCTCCAGGCGCCGGAGGCGCTTTCGCTAGTCGGCTTCGATGACGCCAATTACGCCGATTTTACCCAGCCGCGGATCTCCACTATCCGCCAGCCCGCCCGGGAACTGGGGCGCACCGCGGTGCACATCATGATGCGCCTGCTAAACGACGATCCGGATATCCCAGCGGAAACCCGCCTGCCGGTTGAATGGATTGGTCGCGACTCGATCAAGATCTGTTAAGCATGTCCCATAATGACGCAAAAGCGCCCGTTTTTGGCGCAAAAAACGATCAATTAACAATTTATTCACTATAATCAGTAAACCGGTTTACCGGATTGCAATCAATAAAACCTATTGAATACATAAGGTTAAGTCACAGGGCTGCTGTGTTGTTCCTGCCCTGGCACGGATGCTGCAATGTTCTTACTGGCGAACAAATATCTTACATAGCGTTTGTCCTGACTGTACTGGCGAGGGCTCTGATCCGCAGGTAAACCGGTTTACTAGATTGTAAACCGTGACGGATAGAGTCTCTCCCGCAGGATGGCGAACATTTTCCCGGCAATAGCGATGGGAGTTATCAGATGCAGCAGCCACAAACTACCCCGCCAAGGGTGGAGATGATCAATATCACTAAGACCTACGGGTCGATACGTTCATTGCGCGGCGTTAACCTCGAGTTGGCCCCGGGCGAAGTGCTGGGTTTAGTGGGCGATAACGGCGCGGGGAAATCCACCCTCACCAAAGTGCTCTCTGGCGCGGTGATCCCCTCCAGCGGCACGATTCGTATCGACGGTGAACAGCAGCAGTTTACCAATCCGGCCGATTCGCGCCGCTGCCATATCGAGATGGTCTATCAGGATCTGTCGCTCTGCGACACGGTCGACGTCGCGGGCAATCTGTTTATGGGCCGTGAGCCGATGAAATCGGTCCTCGGTATTCCCTTTCTCGACGAGGCCAAAATGCACGCCGATGCCAGAGAGATGCTTAAAGGGCTGGGGATCTCTATTCCGGATACCCGCCTGCTGGTGCGAAATCTCTCCGGCGGCCAGCGCCAGGCTATTGCCATCGCCCGCGCGGCGGCCTTTGACCCGAAAGTGCTGATTATGGATGAACCCACCGCCGCGCTGGCCGTCGCGGAGGTCGAAGCGGTTCTGGAACTCATTCGCCGCGTTTCCTCTCGCGGGGTGAGCGTGATTCTGATTACCCACCGCCTGCAGGACCTGTTCCTGGTGTGTGACCGGATCATGGTGATGTATGAAGGTACCAATGTCGCTGACAGACGGGTGGCCGACACCAGCCTGAACGATATCGTTAACCTGATTGTGGGCGAAAAATTCACCGCCCGCTCTGCGGCTGCACATTGAGGTAACAGGATGAGTATCATGAACTTAAGCAGCTCCCGCATGATCCAGCATTCGCTGCCGCGCCGCCTGCTGCATAACCACTCGGGCGTAGTCAGCATCGCGCTCTTTTTCGTCTTCTGCTGCGTGGTGTTTTCGCTGATCACCAGCAACTTTCTCACCGGCACCAACTGGCTGAATATCATCCGTCAGAGCGCCCCGCTGCTGATCGTCGCGACGGCGATGACCCTGGTGATTACCACCGGCGGTATCGATCTGTCGGTGGGCTCTACCCTGGCGCTGGTCGGCGCACTCTCCGCTATCGCCCTGAATAGCTGGGGGCTGCCGTGGCCGGTGGTACTGCTCGGCGGCCTGTTGCTCGGCGGCGTCGTTGGCGCCATCAACGGCTTCTTTATTGCCTATGAAGGGATTCCGGCGTTTATCGTCACCCTCGCCACTCTGGCTGTGGTTCGCGGCATCGCGCTGCTGATCACTCAGGGTTATTCGATTCCGGTTCCGGCTGACAGCCTGTTTACCTTTATCGGACGCGCGTGGGTAGTCGGTATCCCCATGCCCGCGCTGCTCGGCATTCTGATTCTGCTGATCGGGCATATCGTTCTTAATCACATGCGTTTTGGTCGCTACGTGACCGCTATCGGCGCCAACGCTGAAGGCGCGCGACGCAGCGGGATTAACACCAAAGCCGTCACGATGAAGGTCTATATCCTCAGCGGCATGGCCGCCGCGCTGGCGGGAATGATCATTACCGCTCGCCTCGGCAGCGGCTCCTCCAACCAGGGCGAAGGCTTTGAACTGCAGGTTATTGCCGCCGTGGTGCTCGGCAGTACCAGCCTGTTTGGCGGCTTCGGTACCATTATCGGCACGCTGCTGGGCGCGCTGTCGATTGCGGTCATTCAGAACGGGCTGATCCTGTCGCATATTTCGCCGTTTTACACCCAGATAGCTACCGGCACCATTATCCTGCTGGCTATCTGGCTGAACACCCGCATTCTCAACCCCACGCGCTCCGCGGCAAAAGGATAGCTGATGAACGGATCAATTTTTCGTCATCCCTCACCGCTGCCGGTTGGCGTCAGCAGCGGTTACGTGATGACAGTGCTTGGCCCGCTGCCGATTAACGAAATGGGCGTCACCCTGATGCATGAGCATATTCTGCTGGATGCCTCCGGCAAATGGGTGCCGCCCTGCTGCTGTAGCGATCGCCATCTTGCCGAAATGCCGGTGAAAATGGAAAACCTTGGCGAACTGTCGCTGAATCCGTTGATGAGCCGCGATAACTGTCAGCTGTTTGATGTCGACGTTGCGATTGAGGAACTCACTAAATATCGCGCCCTTGGCGGCGAAACCGTGGTCGACCCGACCAATATCGGTATTGGCCGCGATCCGAAAGCGCTGGCGCGCATCGCGCGTCTGACCGGTCTGAACATTATTATGGGCACCGGGCTCTATCTGGAGCCTTCGCACCCCGAGTGGGTAAGGACCAGCAGCGTTGAACAGCTGACCGAACGGCTGATTTACGATCTTGGCGGCGCGGAGGAGAAACCGGAGGTACTCGCCGGGCTTATCGGCGAAATCGGTATCTCCAGCCGTTTTACGCCGGATGAGGAGAAATCCCTGCGCGCTGCGGGTCGGGCCAGCGCCGCGACCGGCGTGCCGATCGAGGTCCATCTGCCGGGCTGGGAGCGGCTGGGTCATCGGGTGCTGGATATTCTCGAGCAGGAAGGCGCCGATTTACGCCATACCGTGCTGTGCCATATGAACCCCAGCTTTGCCGATAAACGCTACCAGCGCGAACTGGCCCAGCGCGGAGCATTTCTCGAATACGACATGATTGGCATGAGCTATTACTACGCCGACGAGTCAGCGCAGTCGCCCTCCGACGAGGAAAACGCCCGCGCGATCCGCGAGTTAATTGACGACGGCTATATCCAGCACATTCTGTTGTCGCAGGATGTCTTCCTGAAAACCATGCTCACCCGCTACGGCGGCCACGGTTACGGCTACATACTCAAGCATTTTGTTCCGCGTCTGCGGCGCCACGGCGTCAGCGGCGAACAGCTTGAAACCTTAATGATTGGAAACCCCCAGCGGGTCTTTGGCGGATAAAAGGAAACGTCATCATGCAGAAAAAAATCTTACTGGTCGGTGAGTCCTGGACCAGCACCTCAACGCACGTTAAAGGCTTCGACCAGTTTGCCACCGCCACCTGGCACACCGGCGCAACGGATTTTCTGGCCGCGCTCGCCGACAGTCCCTATGCCATTACCTATATGCCCGCCCACGCGGCGGCGACAGACTTTCCGCTGACGCTGGAAGCGCTGGAACACTGGGATGCGATCATCCTTTCGGATATCGGCGCCAATACGCTGCTGCTGCATCCGGACACCTGGCTGAAGAGCCGCCGCACCGCCAACCGTCTAACGCTCCTGCATGATTACGTGGCCGGCGGGGGGGCGCTGATGATGATCGGCGGCTATTACAGCTTCCAGGGGATCAACGGCGGCGCGCGCTACCGTAATACCGCGGTGGAGAAAGTGCTGCCGGTTCGCTGCCTGGCCTGGGACGATCGCATTGAAACCCCGGAAGGCTGCTTTGCTGAAGTGGCGGGATCTCACCCCCTGTTTAACGATATTCCGGGCGAATGGCCGTGGCTGCTGGGCTATAACGAGGTTGAAATGCATCCGGAAGGTAAACTGCTGGCGACCGTGGCCGGTACCGATCATCCTCTGCTGGCCATTCGCGAATATCAGCGGGGGCGCTCGCTGGTGTGGACCAGCGACATGTCGGCACACTGGCTGCCGGAAGAGTTTGCCAAATGGCCCGGCTATCGCCAGCTGTGGATTAACTGCCTCGACTGGCTGACGGAACGCCGCTGATGACCGCTACCCTTGAGCTCGCCCGGCAGCTGCTGGGCTTTAACACCATCAACCCGCCGGGCAGCGAAGCCGACTGCATGCGGTTCTTCGCCGACTGGCTTGCCGATAGCGGTTTTGAGGTGTCGCTGTCGTCATTCGGCGAGGGACGCTGCAATCTTATCGCCAGGCTGCCCGGGTCGAAGAGCGGTAAGCCGCTGGCTTTTACCGGACATCTGGATACCGTCCCGCTGGGAAATGCCCGCTGGCAGTACGATCCTTTCGGTGCGCAGATGGAAGACGGGCGTCTTTATGGACGCGGGTCGAGCGATATGAAAGCGGCGATAGCGGCATTTGCCGTCGCCTGCGTTCATCAGCAGCAAACGATTCGCGCCGGGCGCGGCGCACTATTGCTGATCACCGGCGGAGAAGAGACCGGCTGCGACGGCGCGCGGGCGCTGATCGCCTCCGAGACGTTGCCAGAGGTGGGCGCGCTGATCGTCGGTGAGCCCACCGCCAACTACCCGGTTATCGGCCATAAAGGCGCCCTCTGGCTACGCTGCGAAACGCGGGGAAAAACCGCCCACGGCGCGATGCCGGAGCTGGGGATCAATGCTATCTATCTTGCGGCGGATGCGCTGGGTAAGATCCAGCATTTTTCGCCGGGCGCGCCGCATCCCCTGATGAAGCAACCCACCCTCAACGTCGGACGCATAGAGGGCGGACTCAATATTAATTCCGTACCGGACCGCACTCGTTTTGATGTCGATATCCGCAGCGCGCCCAATTTACAGCACGCCGCTATCCGGGAGCGCTTGACGACGCTGCTGGGCGAAAGCGTTACGGTCACCACGCTGGTCGACCTGCCTGCGGTCCTGAGCCGGGAGGATCATGCATGGATTAAGCAGGTTTACCAACGCTGTCAGCCGCTGCACGCTGAGCCGATTACGCCGCGCGTGGTGCCCTACTTTACCGACGCCTCGCTGCTGCTGCCTGCCCTGGGCGACCCGCCCTGTATTATTCTCGGCCCCGGGGAGCCGTCGATGGCTCATCAAACCGACGAGTACTGCCTGCTCAGCCGGCTGGCGGAGGCAGAACGGCTATACGGTGACCTGATCCGCGACTGGATGACCTAACCGTCCGCGACGAAAGCCCAAAATGTGTGACAGCGTCACTTAAAGCGAGCATGATGCATTCAGCGTTTGAATAATCTCGCGGAATAACAGAGGATAACCGCCTCGTACACGAAATGTTTCACCACCAGCAAGGAGGCTTACCATGTCCGTGAAAATCAACGCCGTGCTCGTTTGCACCCTCTCTTTCCTCCTTTCCGCCTGTTCGGGTCATGCTTCTGCGCCGGACAGCGCCGAAGACGCTCAAATATCGGCAGAAGTGGATAAGATACTTCGCGATTATCAAACGGGTGCCGATACGTCACCGCAGGCCAATGCCTCACGCTATCTGGCGCGGATCCAGGCGGCTATCTTCGCTAACATAGACCAGCCGGACTCCTGGCAAGGGCAAAAATGCTCGGTGCGCTTTACCCTGCAACGTGACGGGACGGTGCAGGATCCGACGGTCGAGAACGGCGATCGGCCATTTTGCGCGCAGGTGATGTCCGCGCTTAAAGTTGCCAAAATTCCGCCAGCGCCAGATGAAAAAACCTATCAAACATTCAGCCATGTCGTTCTGGACTTGAAGGCCTGAGCTTGCCCGTAGAAAGCGCCCCGGCCATCGCCAGGGCAATGGCTAAAAAGATAAGCTGACAGCCTGCTTAACAGACGCTTTTTGGCGATCGGCGAGGAATGATTCAATGGTGCTTGAGTCGAGGTGATGAGCGGCAAGAGCGCCGGCTGAACGGGACAGCGCATCCAGGTGCGCTGATGATGGCCTCTTATTCATGACTCAATCTCTGATGCATGAAATCAATAAGCGCTCTTGTCTTTGCCGGCAAATAACGCCGATCGGAATACAGGGCGAACAATTGCAAGGGGGCCGCCGATTGTTCAAATTCAATTTCGATTAACCGGCCATCGTCAATATAGGGCTGGCAGGCTTGTTTCGACAGGATGGCATAACCGACGCCTGAAATGGCCGCTCGCCCTGCCATCTCCCCGCTGTTGACCCGATAACGACCGTTCACTTTAATCGTCTCGAATCCGCCCTTTTTATTCACAAACTGCCAGGGAGCGCCTTTAAGCGCATTTACCGTTGTAATACAGGGCAATTCTTCAAATTGCTGTATACGAGAAGGCGTGCCATAACGCTGGATAATGGAGGGGGCCGCAACGATGGTGCAAGGGATGGTCACCAGATGACGGGCTATGTAGTCACTGTCATCCATCTGACCACGACTCACAATGACAGCGAGATCCAGATCATCGCGCAGGGATTCATAACCAGACAAATTGGTGACGCAACTTATCTCCAGGTCCGGATGCTGACAGGCGAAATCGGCAACAATAGCGCCCAGCAGTGCAGGACCGATTTCATTGGGAATACAGATACGTAGTGGCCCCTTGAATTGCATTTGCCGCAACGTTAATTCGGTTTCAGTTTGCTCAAGCGCTTCCAGTAATGGCTTCGCCCGGGTATAGAGTAGATGCCCCGCCTGAGTGAGTTTCATATGTCGGGTACTGCGTTCAATAAGCTGTAGATTCAGTTTATCTTCTAGCTGAGCAATGCAACGGCTCACATTTGATGCCGGCATTTCAAGGGCTTTCGAAGCCCCCACAAAACTGTCTCTTTCAACTACAGCGATGAAGACTTTCAGCGCATTAAAATCAAGAACTGGCCGCATCAACTATCCCACATATGATAATAATGAGTGCCATTTTTACCATCTAATCGATAAGTTTGATAGCAGTTAAGCTAGGTTATCTTTCATCATCAGGTCGCTTGCTATGCCACGGGTCACCACAACATTTAATCAAAAGGCGCTGATACGGATAGCGCTGGTCATCGCTTTTGTGCAGTTTACTAATGCGCTGGAATATATGATGTTCAGTCCTGTTTTTACATTTATGGCCGCGGATTTCGCTGTTCCCGTCTCCTTCTCAGGCTATGTATCCGGTATGTACACCTCTGGAGCCGTCCTGTCGGGAATTATCGCCTTTTACTGGGTTGACCGTTGCAATAAGAAGCGTTTTCTTATCGCTAATATGGTGCTGCTAGCCATAGCGACACTGTTGACAACATTCATGACCCGTTTTCCTCTTCTTCTTACCTTGCGATTCTTCGCAGGGCTGGTAGGAGGGACGACAATGGGTGTGGGGATCGGTATTTTGATAAACCACACGCCGGCTGACTTGCGCGGAAAAATGTTGGCGACGGTGATTGCGTCATTTTCGCTGGTAAGCGTTGTGGGGATGCCCGCTATATTATTTTTGTGTACTCATTACGGTTGGCATGTCGCGTTGTGGTTAATCAGCACGCTCTGTTTGTTGGCATTGCCATTGATCGTCACTGTCATCCCTCAGGACCCCGTCACTTTCGACACGTCTTACGCGCTGCCCCTCGATGTTGATACTTTACTGTTTGCTTCCGGTAATGCGCTGGTACAGTTTAGTCCAATGCTGATCATTCCTGTTCTGGCGCCATTAATGACGCAGCTGTTGGGGGCTTCTGAAGGCCTGCTGCCCTGGCTGTTCTTCGGCGGGGGACTGGCGGGGTATCTGTCTACAAGAATGACAGGGGCATTAACCTCTCGTTTCTCTGCATTGAGTTTGGCGACCGGGTCAACCCTCGTTTTTATTCTGAGCTTGCTGATACCCTTCCTGGGCTATCCGCATCCGGCGCTGTTTATGACGTTATTTCTCGGGGCAGCTTACAGTCGTCTGGTTTCATCTTCGGCGGTTACGATTCAGTTTCCTGATAACAACCAACGAGCGGGATTCTCTTCATTACAGACGTCCACGATGTATCTGATGACGACTGCCGCATTTTTCCTGTCCGCTTTTCTGTTACCTGACCATCGCATGGCGCTCCAGAATATGGACACGTTGCTGGCGCTATGTGCAATTTCCGCATCAGGATCCCCAATTATTATCATCATTTTGCAAAAGAAACTGGCTAAGCGGACGATCCCGCCCGATCGGTGCCCCACTGGGTAGAACATGGCGCGCCCTGCCCTGGGCATTAAAATTATCATTGACCCTGGTGTGGTCGCTAAATGGAGATGAGGGGCGTTTTTTTTGTCTGACGGTGTCTGAATTTAGTACCTGGCGGGAAGCTTATGGATTTTAATGAGTCTTCCCTCTTCCATTTCGATAAAACCACCCGTTTTTAAATCTGCAAGAATGCGCATGACGCCGCTGCGAGAAAGATGGGTTTTCTCACGGATGTAGAGTTCCGCTGTGACTGCGGCGCGATAACTCTCATCTTCTTCGATTAAATTGAGCAACTGCTGGCGGATCATCTCGTACGCCGTCGGTGCGCCCTGCGGCATCACATTGTTGTAAAGTCGGCCATACACAAACATCAGTTGCTTTGAGAGCAGCCCCCATAACGACTTTTCTTTAATAATGTCATGAACACGAGCGGTGGAGATCTCGCCAATCACGCAGGAGTTGATAGTTTTAATGTAATCATCGAAGTAAATATCCGTCAGATTGGCAAGACCAAACACGGCGGGACTGCGCGCAGTGGACAGCATCATATTATCGTTTCGGCGATAAACCGCTACGGTTCCCTCAAGGATGAGGTAACACATCCCCTGGCCATTCACCTTGAAATCCAGTTGCTCCCCCCTTTCAGTTTTACGTGGCGTGCAATACGGCTGTAAATGCGTCATCAACTCTTGCGCGTAGGGTGAACCTCTGTGAGGTTTTGCTGAAGAGGACATAACCGATAACCTTTAGATTGACCTGTCTGATTATAGCCTGGCTTCCTGTTGCGGGTATCCTCATCGTCAGTATTTTCGAGGCAAATGGTTGATATCAAGAAGTATACCCCGTTCCATGGTGATGTAGTTCCCGGTTCGCAGCTCTGCCAGAATTCGCATAATCCCGCTCCGTGAAAGATAGGTTCGGCTCTTAATATAGGCTGCAGCCGTAATTTGTTGCCGTATCGCATCCGGCTCTTGCATCAGTTCAACAAGCTGAAAGCGGATGATGTCATAAGCCGACATCTGCGAGATTTGTGCGCAATGCTCATACACCCGGGAGGCCGTATAAATCAGGAGTTTCGAAAAATGCTCCCATAGATCCAGTTGCGCCACGATGTGATTAAAACAATCCAGTGACACCCGGGCGATCTCTGACGTCTCCAGCGCTCTCACATAGAGATGCTCTGAGGAAAACTGACTACTGACGCCCAGAATAAAGGGTGATGATTCAGAATTTAAAACAATGCCATCGCCGCGACGGTGCAGCGCGACGCTACCTTGCAATAGTAAAAAACATTGCCGGATATCATCTTTATAATAATGCACGACCTCACCTCTGCCGATCACTACTCTTTCTGCCGCTGGCAACACATGATTTATCAGAGTCTCGATGTGCCGAAATGGTTTTAATTCCAGGGCAATTGATTTGTCCTGGTTTTCCGGGGTGGTTAAGCGCGTGTTCATATGCTGCCTCAATTCCTCTACGGTGATCGCTTTATTGATCGACCCGACGAATTATCTTAAAAATGAAGAAACCGCGAAATATTGGTTTAGGGTCCAAAAGTAGACCGTGCTAAAGATGTACTCTAAGTAATTGATTTTGTGCCTCATCACCTTTGAGTCTAAAAATAGACCGGACCTTAATAAACACAATAAAAAAGGAATGTTACTTATTCGTTAAGTGAGAGTCTACTTATAGACCCACAAATCATTTGAGTTTAAGAAAGTGATTAGATAAATTTTAGCCAGCCAGCAGAACAGTTCATGATCTTACCGTAATTAATTATGGCTGCCATGCTGCACAGTAATAAATAAGGCGCTGGTACAAAAAGAGTGTAACGCTCATCGGCACCCTATTGCCTGAATATAAGTGGCAAACCAAGTTAATAAGGAAACAACGTAATGAAAAAAAGTCTTGTTTTAGTTGCCTTGACCGCAACTGCAGCGCTGTCTATGTCTCACGCTTTTGCTGCCGCTGGCACCGTGAATTTCGTCGGCAATATTCTTGATACTGCCTGTGAAGTCGATGTGGCATCGCAAAACCAGCAGGTCAATCTCGGTAACTTTTATAAAACTGAATTTCCTAACAGTGGCGCAAAAGCGGCTGCAAAGGATTTTAATATCGTGCTTAAAAACTGCCCAACCACAGTGACTTCGACAAAAGTACGCTTTGATGGCACCCCCGATCTGACCAACCCTAACCTGCTGGCTATTGATACCTCAACCTCCAGTGCGGCGTCAGGGGTGGCGATTAACCTGATGACCGCCGATAAAGTCGACCTGCCTTTACACGGTGAGAACAGCTATAACTACACCCTTAGCAGCACCCAGGACAATACGCTGAAATTCTACGCGCAATATATCTCCACCACGGCATCAGTAACGCCGGGTACGGCCAACTCTGTTGCTAACTTCTCCATTGTATATAACTGATTTTCTGTCCAGAAAAGCTGATGGGGTCGATACGGCCCCATGTTCCAGAGGTCTAAAATGAATGTTCTTCGCAGTATCTTGCTTACCACCACGATATTGAGTTTTGGTTTATCCGTTGCTCAGGCCGGTGTCGTTATTGGTGGTACGCGGGTCATTTTTGATGGTAATAAAAAAGAAGCCTCAATTGGCATAAATAATCCTGATAAAACCCCCTACCTGATCCAGTCCTGGATCGAAACTCCGGGTGGCGGTGCCGAAAAGGCGCCTTTCATCATTACGCCGCCGTTATATCGACTGAATAATGGCCAACAAAACGTCGAGCGCATTGTTGCCACCGGATCATTACCTCAGGATAAAGAGAGCTTGTTTTGGCTTAATATAAAAGCCATACCCTCTGCAGCTAAAGTTGACAATACGTTGCAAATTGCCATTAAAACCAGAATCAAGCTCATCTACCGTCCGGCGGCGATGAAAGGCGCATCCCCTGAAGAGCAGGTCGATAAATTACGCTGGCAACGCGTCGGTAATAAGATACAGGTAAACAATCCGACTCGGCATGTCATGAATTTTAACGAAATTTCACTATCAGGTAAAAAATTACCCGATGTCAGTTATGTATTACCCGGTAGCACAGCGACGTTTGATTTACCCTCCGGCGTAACGGGCGGGCCAGTGACATTCAAAATTATCAATGATTATGGCAGTCCCGGGGCAGAACACAAAGCCAGTCTGTAGACCGGCGAAAAGACACTGAGTGGGATTTATGATGATGGCAATGGATTATATAAAAGCACGTTCTCCACGGTTGGCATTATTGATAACCATCGCGCTCTTCGGTAATACGCAAAATAGCTATAGTCGCGATTTTTTTAATCCAGAACTGGTTGAACTGGATAATCCGGGGACAGTAAAAGTCGATCTTTCTGGTTTTGAATCGGGCGCGCAAGCTCCCGGGGATTATCATGTTGATATCGTCCTGGACGATCGGTTAGTTGATACCCGCGATATCAGGTTTGTGTTGCTGAAAGAGCCTGGCGGTGATGACAAATTAGTCCCCTGTTTATCCATTGAGCAATTAGAAAGCTGGGGAGTAAAGACTGGACTTTTTCCCGCGTTAAAAGGCGAAACATCCTGTGCGAACCTGTCCGCGATCCCTCAGGCCAGTACGGATTTCCAGTTTGCCATGCAGCGTCTGGTATTGAGCATTCCGCAAGCGGCACTATCAGCGCATGCGCGCGGAGCGGTGTCGCCGGATCGCTGGGATCAAGGGATTAACGCCGCCCTGCTCAACTACAGTCTGAGTGGGGCCAATAACTGGGCAAAAAATAGCAACAGCAGCACCAGCGATAATCAGTATGCCAACCTGCGTCCTGGCGTGAATATTGGCCCCTGGCGGTTAAGAAATTACACCACCTGGTCGCGCGATTCACAGGGTCACGATGCCTGGAAGACGGTTTATACCTATGCTCAGCGTACGATAATCCCGTTACAGTCGCAGCTCACGCTGGGTGATAGCTCTGCCCCGGCAGATGTCTTCGACAGCATGCCTTTTCGGGGAGGACAACTTGCCTCCGATGATGACATGCTGCCCGACTCCCTCAAGGGCTATGCCCCAGTGGTGCGTGGTATCGCCCGGACCAATGCCCAGGTGATAATTCGCCAGAATGGCTATCAGATATACCAGAGCTTTGTGGCGCCGGGGGTTTTTGAAATCACGGATATGTATCCTACCGGCGGCGCCGGCGATCTTGATGTCACTATTAAAGAGGCTGATGGCAGTGAGCAGCACTTTAGCGTGCCATTTGCCTCCCTTCCCGTATTACAGCGTGAAGGCCGAATAAAATATGCGTTAACGGGCGGCCAATATCGTTCTTACAACGGCAGCGTGGACAAAACGCCCTTTGCTCAGATGAGCGTTATTCTCGGCTTGCCCTATGGCTTTACGTTTTACGGCGGATTACAGGAGTCGAGTAAGTACCAGTCCCTCGCCGCGGGCGTCGGTAAAAACATGGGTGACTTTGGCGCAATCTCCAGCGATATCACCCAGGGCTGGTCCACGCCGCAAAATATGCCGAAATCCAGGGGGCAATCATGGCGGGCTCGATACAGTAAAAATTTTGCCGCAACGGGCACCAACTTCGCGATTGCCGGCTACCGCTATTCGACCAGCGGCTACTATGGCATGCAAGAGGTCCTGGATTCTTACGGTGACAGTCAGGCGCTTCAGGACCGACGCCGCAACCGTGCTGAGCTGACGTTGAGCCAGGGGTTGGGAGACCATCTGGGATCGTTGATGCTGAACGCCGCGCGTGAAGATTACTGGAATTCGGGTAAGGCGATGGAATCATGGAGCGTTGGGTATAACAACTACTGGCACAGTATCAGTTATGGCCTGACCTGGACGCTGAGTAAGAATGGGAGCGCGGGATCATACAGCTCACCCCAGAGCGACGATAAAAACCAGATGCTGGCGCTGAATATCAGCATTCCCCTGGAAAAACTGTTGCCGCAGACATGGGCAAACTATGGCATGAATACCAGCAAGAATAACGGTACGACACACAGCGCTGGGTTAAATGGCGTTGCTTTGCCGAATAATGCGCTCAACTGGAATATTCAACAGGGTTTCGGCACTCACGACGTGGCCTACACCGGCAATATGAATGGTGATTATCGCGGCACCTATGGCGAAATCACAGCCGGGTACAGCTATGACAAAAATACCGATCGTCTGAATTATGGGATTCAGGGAGGTGTGGTTGCGCATGCCAATGGCGTGACGTTTTCTCAGCCCCTGGGTGAAACCAACGTGCTGATTGCCGCCCACGGGGCTGCCGGCGTAGGCATCCAGAATATGACCGGAGCGACAACCGATTATCGCGGATATACGGTTGCCTCTAACTTAATGCCTTATCGCAAAAATGATGTGTCATTAATCACTGAAACATTACCGGCTAACGTTGAGTTAGAGCAAACGGTCAAAACCGTGGTTCCTACGCGTGGCGCGATTGTCAGGGCGAACTATCGGGCAAGCGTAGGCGTTCGCATGTTGATGACCTTGAGCCAGCGAAACGGCCAGTTAGTGCCGTTTGGCGCAATGGCCAGCGTTGAAGGAACAGATCATAACAGTTTTATCGTGGGTGATAGCGGACAGGTCTATTTGACGGGTCTCGATCCCGAGGTAAACCTGACCGTGAAATGGGGAAATCAATCCGCAAACACCTGCAGGGTTCATTACTCGATAAACATGACGAAGCTGAATAACGATGTGATTATCGATAATGCTGTTTGCCGATAACGTTGAAATGAATTTTTATATCAGGTGCATAGGTATGCGACTTTTCCGATCTGCATTATTAATGCTGGCTGTGTTGTTTCCATTGAGTGGCTTCTGTTGTGATTATACTTACATCGGCTCTCCCTATACCGTGGATTATGGCAATATTATCGTTCAGCGCGATGTTCCCGTTGGCCAGGCGATAAGCAATGAGATATATGGCTCTTTAGCACATGCTTATACCTGCGTCACAACCGGCAATGAAGGGTCTAGCTCAGGAATGAAAAGCGCTATTTTACCCTATGTCGCGACGTACGGCGCGCGGCGCGTTTATCAAACCAATGTGCCTGGGGTGGGTATTTCTTTTGGCTTTTACATGAACTCCAAAGCAGGCGCGTCGACATTTAGCGGCACCGATTATATTGACCGCGGTAACGCTTCAATGTCCAGTTGGTCTTCAAACCCAGGCGAGCTGGTTATTCATGATTATCAGCCGGTTATACAATTCTGGAAGATTGGTGATATAACATCTGGCTCAGTAACGGGGCAACTGGCATCGTTTGTCGCCTTTACGATGCAATATCTCGGCGGAGAACAAGCTCCTGAGATCCCCGTCAATGCGGGGGCCGGATCTATTACCCAGGTGGCATGCGCGGTGACAACGTCGAATATGGTATTTGAACTGGGGGACGTTTTGGTCAGCGAGTTTGGTACTGCGGTGGGATCAACTCCCGCTAATGCGCAGAAAACGCAGAATCTCATTCTGGACTGTGATGCCGGTGCCAATATTAACGTCATGCTCTCCGGGGCACAAAATCCAGACGTCAGCGATAATACCGTGCTGGCGTTAACCGGCCAGGGAAGCGCAGGCGTCGCACAGGGGGTTGGCGTGCAGCTGGTTTATAACAATACCCCTCTCATTCTTGGCAATAATCTTGTTCTGAAGAGAACCAATGGCGGCCAGGAGATGTTTCCGTTAACCGCACGCTACTATCAGACCAATACAACGGTAACCACCGGCATCGCCAATGCGTCCGCAACGCTGAGTCTTACCTATCAATAAGGGCTGTTAAATGAAAATCAATAAACTCGTGTTGCTGATGGCATGCGCAATAGTATTGCCTGCGTTGTCGGCAGACAATGTCGATATCAAAGTCACAGGTCGGATTATCGCAGCACCCTGCGTCTTTAACGGGGGGAGTGAAAATATGAATGTTGATCTTGGTAATATCCAGGCAACAAACATGTTCACCCCCGGGTCATCTTCCGATCCGGTTACCTTTAATCTCCTGTTTACCCGCTGTCCGCCGGGTACGCTAAGCGTGACAACCCGTTTTAGCGGAACGCCTGACCCGGAAGCGGGCATGAATTATTACCAAAACAGTGGCACGGCAACCCGTGTAGCCATTGCGATGTCTGATGCTACTACAGGTTTGTTGATGGGCAGCGGATCCAGCATCACGCAAAATATTGCCGCAGACAGAACGGCGACGATTCCGATGAGCGCCATGGTGACCTCAGTGGCGGGAAGGCCGACGCCAGGTTCCATTCATGCCGTTGTCGTTTTGACAATGCAATATAACTGACGGGTTGCTGGCTATAGCGGGTCATAGGCGCGTGAGTCGTCATCCCCTTCAGGAAGCTAACAGGGTAAAAAAGCTGCGTCTATTATTCCCCCAATGCAGCTGCGCTTAATAATTATGTTTCGGTATAGTAAATGGTTAACATTGTAATAAAAGAGTGGGATACCCTCTTTAGGCGTGGACTGACCTTTTTTTTTAATGATTTCTTTTCTCAGCACAACACTAAAGTTAATTTCAGTTTTAACTTTACCTCAGAAAGCGTGAAGGTAGCAGACGTTATTGTGCTGGCATTATGCCCAGGAGAATGTTTTATTTGCCGCCCTGAACTGCGGAGTCGAAAAAAAAGCATTGTGATTGGTATTGTTGATGATGACATGCGTGTCTCAGCGCTACCCTCTTGCTTTCAGGATATTATCTTTCTCTCTCGCCGACATTCCGTGACGCAGTTACGTACAGCAATGCATACCGCCTGGCACCGGCTGCAGCAGACAAATTATCGGCACTCAACCGGGTCATGTTGTGATTGCCAGCTTACCAAACTGTCGCCACAGCAAATCCGCATCATGAGCTATTTAAATGAGGGGATGTCAGTCATGCAAATTGCCGAAGAACTGATGGTGAGTGAGAAAACGGTCTATACGCATAAATATATGGTGATGAGGAAATTTAACTTACATAGCGATTATGAGTTAATGCTCCTGCTCAATAAACTGACAATAAATAGCGACTGGCCCAAGAGCTTTATAAATGTAAATTAATGATAGCTGGCAAGTCACAGAAACAGACCGCCGGGCGTCTTCCCAGCGCCACTTACCATCGCCCCCGGGTCTCAAAAAAAGACCCGAGGGATCGTGGATAACGAGCGCTCAGGATATACAGGCGAATTAATCAAACTGATTCAGGATAAACGCCACACCCACCGTACAAAGGCGGTGATGCCCCTTTACGAGGGCACAAAAAATCATTTGTACATCCCTCCCCGCGCTCACTGAACGGCAAAGACATCAGCCCATTAGAATTGATAACTATAGTTTACATTAGCAAACCATAAATATGGGTGGTTGTAGCTACCGCTATAGATAGCAGGCGACTGAACGTGAGACGATTGCATATGCAAGTAGGAGACGGCGACGCCAATATTGCTCTGCGGTGTAATCTGGTACTGGGCGCCTGTGGCAAAACGCCATTCATCACCCGTCGGTAAGGTCAGCGCTACGTTACTCTGCGAATCGTATACCGTGCTGTCAAAGGCAACACCAGCGTTGAGACGCCATTGTTCGGTAGGACGGTACTGCACGCCTAATGCCGTATGCCAGGAATCCTTCAGACGGCTATTTTTATCCAGTTCCTGCCCCACCACGGCAATTTGTGGGGCGCCAAACTGGCTCCAGTCCTGCCAACCGAGATCGCCCATCACCGACCATCGTTTATTGATATCATGCACCAGGCTCAGCATAATTTGCTGAGGCGCGCGTACCTGCGCTGAGACAGGAAGCTCGTACTCAACGTTGGCTAAATTCGGCAAGCGCGCCTTACCATCAATATCAAAATCGTATTCTGTCTTACTCGTCCATGCTATACCAAGCCGGGTCTGTTCCGTCAGCTGCATCAGCAAGCCAAGACGATACCCTAACGCCCAGTCGTGATCCTTCTGCGTTTCATCAGTATTATCGACGTTACGTGTTAATGACAGGAAGCCATAGTTGATGTTTACAGAGCCGCCCACAGACACTCTATCGCTTAATTTGTAAGCGATTGAAGGGCTGAGTGTCATCGCCACCATGGTGCTTTTCTTGATTAATCTGTCCCCGGCCCACTGACCAAAGTCAATCCCCAGGCCGTAGTTGCCGTAAATGCCGAGGCCAGCATAGAGATCATCATTGATTTTTTGCGCATAGAATGCGCTGGCATTAGGGAAGAAGCGCATAATATCCCCAGGGCTCTTACGTCCGGCGTCATCGTTAAGTGAATAAGATACATCACCGTCCATCGCCTGAACTCCCCCGGTAAACATATGGTCAGGCAAACGAGTCATCCCGGCCGGGTTGGTGACAATCGTTGATGCATCCTGAGCGCGAGCAGCCTGCCCTGCGCCTGCCAGTGCCGTATCTTCTGTGCCAATTTCGTAGAAGTAGAGTGCGCTCGCCTGCGTGGTCTGCGAAATAAGGAGCCCAAAACATACCAGTATCAATTTTTTTTTCATGCGCTATCTGCCAATTTATATTACAAAATGTCCCTCTCTATCAGGAAGGACGGAAATAAGTTACGCACTCACATTTTTACTGCCATCAGGAGGAACCGCCGGGGCTGAATACCAGTTTTCTTTGGCAACAGTGACTGAACCCTCGGGTTGCATAACATAATTCGGGGACATAATCTGTACGTTGAATTCGTTAAATACATCCTGAATATGGCTATAAAGTTCATTGCGAGCTGCGGCTAATGATTGCCCTGCTTTCAGTTGTACCTGTAATTCATAGGCGATATACCAGTCCATTAAACTGAGCTGGCGTACCAGCGGTGGTTGAGCCTGATCGACTGAGCTTGCCCGTTTGGCGGCGAGCTCTAGCATGGCATGAACCTGTCGCCAGGGTGTGTCATAACCAATCGTCACGCTGATGGTCAGGTTGATGCCACCACCGTGAGCATGTGCGCTCAAATTGGTGATTTTTCCACTCACAACCACCGCATTAGGCACCGTGACCACGTAATTTTCTCGGGTAATGATCTTGGTGGCCAACATACCAATTTCACTCACCAGCCCTTCGTTATCGGCCACGCGTATCACATCGCCTTTGCGCAGCGCGCGGGAATAAATCAGTACAAGACCACTCATGGCGTGGTTCATCACCCCGGCGGAACCTAACGTCAACATCAGACCAAAGAAGACGCTGATCCCTTTAAACGCGAGCGAGTTAGCGCCAGGCAAAAAGGGGTACGCTGCTGACAGCGCAAACAGCCATACCACCACAGCGATCAGTTTACGAGTCGCCCCGACCGTTTCCGGATGAATGCCAGGAAGTTGCAAACGTCCTGCTGCCACCTGATTGAGAACCACTTTAAGCAGTTTCAAAATCACAGCGGTTAGCATAAAAATAATCAGCACGATCATCAGGCCCGGCAAGGCAGATACCACAGCAAGCGCTATGCCCTGAAAAGCGCGCACAGACCAATCGCCCAGTGAGGCTCCCCATACGCGTGTCCATGGGAACAGGCTTAATACCCAGCTCAGCCAGACATACAGTGCTATGACGCCCAGCAAGATCATGAATGTGGCATAAAGTCGCGCTTCGATAGCACCGATAAAGCGTCGCCAGCTTTGGGGGATCCAGCTACGATTCTCAATGATACGTCGCCGAAATAGATGTTTTACCCTGCGCCATGAGCGGTATGCACCGTACCAAAGCGCGACTAGCCCAAGCAGACCTCCAACGGCTTTTATGGCGGAAAGCACCAGCCAGCTGCGGTTATACTGGTCGCGCAGAGCGGTTCTCTGCGCCTCCATGCGCGCCATAACCCGCTGCGCGGCCTGATCGAGCGTGAGGTCATCCCCTTCGTCAAGATCACCTTCGGTAAGCAGCATAACTGGCTTACCGTTCATCACGATGAGTTTTCCAGGCTGGTTATAACGGGTAACAGACACCAGTTTGAGAGGTTGGCGAACATCCTCCTCAGTGAAATTCCGCAGCGTATTTCTAATTCGCAATACCCGCTCTTCCGGCGTGGTAAGTCCAAATTTAGCCTGCAGCATGACTATCGGCTGATGAAAGATATATACCGTACGCGCACGCTCTTGCGGCGTCGCCTCCTGTCGTGGCTCTGCGGCATGCGAAATGAAACTTGTTATCGTGAACAAGCTCGCCAGCCAAATGAACAGAATTTGCTTCATTTCCACCCTCAACCCACGAAACATTGTTGTTATTGTTCTGAAAAGTTTTGAACTATTTCTCTTTTACAATTGAGCATAGACTAGCCGTTCGCTTCTGCAATACGCACCAGAAGATATTGTTCGCCTATCTTATATCTCTCCCCCCGCCGACTAACGGATACAACCGACTATTTCGAAGTTGAAGGTGAGTTCACATCAATATTGCCCAAACGATAACATTTTTCACCAGTAATGCATAATTCGTAGTCTATAAAATAATACGATTGATTAATCGATTCAGCATGAATACACTAAACTTTTGCATGAGAATAAGTTAAAGGGATATTCGGATTTTCCTTCCATTTATTTGGCACAACGATGAAACTGATGCTTCGTAACTGACGCGGGATGCCGCAGCGACGCTAATTTATTAATAAACAACATTTACTTTTATATAGTCGCGCTTTTGAATTAATCTGGTATTCCGATGTGTGACAGAGAATTCACTATAACCGCTAGTAATATTTCATTGACGATACTTGATTTTTTCGTCAAACCTATTAATTTTATTACTAAAATTAATGTAAGCGTTTTTACCCGTCTATACTCAACTTGCCATCATAAAGACTGGAGTGTCCCTAATGCAAAAAAGTGTCCCTTTTAGAAGGACCGTGATTGCCAGCATGCTGACGTTAGCGGCTGGCGTGGTTTCCACAGTCCATGCAGCACCCGCAACGACCGCCGCAGAAAATGCCCCGAAACAAGATCCCGCTAAACCAAATATTGTGGTAATTTTTGGCGATGATATCGGCTACTGGAACCTGAGTACCTACAACCAGGGCATGATGGGATATAAAACCCCAAATATCGACAGTATTGCTGCCGAAGGCGCTAAGTTCACCTCTTATTACGCTGAGCAAAGCTCTACCGCAGGACGCTCATCGTTTATTACCGGCCAGATGCCTTTCCGCACCGGGATGAGTAAAGTCGGAATGCCGGGCGCACCTCAGGGTCTGCAAAAAGAAGATCCAACCATTGCGAACATCCTTAAGCAACTGGGCTACGCTACCGGTCAGTTTGGTAAAAACCACCTGGGCGATCGCGATGAATTCCTGCCGACCGCTCACGGCTTTGATGAATTCCTGGGTAACCTTTACCACCTGAATGCCGAAGAAGAGCCAGAAAACTCAGACTATCCGAAAGATCCTGCCTTCCGTAAGGAATTTGGTCCGCGCGGCGTAATTAAGAGTACCGCAGACGGCAAAATTGAAGATACGGGTCCATTAACGGTGAAGCGTATGGGCACCGTGGATGAAGAGACCCTGGCTGCGAATAATGACTTCATGGAGCGCCAGGTTAAGGCCAACAAACCGTTCTTTACCTGGTTCAATACCACCAGGATGCACAATAAAACCCACCTGAAAGATGCCAGCATTGGTGCAACGGGCCTTGGGACCTATGCCGATGGCATGGTGGAACACGATAAAATGATTGGCGAAGTGCTGAAGAAAATTAAAGATCTCGGCATTGAAGACAATACGATCGTCATTTATACCACTGACAACGGCCCCATGACCGCGACCTGGCCAGATGCCGGTATCACACCGTTCCGTGGCGAGAAGAATACGGGCTGGGAAGGCGGTTTCCGCGTCCCTGCGATGATCAAATGGCCAGGTCATATTAAACCAGGCACGCTAATTAATGATATTTTTGCCAGCTACGACTGGTTCCCTACCCTCATTGCCGCAGCGGGTAACCCTAATATCAAACAAGAGCTTTTAAAAGGTTATAAAACGCCATCTATTACTTATAAAGTTCATCTCGACGGCTATAACCAGCTCGACTTCCTGCAGGGCAAAGGCGAGGATCAGCGTAAAGAATTCTTCTACTGGAGCGATGACGGCGATCTGCTGGCTATGCGCTATGGACGCTGGAAAGCGCATTTCATGATTCAGGAGCATACCGGTCTTGATTTGTGGCGTTATCCGTTCACCAAACTGCGTGCGCCAATGATCTTTGATCTCGAAGTTGACCCGCTGGAGAAAGGCAGCGACGGTATGGGATACAACTCCTGGTTCTACGATCGTATGTTCCTGATGGGCGGCGCGCAGAAGTACGCCAAAGAAATGTTGGCCACCTTTAAGGAGTTCCCGCCACGTCAGAAGCCAGGTTCATTCACGATCTCTGATGCTTCGGCAATGCTGGAACAAGGCTCAAATATCAATAAATGATGAAAGCCTGCGGACAGACTGCCCCGGCAGTCTGTTCGTGCTTTGAAGAGCAGTCAATCTGCGCTTTGTTTGTTTTTCTGTTCAGGGGTCTGCTATATGAAGTACAGCACCACACTACCCGTTAAGGCGCTTCCGTCGGCGGAAAAATATGACGGCAAAGGGCCAGAATACAAGCGCCGCTTTCATGTCATGGCTAAACCAACCGGCTCAACCTGCAACCTCGATTGTTCCTACTGTTTTTACCTGCACAAAGAAGAGCTTCTGCATCAGGACAGGCATACCGGAATGAGTGACGAGGTGCTGGAGAATTTCATTCGCCAGTATATTGACGGCCAGGACGGTGACCAGGTGGTATTTTCCTGGCAAGGCGGCGAACCCACGCTGATGGGGTTAGCGTTTTTCCAGAAGGTTGTGAAATTTCAGAAGCAGTACCAGAAGCCCGGACAGCGTGTCGAGAATGATTTACAAACCAATGGCGTGTTGTTAAACGATAAATGGGCTGAATTTCTAAAAGAACATCAATTTCTGGTGGGACTCTCGATTGATGGCCCACGAGAACTGCATGACCGCTATCGCGTGACCCGTAGCGGCAAACCGACATTTGACAAAGTGATGGCGGGCGTTGAGGCCCTGAAGCGTCACGGCGTCCCATTTAACGCGCTGGTAACGGTAAACCGGACCAACGCCCGCTTTCCGCTGGAAGTGTACCGCTTCGTCACCCGCGAACTGGGTGCGACCTATGTACAGTTTAATCCCTGCGTCGAACCTGTTGATTTCAAACAAACCGCGCCGCAATTCTGGCAGGATGACGCCATCCCGCTCACCGGTAGCCGCCGCGCGCGTCCCGGCGACCTCGACTCCATTGTTACCGACTGGTCGGTTGACCCGGAAGACTGGGGCACGTTTCTGATTGCCGTTTTTGAAGAGTGGGTGAATAACGACCTGGGCCGCGTGCAGGTCAATCTGTTTGAAACGGCGGTCGCCCAGACAATGGGAATGCCGGCGCAAATTTGCACCCACTCAGAATTCTGCGGAAAAGGGCTGGCGATTGAGAAAAACGGCGATATTTATTCCTGTGATCACTATGTCTACCCGGAATATCAGATCGGCAACATTGAGCATGCTCAGCTTTCGCATCTGGCTTTCTCCGAACGGCAGAAAGCGTTTGGCATGGGCAAGCGCGACACGCTGCCCAACTACTGTAAAGCCTGCCCTTATCTGAAGCTGTGCTGGGGCGAATGCCCGAAAAACCGCCTGGTGCGCGCACCGGACGGCGAGTTGGGACTGAATTATCTTTGCCCGGGCATTAAGGCCTTTTTCAACTATGCCGAGCCGATCCTGGTGGGCATCGCCACTTTAATTAAACGTGATTTTGCAGGGCTACGCCGATGATAAATCGAGAGAAGTTATTGCAGCTTGAGCAACGCATGAACGAACAGGTTCTCGGTCAGGAAGAACTGGTGCGCATGTTGATCGTCGCCCTGTTGTGCGACGGACACGTGTTGCTTGAAGGTTTACCGGGCCTGGCGAAAACGCGCGCGGTACGCGAACTTGCCCGCCACGTTGAGGGGGATTACCGTCGTATTCAGTTCACGCCTGATCTTCTGCCCTCAGATATTACCGGCAGCGAAATTTATCAGCAAAACGCCACCCGTGAAGAGGATCAGTTCCGCTTCCGTCCCGGCCCGGTGTTCGGCAATATCATCCTCGCCGATGAAATCAACCGCGCCTCGGCCCGCGTGCAGTCCGCGCTGCTCGAAGCCATGGAAGAACGTCACGTCACCGTGGCGGGCAAAAGCTGGCCTTTACCCGGTGTTTTTATGGTTCTGGCCACGCAAAACCCAGTGGATCAGGAAGGTACCTGGCCTCTGCCGGAAGCCCAGCTGGACCGTTTTTTGATGAAGGTACTGGTGCACTATCCGTCAAAAGACAATGAACAGAAAGTGATGCAACTGGTGCGCGCCGAGCAGCAGAAAAAGTATCAACAACTGACGAGTGCCGCATCAGCACAGCCAGAACAGACCGATACGCTCATGCTGAGTCAGCAGGAAATCGCTGAATGCTGGCAGGCGATTTCCGCTATTCACGTCTCCCCGACCGTCGAAAATTATATCGTCAACCTGGTAGACTTAAGTCGTCATCCACAGTCGGTGAGCGATACGCTGGCCGGTTATCTGACGTTTGGCATCAGTCCTCGCGGCACGCTGGCCCTGGAGCGCTGCGGGCGAGCGCAGGCCTGGCTGGAAGGCCGGGACGCGGTGCTGCCCGAAGACATTAAAAAGATCGCCCCAGCGGTATTACGTCATCGTCTGATGCTCAGCTACCAGGCCAGCGCGGATAACTGCACGCCGGACGATGCCGTGCGGATGCTGCTTGATGCCGTGGTGGCATAATGAGTAGCGCCGTTCGCATTGACCGGGAAACGCTGCTGAAGCTCGCCGCAGAGGCGCGAGCCATCGCCAATCCGCCAGGGCAGATCCCGCCTGGCGCGCTTGGGGGTGAACGTACATCACGCCAGCAGGGCCGCGGGCTGAACTTTGACAGCCTGCGTCGTTATCAGCCCGGCGACGACGTCCGGCTGATTGACTGGCAGGCTACTGCCCGCATGCGTACGCCGTGGATCCGACTTTATAACGAAGAAAAAGAGCGCCCCGTCTTTCTGCTGGTT
The DNA here is from genome assembly GCF_040061975.1 of Klebsiella sp. GG_Kp146. Lineage (NCBI taxonomy): Bacteria > Pseudomonadati > Pseudomonadota > Gammaproteobacteria > Enterobacterales > Enterobacteriaceae > Klebsiella > Klebsiella sp. GG_Kp146. The sequence continues at coordinate 75,569 of NZ_JBEAHA010000003.1, forward strand.
GATCAACGACGGGATATGTTTTTTTCCACGCGCGTTCAGACAAAATCCGTCGCGGCAGCGAAAACTGCCGGATTGCTGGCGTGGCGCAGCTGGCACGACGGCGATCGTTTAGGCGGTATTGTCTTTGGCGATCGGGACTTTTCTCTACGTAAATGCCGCGCGCCAAACGGTACGCTTCCCGCATTTCTCGACGATATTGTGCAGTACAACCACGCCGTGGCGGATAATTATCCGCGGGAAACGCCTGACCCACTTTCGCTGGCCACCATTCTGCGCCACTCTCTGCCGTTAATTCCAACCGGCTGCTGGGTCGCGTTAATCAGCGACTTTCACGATCTGGATAACGAGTGCGATGCGCTGCTGGCAGCCCTGCGCCGTCGAGGGGAAGTGAGTGCATTCGTGATCCTCGACGATCTGCATTTGCGCCTGCCTGCACACGGGCGGCTGGCCGCCCGGTATGAAGGGCAAGAGGCGGCCTTTTCGCTCTCGCCTGCGCTACAGGACGGCATCAAACAAAGCATCACGGCGCGACTCTCAGCCCAGGCGTCTCGTCTCACGCGACTTGGCGTGCAGGTGAAGCAGATTGTCGTCGCCGGGGATCTAGTCAGACAGCTTCAAAAAGAGGTATAGATGCTGGAGAAAGGATTTACGGTACCCGAACTGGCGGAGCCGGTTCTTCCCGATTCACCGTCATGGTTTCCCCTACCGCCGGGATGGTTTTTACTGGGCGGTATCCTGCTCGCCCTGTTGCTCATTTATCTCATCATCCGCATCGCCAGATGGCGGCGAAACCTGTGGCGTCGCCAGGCGCTGGCGGCTCTCGCTCAACCGCAAACGGTAGACAGCTGGCTGCTGCTGATGAAACGTATTTTGCTGGTGCATCAGCCGCGGGAGCAAGTGAGCGGCGCGCTGGATCCTGCCCAATGGTTGCAAAACGTCCCGCTGGATGACGCGTTACGCCAGCACCTGTGCGAACGCTACTGTCAGCCAGAGAACCAGCTCAGTGACGGCGATACCGAACGGCTGCGTATGCAGCTTCGCTCCTGGCTTGAAGGATTACCCCATGTCTGACTTCTTCTCACGTCTGGCGTTCGCCTGGCCGTGGGCCTGGCTGCTACTGATCCTGCCGCTGGCAAGTCGCTTTGTGATGGCCAAAGAGCGCTCGTTGAAAGAGTATGTCCGGGTTCCTTTTTTGCCTGGGCTGATTAATGAACTCCAGCTTAACAACCAACCCGCACATGGCGGGAAGCTATCCACCTGGCTGTTCTGGCTGGTATGGTCGCTGTTGGTCTGCGCCCTCGCCCGCCCGGAATTACTTGCCCCGCCGCAGCATACTGAAAAACCGATGCGCGATATTATGCTGATTCTTGATGTTTCCGGCTCTATGGAGAAAAACGACGTCACGGGCGGTATCACCCGTCTGCAGGCGGTACAAAGCTCCGTTAAAAAATTCGTAGCGGCTCGTAAATCCGATCGTATCGGGCTGGTGATTTTTGCCAACAGCGCCTGGCCCTTCGCGCCCGTCAGTGAGGATAAACAGGCGCTGGAAACCCGTATCAATCAGCTTGCGCCTGGCATGGCGGGACAACAGACGGCGATTGGCGACGCGCTGGGCGTCACGGTGAAACTGCTGGATTCCAGCGGCGATACTGACGCCAGTAAATTAGCCATCCTTTTGACCGATGGTAACGACACCGCGTCACAACTGACCCCTCGCCTCGCCGCTCAGCTGGCGGCCCGTCATCACGTACAGGTTCACACCATCGCCTTTGGCGACGTGAACAGCGACGGCGATGACAAAGTGGATGTCGCTCTTTTACAGGATATAGCTCGCACCACCGGCGGGCGCGCCTGGACGGCAGAGAATAGCGGGGCTTCGCTGGATGCGGTCTGGCAAGAAATTGACGCGATTACGCCAGTGCAGGTAAAAAGCATCGGCTGGTCGTGGCGTATACCGCTTTTTGCCTGGCCGCTTGCCGCCGCACTGCTTCTGTTGCTGACCTTTAATCTGTATCGCGCGTTCAGGGAGAGAGCGGCATGAGTGATTTTCACTTTTTATACCCCTGGCGTTTGCTGCTGCTGATCCCGGCCATCGCGCTGTGGTGGTTACCCTCCGCCGGGCATAGCGCCTGGTCGCGCATCATGGACAAGCCGCTGGCGAAAGCGCTGATCGTCGGGCGGCAGCGCAAGCTCACCCGCGTACTGCCATGGCTGGCGATGCTTGGCCTCATCGCGCTGGCTGGCCCAAGCTGGCAGCGTCAGCTTCCCGCCGCGCTGACGACGGAAAGTAACGTGATGGTGATTTTGCAACAGGATACCGCCATGTTTGCCAGCGATCTGCCTCCCAGCCGCCATCAGAGGATGCAGACCAAAATCCTGTCCCTCATGGAGCGCATGCCGGGTACCCGATTTGGCCTGGTGGTGTATAACTCCGGTGCCTGGCTAACCACCCCGCTCACTGTCGATACGGCGTTTTATTCGCTATTCCTGCATGCGCAAACCCCCGCGTTATTACCGTCTGGCGAGGGTTCCGGACTTCAGCATGCCATCTCACTGGCCATGCATAATATGCCCACCTCCCCGCGCAGCATTATTCTGGTGGCGGATACCCTAAGTGCGGATGACGCCAGATGGCTAGGCACACAAAAGACACCGCTGCAGATCTGGGTGCCGGGAACCGCTCAGGGGGGCGCGCTGCCTGAAAAATATGCCGCCAGTGAAACCGATACGCGACTGAATGTTAAACGCTTCGAGCAGGTGCGAGACGAGGGGATCCCCGTCACGCTGGTGACCACCGATGATGACGATATGCCCGTGATACAGAGCCATATTCAACAAAGTGTCACCGCGCAGAACAATGCCCGGAGTGATTTACACTGGCGTAACGATGGCTGGATGCTGGCGATACCTATGCTCGTCATGCTGTTTATCTGGCGACGCCAGCTCTTTTGCTGGATTTTAATCGCGCCGCTGCTGCTCTGGCAGCCATCCGGCCATGCCGCCTGGCTGGATGCCTGGATAAGCCCCGATGTGCAGGGTCAGCGTGCCTTTGCCGAGGGGGATTATGCCCGCGCGGCCCAGCATTATAGCGACCCGCTCCGGCAAGGTATTGCATGGTATCGGGCGGGCAATTACCCCGCCGCTACCGCCGCGTTCCGCCAGGCGCAACAAACCCCGGAAACCCTGCTATGGACAGGCAATAGTTATGCTCAGCAAAAACAGTGGCAGCAGGCGCTAAACAGCTATGACCGGGCGTTAAGTCTGCGCCCGGACTGGAAGCTGGCCCAGGGGAACCGCGCCAAAATCGCCGCGATCATCATGCAACTGCGGCAAAAAGAACGCGAGAAAAAGTCGGCGCAAGGTGAAGAAGCCGATTACAAACCTGATGAAATTAAGCATGATTTGAAACCCGACGATGGCGTTGAACAAAAGGACATTCAGCCCATTGCTGGAGGGAATCCGCAGGTGAATCAGTGGTACGAAAATCTGACCGTTTCGCCTTCGGGGCTGCTGGAAAGTCTCTACCGGACTCAGTCAGGAGAAGGCCAATGAAACTTATCTGGTTAATTCTGGTGGCGGCGCTTCCCTGTCAGGCAGCCATGACGGTCACGCGCGAGCTGGTCGCTCCCGAACACGTTGTCCCAGGCCAACCGGTGCGCGTGGCGGTGACGTTCTGGACGGATTCATGGTTTAATCCGCCGCCGCAGTGGCCCGGTTTCCCGGTTGAAAATGGCGATATCTCGAGCAAAGCCGAACCCAATCAGCTGCTGACCCGTCACGCCGAGGGAACCAGCTGGAGCGGCGTGCGCATGGAACGCCAGCTCACTGCCTGGGATGCAGGTAAGCTGCGTTTACCGGCTTTTGAAATGACGTTAACCGCCTCCGGACAGGCGCCCGTGACGGTCAAACTACCGGCGCTGGAAACGCAGGTTAACTGGCCGCAAGGAATTGAACAGCCAGACCGTTTCCTGCCCGCTTCAGGTCTCTCGCTCAGCCAGAAGGTCAATATTTACCGTAGTGGTAAAGATAAAACGCTGCGTGCCGGCGACGTTATTGAACGCGTCGTCACCGTCCGAGCCACGGAGGTGATGCCCGCCCAAATCCCACCGCTGCTCTATGCTATCAGCGGCACCCATACCCAGCGTCTGCCGCCTGAAAATCGTCTGCTGACTTCGGGTCGGGGGGATCTTGAAGGCGCGGAACGCGTGGAAACGCTCCGCTATTTGCCTGTTGTTGCGGGGGAAGTCACGCTGCCGCCGATCAAATTGCGGTGGTGGGATACAACCCATCAGCAGTGGCAAACCGCTGAACTCCCCGGCAGCACCTACCGGATTGCCGCTTCGCGCTCGGCCGGTGCGGAATCTTCGTTAAAGGGCGATCGTGGCACGTTGACCCGGCAGAATGCGTTAATGCTCGCAGGCGGCCTCGCGTTACTCATGCTGATGTTTATTTTCCGCCGCACTTTACTGCGTAGCGCGCGTTACTTATCTCACCGTTGGCGCCGATTCTGGCAGCCACTTTCGCTACCGGGACAGACCCCGGATAACAGGAGTTCACGATGAAGCGTACGTTAATCGCTCTGACTTTATTCGCCCTCTGCGGCAACGCAGTGGCAGATCCACTCTCAGCATGGAACGATACGGCAGCCAAGCGCGCCATTGAAGAATGGGTGCAAGGTGCCACCAACCCAGACCGCTCAACGTTTATTCCGGCCGAAAAACGCTACGTCGTATTTGATAATGATGGCACCCTGTGGCCAGAAGCGCCGCTGACGTTTCAGATCCGGTTCGTGCTGGATGAGATCAAACGTCTGGCCCCGCAACACCAGGAGTGGTCTAGCGACGCGTTGGTGCAGGCCGTGCTGAAAGACGATATCAAAACTGTCGCCGCTTCCGGCGAAAAAGGGCTTATTCATCTTTTATCGCTGACGCACAGCGGCATGACGACTGATGACTTTAATCAGCGCGTTGCTAACTGGGTTTCATCGCATAAGGACCCGCGTTTTGGCTGCCAGTACGATCGGATGGGATATCAGCCGATGCGTCAGCTTCTGGAATATCTGCGGGCTAACGGTTTCAAAACCTGGATTGTCTCCGGCGGCGGTATCGATTTTATGCGCGTACTGTCGCAAAAGATGTACGGTATTCCACCTGAACAAGTGATCGGGTCGTTTTCGCTTGGCGAATTCGCGTTATCTGATGAAGGGACAAAAATTACCAAGACAATGTCGGGGGCCTTCAATGACGATGCAGCCAATAAACCCGTGGCGATCCACCTTTTCATGGGCCAGCGCCCTGTCGCGGCATTTGGCAATAGCGATGGCGATCTCGCCATGCTGCAGTACACCGCCGCCAATCCTGACGTCAAATCCTTTGGCCTTCTGGTGCATCATACGGATCCCGTGCGTGAATATGCCTATGATAGTCATCCTCCAGCCAGCGGAAAGCTGGTTGATGGATTAACGCAGGCAAAAGCGCATGGCTGGACCGTCGTTGATATGAAGCAAGACTGGAAAACGGTGTTTGATCCGGCACAGTGTGTGACCCAGCCGGGATCGTAGAGCCTGTACCTCAAGATAGCTGAGCAAAGCGCAAAAACAGGGGCAAAGGCCCCTGTTTTATTACCGGCGGCTCATCGCCAGCTTCGCCGCAAAAAGCAGAAACAGGCAGCCGGTCGTTCGATCCATCCATTTCACTACCGCCGTTTTTTTCAGGATACCGGCGGCATAGCGAGTGGCGGTGATCAGGGTTAACGACCACAGCGTACCAATCAATACATGGATAGTAACCAGGAGAAAGGTCCATGTGATGGGGGAATGCCCCGCCGGGATAAACTGAGGTAAAAACGAAACGTAGAAGACGCCCATTTTGGGATTAAGCACATTTCCCAACATCCCACGCAGAAACCAGTTACTCGTGGCGGTTGCCGCTGCCGGATTGCTGTTAAATTGCTGGCGCGGACGCAGAAGCAGCTGGATGCCCAGCCAACAAAGGTAGCCCGCGCCGCACCATTTCAATAAGGTATAAGCCAGCTCAGAAACCGCCAGCAGCGCGCCCAAACCAAAGGCCACCAGCGCCCCCCAGATAAAGCACCCGAGATCGATACCTAACGCGGCATGCAAGGCTTTGCGCCCGCCTTCAGCAGTCGCCGTGCGCAGTATAAGCGCGGTATCCAAACCTGGCGTCAGGGTAAGCAGAGTGGCAGCGAGGGTGTAAGCCAGAAGTGAATCAGTGACGAGCATTTCCTGTCTCCGAAAGAGACAAGGCTACTGAAGCGTTCACATTTTTGCAACAAGAATGTTCACCCTGCTCCACCTTCACCTGGGCTTCTGCCAGACGCAAAACACAGCCCATAACCAGGAAACAGTCGGCTATGGGCGGGTGTGCAGAAATAGCACAATGCGATTGATAAAATAATATAGAGGTAAGTTAACTCACTTTGATATCATCGAGGTCTATATCCTCTTCTTCGTGATCGTTATTAACAATGACATCGCGCGGTATATCTTTTTTGATGACAGCGTAGACTGTAGCGGTGACCACGATATTCACCAGCAGCGCCATAATGCCGGCCATGGGATGTGACATGGTGGGGATCATCAATACCCCACCAAAAGGCACCGTGGCGTCCGCACCATATACCATGGTCACTGCCCCACCGCACGCGCCGCCGATGGCCGCGGCGGCGATACCGCGGACGATATCGTTCATGACGATCGGGATAGAGCCTTCAACGATATTAACAATCCCCATCGGAACCGCCGATTTTAAGGTTTCCACTTCTTCACTGTTATAGATGTTCTTACGCAGAAGCTTGGCAATGAAAAAAGCCAGGCCGAAACCAATAGGCGTTGCGGTATTAACTAACTGAAGTGCGGTTATCGGCTCATTTATTCCCTGCGCCTGCAGCGTCAGAACGAAGGCAAAGCATGTTTTATTGAGCGGGCCGCCAAAATCAACGATACACAGCGCGCCTATCACTGCGCCCAACACTAAATTCGATGACGTACCCATACTTCTCAGGAAAGACGTAAGCGCTTCCGTAAAGATACCGATAGGCGTACCGATGATATAGACCATAATCAGGCAGCTGATAATGGAAGCAAAAAAGGGCACGATCAACGTCGGCATCAACCCGCGGGCCCAGTCCGGGACCTTCACCTTTTTAATGATCGCCAGCGCGATATAGCCGGCAATGTAGCCCCCGATCATCCCGCCGATAAAGCCAGCGCTGATGGTGTTTGCCGCCAGCCCGACGACAAATCCCGGTGCGATGCCCGGCTTGCCAGCAATCGAGCCGGAAATCCCCACCGCAATGACCACCGGCAACAGCCCAAGCGCCTTAGCGCCCAGAGTGGCCATCGCCTGCCATAAATCAAATTGCCCCGGAGTTAACGTGTCCTGCACTGTTCCACCAAGCCCCATGCCGATAGCAATAATAAACCCTGCGCCACAGACAATGGGGATCAGAAACGAGATAGCGGTCAGCAGATGTCCTTTAGGATTTGCTGCTTGCCATATTTGTTTTAGAGACATAAGTTACGCCCTTAAGTATAGAGTCAGCAGGCCGAAATAAAATTATGAATTGACTATTTCGCTGAGTTTTTCAATCAGCTTATTAGGAGATTTCACTGCCGTTTCTGTGGCGACTTTGACCACTTTCTTACCCGCAAATCGCTCTTCTCCCGTCACTTTAACATCAGCGGCAAGCAGCACAATATCTGCCATGGCAATCTCATCAGCGGTTAACTGATTCTCAATGCCTATGGTCCCTTGTGTCTCTATTTTAACGTTATGACCGGCTTTTTTGGCGGCTGTTTCAATTTTCTTTTGAGCAATATAGGTGTGTGCAATTCCCACCGTACAGGCGGTAACTCCGACGATATTCATCTCGATTCTCCGTGATTTATTTAATAAGGTACAAAAGGATGTTAACAACTATGTATTAAGCATCGGCGCTTTCAGTTTCAGAATTGAAAAGCGCAATGATTTTATGTGGATCAGATTCAACCAGTAACTTAGCAATAATGTCTTCGTCTGCCAGCGATCCGGATACTTGCGCTAACAGGCGAATATGAGTGGCATTTTGATCCACCAGGCAGACCGCAAATAAAATAATACAGCGGACATCGCTACCATCCATTGTCTCCCAGGGGATTTCATGTTGAGTACGACCGATAGCTAATGCGGTTCGGGCCACACCGGAAGATTTACCATGCGGGATCGCAATATGATTTTCAAAACCGGTTGAGCCTTGCTCTTCACGTAACCAAACATCGCGAATAAAGTCCTCCTTATTGGTCACCGCACCATCCTGTACCAGTAACTCGGTGAGTTCTTCTATCACCTCTTCTTTCGTTCTGGCAGTCATTTTTAGCTTGATGTTCTTTACATTAAGTACTGTTGCAATATCCATAATTCACCCGCATTCATATAGAGTGGTCGTTGAATAACAGAACAGGCATCGCTGGCGTGATGCAGTTTTTTAATATTTACTTGAATATACACTGTGGTTCGAAATAAATAATACGCAATAATGAATCAGGCAGCGACGGTTTCACGCTGGAAAATATCGATCATTCTGTCCCATGCCAGGCTGACATCTTCATGAAGAGAAAACAGACCAGATGTACCAACGATAAATACATCCACCCCAGATTCAGCAATCAAACCAAAGGTTTTTTCATTGCAAGAACCATCAATTTCCGTCAGATAATGATAGCCATTATTTTTGCGCATACTGATGAGCTTTCTTATTTTGTTCAGCGACTCAGGTATAAACTTTTGCCCGGCATAGCCAGGGTCAACTGACATGACCGTCACTTTATCCAGCAGGTGCGCATATTCAGCAATGCTTTCAGCCGGCGTCGCCGGGTTCAGCACCACCCCGCATTTTTTTCCCGCATCCTTGATCTGATTCAGCAGGCGGAAAATTTTGTTATTCGCAGTCTCGGGATGGAAGCTAATGATATCGGCTCCTGCGGCGAGACACATTGGGATAATATCTTCCGGGTGGTTCACCATCAGATGGACATCGATGGGAACGGTAGTGATTTTTTTCAGATTCTCAATAAAAAAGGGAGACAGAGTGATATTGCGGACGTAATTGCCATCCATTATATCGACGTGATAAAAATCCGCTTTGTTATTCATTGCTGTGATCTGTTCTTTGAACTGTGTCAAATCCATACACATCAGTGAGGGTGAAAATTTAGCGCCCATAAACCAGCTCCGATAATAAATAGTTAGTTAAACATTGCGATGATATGACCTAAAACGATGCCGACAACGCCAAAGTCTGCATCGCCAAAGGTTGTAGAACCGAGGCCCATATCTCCCATCATTGGCAAAAGGATTGCCGGCAGGAACGAAATGAGCAGGCCATGGGCAAATGCCCCCACCACTGCCCCACGACGTCCGCCGGTGATGTTGCCGTAAACGCCAGCCGTTGCCCCGCAAAAGAAATGAGGCACTAGTCCCGGTACGATGACGCTCAAACCGAACAGCGGGCAGAGGAACATGCTGAGCAGGCCTGCAACAAAGCTTGCGAGAAACCCGACGATAACGGCATTGGGAGCAAAGGGAAACACCGTCGGGCAGTCCAGCGCCGGTTTCGCATCTTTCACTAGTTTGTCTGCAATACCTTTAAACGCTGGCACAATCTCGGCAATCACCATCCGCACACCGGCGAGGATGATATAAACCCCCGCAGCAAAAGTGAGGGACTGAATAATGGCGAAGATAATAAAATTCTGACCGGCACTCAGGGTCTCCTCGACAAAGGTTTTGCCTGCGACGACCACCAGCACCAGGAACAGAATCATCATGGTGAGAGAGATGGCCACCGACGAGTCACGAAGGAAATTGAGTGACTTAGGCACTTTAATTTCTTCAATCGAGGGGCTACCTTTCCCTACGACTTTTCCCACCAGCGCGGAGAGCAGATAACCAATAGAGCCAAAATGGCCGAGAGCCAGAACGTCGGTATTGGTAATTTTTCGGGTAAACGGCTGCAAGATCGCCGGAGAGATCACCATCATCGCGCCGAGAATCACCGCCCCGATGGCCACCACCCAACCACCCGACAAGCCACCTACTGACAAGATCACCGCCAGCATCGCGGCCATATAGAGCGTATGGTGGCCCGTTAAAAAGATGTACTTTAATGGCGTCAAACGCGCCAGGGCGATATTGATCAACATGCCCAGCACCATGATCGTGGCGGTTTCCGTGCCATAATTCTTCTGCGCCAGCGCGGCCATCGCGTCGGTGTTAGGCACCACCCCCTGAATATGAAATGAATGTTCAAATAGTTGGCTAAAAATGGTTAATGTATAGGCAATGATACCGGCGCCAGCCGTTAAAATAACAAAACCCATGATGGTTTTCAGGGTGCCTGAGATAACGTCTGAAATTCCTTTTTTTTGCAACAGCAGACCGATTAGAGAAAACAATCCAACCAGAATCGCCGGTGTCCCTAACACATCGTAAATAAGGAAATGAAGCATATTAAACTCCACGGTTCAGAAAGCCGTTGCTTAAATGTGTTCTGCTAAAATCTCTTTGATTTTATTGTTATCGAGTAAATTACTTAATCCAACAACCTTCGCGGAATGACCAGTTAAATGTTCGGCAATATCGTTGGCGCTCAGAATAAGGTCCGCAGTTTCGCTTTTCGCTGACGTCAGGTCGGTATGTGCGACTTCAACCTCTTTATTCATTTCAGCAAGGATTTTTTTGACATTCATTTCAACGATAAAGCTGCTGCCTAAACCATTGCCACAGACGATGAGTACTTTTTTCATTCTCTTTTCCTTCAGTCAATAACGGCCTGAATTGCCTTAATATCATCGGCTTTTAACAATCGTTCTAGCTTTTGCCGATCGCTAAAGAGTTCTGCCAGTTCACCGATCATCGTGATATGTTCATTCCCGGAACAAGCGCATAGCATAATAACCACGTATACCGGGTCGTTCTCAGTCGAGCCAAATGATATGCCCTCTTTAATATGAAGGAGTGATAATCCATTCCTCAATGCACCTTGCTCGGGGCGGGCATGAGGCATCGCTAATCCTGGGGCTAATAGATAATAAGGCCCAAATTCTTCATGGCTTTTAAAAATCGCCTCAATATAGTGCTCTGCCATATACCCCTGCGCCAGCAAAGGTTCTGCTGAGAGTCGAACGGCATTTTTCCAGTTATCTATTGCGTTAATGACATTAATTTTATCCGGGGTTAACCAGTCTCTAATCATATGCACTCCCGAGGGATTCCATGTGCTGAACTATAAACAGCTAAATAAAATGCAACTGTGATACATCTCTCAAAGTTAGCGCTAACAAGCAAAAATGTTAAAAATCGAGTTACCGCTAACATTTGTTATAATGTGCTTTCCCCTTCGCTGTGGTAAGTTATAATGCGTATCAACGATTTACTTTTGTTACTTATTATTTTTCAAACGGTTGGTGATCCTGGTGAAGAGTCTAGACGCAGACAATAGCCCGAAAGAAAAACGTCGTAAGGGAACTGGGAAGATAACCCTGACCGAAGTGGCTGAGTTTGTCGGCGTGAGCGCCATGACTGTCTCCCGTGCGCTGAGAATGCCTGAAAAAGTCAACCCTGACCTTCGCGATCGTATTGATGCGGCAGTCAGTCAACTCGGCTATGTCCCCAATCTCCAGGCGCGTAATCTGGCGTCGGTCCATTCCGATCTCATTTTGGCCGTCGTCCCCACCTTCTCTTCGCCAGGTTTTTTGCCGGTGTCGGAGGCATTACAAAAAATCCTGACTGAACGCGGCTATACCATGATGTTTATGGAATCTGGTCATGACGGTCAAAACGAACAAAGAACGTTTGAAAAAATGCTCGCCTATAACCCGGCAGCGATTATTCAATTCAATATCGACACCATTGAGAGCTGCACCCAGCTGCTGGCCAATGTTGATGTGCCTATCCTGGAGATTGGCGCGTTAAATACCCAGCCTGTTGGCATGTGCATCGGCGTGGATTACGGTAAGGCAGTGAAACAGATCGTAACCCACCTCGCGGATGCCTCATTAAAAAACATCGCGTTGTTGTGTACCCCAGCCAACAATACGATGTTTCGCCAGCTTCTGAGCGGCTGGAATACGGCAATGTTGGCCCTGAACCGTTCGCCACATCGGGTGGTGACCACGCATTTGCCTTCAACCATCGCCACAGGCGTGAATATTTTCAAGGATATGATGATTACCTGGGGCGATCTGGATGCGCTAATTTGCACTTCGGATGAAATGGCGTGCGGATGCATGATGGCCTGCCACAGCGCCGGGATCAAAGTGCCCAATACCGTAGCCATTGCGAGTTTAGGCGGCGGGGTTTTATCGACAGTCTGTTCCCCTGCCCTGACAACCGTTGAATTTCCCTGGCATGACATTGGGGTGAAGGCGGGAAAAGCGCTTCTCGAGCTGCTAAACGATAAGCCTTGTGAAAAGTTCATAGAAATTCCGTCAGTACTCAAAGTCCGGGCCAGTACCGCGGTATAACCGCCATCCATGGCTTAATCTGGCGGCCCCCCTGCTTATCGCTTCAATTCGTCCTGCCACAGCGGGGATGACGCCAGCTGATGGCATAGCGTGTCGATAAATACCCGGGTCTTGGCGGGAACCAGCGTGCCGGGCGGCATCAGGGCATAAACGCTGACCTTCGCCGCACTGTACCGCCTGGCTAACCATCCACCCCGGCAGCAGTGCGATCCCGGTTGCCCGAATAACCGCCGTCAGCAGCGCTTCACTGATATTGGTGGATTGCCGAACTGTTCTGGCAGCAATTCCGCGAGCCATCAGCGCAATGGACAGCGGAAGCGTTTTATCCCGCCCCCCTCCATCAGTAACCTTCCCCGGCCGTCGCTCGGCGTCCGGGAGGCATCGCCGGATGGTGCAGAAGTGCCCTCTGCGGCGCTACTTCAGAGGGTGTTCCGTTTACCTGGCCAGCCACTGACGCCAGCCGCCCCAGGCGGTGATCTCGGTGGCCGCGCCCAGCCCACCGGCTTCACAGATAAAGCCTGTCACCCAGCGGCCGTCCGCCAGCTCAATCTGTCCCAGCCCCAGCGGCGCGGGGATGGCGGCCAGCAGCGACCCCACCTCAGCGCTGGGGATCGCCCAGACTTCCACCGCTATCGCGGCCCCCTCTGGTTCGTCACGCACCATCGCCGGGCGCTTGCCATCCGGGAGGACATACAACCGATAGCGCGGCGCGCTGTGGGTCGCCTGCAGCAGCCGGCCGCCCCGCGCCAGCAATTGACCGTTCAGCGGCTGGCCGGTCAGGTGGGCGCCGCATACCGCCAGGGCCATCCGATCATGGCCCGCGGGGTGCGCAGGCGGCGGGCTCTCCAGCCGCGCGCCGCCTGCCAGCGGCAGCCGCTCCGCGCGCTGGAAGGCGTCGGCCAGGCTCAGCAAATACTGATCGGTAAAGGCCCGGCCGAACAGCGTGACGCCGGAGGGCAGTCCGTCGGGCATAAACCCGCACGGCACGCTCACCGCCGCATAGTCCAGCAGGTTCATAAAGTTGGTGTAGTAGCCCAGGTCGGCGTTGCGGGCGATGGGCTCCGCCGCCAGCTCGTCCAGCGTTACCGGCCGCGGAAAGGTTGGCGTGAGCACGCAGTCCAGCGTCTCGAGGATGGCATCGCACTGCGCTTTATACTCCTGCAGCTGATACATCGCCTTAAAGGTCGCCGTCGCGTCGATATCAGGCGCTTTCGCCAGCACGTCGCGAATGACCGGCAGCACGGCGTCCGGCTGCTGCTCAATCAACGGGCCAGCCACCGCATAGCGTTCAGCGACCCACGGCCCGTCATACAGCAGGCGGGCGGCGGCGAGAAAAGGCGCAAAATCGATTGCCACGGCTTCCCCACCGAGCGCCGTCAGCCGCTGCACGGCCTGGGCGAACAGCGCTTCGCTGGCGCGGCAGCCGAGGAAGTTAAGCTCCTGCGGGACGCCAAAGCGAAACCCGGCGGACGGCCTGCCGAAGGCCTGACGACTGTTCCACTGGGGATTGCGGCGGCTGTAGCTATCCTGCGGATCGGCCCGGGCAACCAGCGCCAGCAGCTGGCTGGCCTCGTCGGCGGTGGCGCTGAAAAAGGTCACGCAGTCCAGCGTGCGGCAGGCCGGTACCACCCCGGCGGTGGAGATCACCCCTTTCGTCGCTTTCAGGCCCACCAGGTTATTCAGCCCGGCCGGGACGCGACCGCTGCCGGCGGTGTCGGTCCCCAGCGCGAAGCTGGCAACGCCCAGGGCTACCGCCAGCGCCGACCCGGCGCTGGAGCCGCCGGAGGGATAAGCGGGATGGTACGCGTTGCGGCAGCGACCATACGGCGAACGGGTCCCGTTCAGGCCGGTGGCAAACTGATCGAGATTGGTTTTGCCCACCGGCACCGCCCCCAGGGCAATCAGCTGTGCGACAATGGTCGCGCTTTGCGTCGGCCGGTAAGCAAACGCCGGACAGGCGGCAGTGGTGATTATCCCCGCGAGATCGATATTATCTTTGATGGCGAACGGCACCCCGTACAGCGGGAGCGTGTCTGGCGAATGGCCTTCCAGCGCCGCCAGAAACGGCGCCTGCTCCGCTTCGCTCAGGAGATGGATAAACAGATTAAACTCGGGCTCCAGCGCTTGCGCCCGCTGGCGGATCCCCGCCAGCAGCGCGCGCGGGGTGGTGTGGCCGTTACGATAGTTCGCCGCCAGAGTCGCCAGGCGTAAATCAAACGTCTGCTGCATCATGCCTTCTCCTCAATAATCACTGCCACCCGCTGCCCGGCACGCACCGCGCTGCCTGGCTGCACATTGACCTGCTGAACCCTGCCATCGCACGGCGCCAGCAGCGGGATCTCCATTTTCATCGACTCAAGCACCACCAGCACATCGCCGGCGCGTACCTGGCTGCCGGCCGCGGTCTGTACCTGCCACAGATTACCGGATACCGGGCTTTCCACCCCCTGCTCCCCCGGCTGCAGCGGCGCATCGCCCGCCTCTTCTGTCGCGCTCTCCTGGCTGTCGAAATGGGCCTGGCCGCTGGCGATCCAGCGCTCGCGCTCGTCGTTAAACGCCCGCTGCTGATGATCGCGAAATGCGCTAATGCTCTGCGCCTCGCGAGAGAGAAACTGCTGGTACTCCGCCAGCCGCAGCGTGCTGTGCTCGATGCGCAGCGGGTAGCGTCCGAGCGGGAAATCGCGGCGAATAGCCAGCAGTTCTTCCGCCGAGACCGGATAGAAACGCAGTTGGTCGAAAAAGCGCAGCAGCCAGGGCTTGCCGGCAAAATCGGCCACCTCGTGATAGCGATTCCACATCTGCAGGGTGCGGCCGACAAACTGATAGCCGCCCGGACCTTCCATGCCGTAAACGCACAGATACGCTCCGCCGATGCCCACCGAGTTTTCCGCCGTCCAGGTTCGCGCCGGGTTGTATTTGGTGGTGACCAGCCGATGGCGCGGATCAAGGGGCGTGGCCACCGGCGCGCCGAGATAGACATCGCCGAGCCCCATCACCAGATAGCTGGCGTCAAACACCGTTTGCCACACCGCCTGCTCATCCGGGAGATCGTTTATCCGGCGAATAAACTCGAGGTTGCTTGGGCACCAGGGGGCGTCCGGGCGGACGGTGGTCATATATTTGTCGATCGCCTTGCGGCAGGCCGGATCGTCCCAGGAGAGCGGGAGATGCACCACCCGTGTTGGAACCTGCAGATCGTCGCTCATGCAGACCGTGGCCCACTCCCCGCGGACCCATGCCAGCAGCGTATCCAGCGCCAGCGTTTCCGGCTGGAAATGGAGCTGCAGAGAGCGGATCCCCGGCGTGATATCGATGATCCCGTCCCGGGATTGCCCCTCAAGGGCCTGCATCAGGGCATGGATGCGAAAGCGCAGCACCAGATCCAGCTCCGCCTCACCGGCCTCCAGCAGCAGGTGGGTATCGCCGGAGAGGCGCGCCACCAGGCGTTTGTCAGCGTCGCCGCAGGTCATCACCACCGGCGAGGTGAGCGGCACAGGCTGCCAGGCAACGTCCTGCGCCTGCAGGGTCGCCAGCTCTGCGCGACGGCCTGCCGCCAGCCGCCGGGCGGTGGGGACGTCAATCGCCACAAAGCGCACCTTATCCCCCGCCTTAAGCTGGCCCAGCTGCCAGAGATCGGCTTCGATCACCGTGACCGGGCAGACGAAGCCCCCGAGGCTTGGGCCGTCCGGCCCGAGGATCACCGGCATATCGCCGGTAAAATCCACCGCCCCCACCGCGTAGGGGTTGTCGTGAATATTCGACGGATGGAGCCCGGCTTCGCCGCCGCTGTCGCGGGCCCAGACCGGCTTGGGCCCGATCAGGCGCACGCCGGTGCGGCTGGAATTAAAATGCACTTCCCAGTCGGTGGCAAAAAAGGTCGCCATATACGCCGGGGCAAAGAACTCCGGCGCGCCGTGGGGGCCATAAATCACCCGCAGCGTTCGCACTTCCGCAAGCTCAGGGCGCAACTCTGCGGGAAGCGCCGCGCCTTCCATGGTCTCAGCCGGAGGCGCAAGATGCAGCACGTCGCCGGCGCGCAGCGCCCGTCCGCCGTGGCCGCCAAACTGACCGAGGGTAAAGGTGCTTTTACTGCCCAGGTAGTCCGGCACCTGAATGCCGCCGCGCAGGCAGAGATAGCTTCTGACGCCTGGCCCGCTTATCGCCCCCAGCCTGAGGGTCGCCCCCGCCGGAACAGAGAAGACGCCGTCCATCTCCTGGTCGATGCCGTCGAGCGTTACGGGCAGCGGCGCGCCGCAGACCACCGCCTGCACCGCGGTGTTAAATTTCAGCGTGGGTCCGCTAAGGGTGATCTCCAGCGCGGCGTCGCCCTCGGCATTGCCCAGCAGACGATTGCCCAGGCGCAGCGCCCGGTCATCCATCGGGCCTGAGGGCGGTACGCCCACCGCCCAGAACCCCAGACGTCCCGGGTAGTCCTGGACGCTGGTCTGGGTGCCGGCGCTGAGTACCTCCACGGTATCGGCCCGGTAGCGCAGTTGCTCCAGACAGCGGGTCCAGGGTTCCCCGGCGGTGAACGGCGCAAAGCGAAGGATCTGCTGCAGGTACTGGCGGTTTGTTTCGACGCCGTACAGGCGGGTCTCCGCCAGGGCCTGCGCCAGGCCGTCGATCGCCTCATCGCGGCAGGGGCGCCAGACGATAGCTTTCGCCAGCAGCGGGTCAAAAAACGGCGGCACTTCACAGCCGGCCTCGACCCAGCGGTCGATGCGCAGGGTAGCGCCGTCCGCCGGCGGAAACCAGACGTCGGTTAACAGTCCGGGCGAAGGCTGAAACTGACGGCCAGGATCTTCGGCGTAAATTCGCGCCTGAATGGCATGCCCCCGGGGCTGTAGCCCGGCGGACAGCTCGCTCAGCGGCGGTAAATCCCCTGCCGCCAGGGCGATCATCCAGCGCACCAGGTCCACGCCCCACACCTGCTCCGTGACGCCGTGCTCTACCTGCAGCCGGGTATTGACCTCGAGGAAATAGAAGCGCTGCGCCGCGCTGTCGTAGACAAACTCCACCGTCCCGGCGCTGCGGTAGTTCACCGCTTTTCCGAGGGCAATGGCCGCGCTACACAGCGCCTGCGCCATCCCGTCCGGCAGATTTGGCGCCGGCGTCTCTTCAATCACTTTCTGGTTACGCCGCTGCAGCGAGCAGTCGCGCACGCCGAGGGCGATAACCGCCCCCTTCCCGTCGCCGAAGATCTGCACCTCGAGATGCCGGGCGCGTTCGATATATTTTTCGAGAAACACCCCGGCGTCGCTGAAGTTGTTTTGCCCCAGCCGCTGCACCGTGGCAAACGCCTCGCTCAGTTCGCGGGCGTCGCGGCAGACGCGCATGCCAATCCCCCCGCCGCCCGCCGTGCTCTTGAGCATCACCGGGTAGCCCACCGCCTCTGCCGCCCGGCAGGCTTCTTCGCTGTCGGCCAGCAGGTCGCTGCCTTCCAGCAGCGGAACGCCCTCCGCTTTGGCCAGCGCGCGGGCGGTATGCTTCAGGCCGAAGGTTCGCAGCTGTTGCGGGGTCGGGCCAACAAACGCCAGTCCCGCCGCCTCACAGGCCTCGGCGAAGGCGGCGTTTTCCGACAGAAAGCCGTAGCCGGGGTGGATGGCGCGGGCGCCGCTCTGCCGCGCGGCGGCAATGATCTTCTCTACGACTAAATAGGTTTGCGCTGCCGGCCCCTCGCCAAGGCTCAGCGCCTCATCCGCTTCGCGGACGTGCAGACTGCTCAGGTCGGCTTCGGCGTAAACGGCGACGCCCTTCACCTGCATGGCGCGCAGGGTGCGCAGAATGCGGCAGGCAATCGCCCCGCGGTTGGCAATCAGTAAGGTATCAAACATAAGCGGAACTCACAGCGAAGCGGGTCGTCCCGCAACAATTCATCTTCCCCTGAGGTCGTCCCCGGGAGAACCGGCGCTTAAAGGTGGCGCGTCGGCGTGTAGTTCAGGCGGTCGGCGCGAACGGCGAACAGCCGAAAGGCCAGCAAACGCCAGCGCTGCCAGCGGGTCAGTTCCATACCAGCACCTCGGCGGGGGTCGGGTTCCAGCCATTGCAGGGATTGTTGAGCTGCGGGCAGTTGGAGATCAACACCATGGCGTTACACTCCGCGCGCAGTTCCACGTATTTTCCCGCCGCCGAGATGCCATCCGCGAAGGTCAGACCGCCCTCCGGCGTCACCGGCACGTTCATAAAGAAGTTAATGTTGGCGCCGATATCGCGCTTATGCAGACGGCCATCATGCAGACAGGCGCAGAGGAAATTATCCCGGCAGCTGTGCATGTAGCGCTTGTCGAGGGCGTAGCGGACGGTGTTACTCTCCTGGGCGCAGGCGCCGCCGAGGGTATCGTGCCGCCCGCAGGTATCGGCCACGATGGTCATCAGCGGACGACCAAGGTTGGAATAGAGCACGCTGCCGGCGGTGAGGTAGGCGTTACCCTGGCGGCGCAGCGTGCGCTGCGCATCGTAGCGCTCGCGCGGGTTGTCGGCGTTGTAAAACAGGGTATCAATCGCCTGGTTGCCTTCGAGATCGAGCAGACGCAGGGTTTGCCCTTGTTTAACCTCGAACAGCCACGGCTCCCCGGCGGGGATCACATGGCGATAGACGGCCTCTTCCGGACGTCGGTGACTGGTGATAAGGGTCATAAACGCCTCCTTACAGGGCAAAAAGTTGGGTATTGCGGAACGCGCGCAGGTTCTCATCGCGGGTCAGGAGCGCCTGAGTGGCCGCGTCTTCATCGTCGGCCTGATACCAGCTCAGCTGCACCGGACGGGGGGCATACTCTGTGGCCGGATCCTGAGGATGCGGTAGCGCGGTGAGGACCAGCAGGACGTCCATCGGGGCATACAGTTCCACATAGTCCCCGGCGCGGCTGTTGCCGGAGACAAAGTGAAAGCGCCCCTCGTCATCGACGGTCACTTTGCTGAAGAAGTTGACTACCATCAGCAGATCTTCCAGACCGAGATCCCATTTCCCCATCTCCACCAGCAGGTTATCGACGCCGTTGCGGTAGAAGCCATTGCGTAATTCCTGATAGCGTCCGGCGCCATATTTGTCGTGCGTCTCCCCGGCGTTGAGGACCCCGCCGAACGGATCGTGCCAGCCGCAGCTGTCGGCGACGATCCCGGCCAGCACCCGGCCCATATCGGAGTAGAAACAGTGCCCGGCGGTCAGGCGCGCGGTATGCTGTCCTTTGAGGGTATCCGGCAGGTTGAGCCGCTCACTTTTCTCATGAGGATTGAGCATCATCATGCTGACGTTTGCCCCGCCGTCGAGATCGGTCAGGCGCAGGATCTGCCCTTTGCGCAAAATCAGCGAGGTGTGCGCCCCGCCGGGAAGCCGCTCTTCGCGCAGGCTGGGGGTGGAGTGAAACAGTTCAGTCATCAATTTATCTCCTTAATGCGTAAACGTTGGTGTCGCTACCGGCGGCCAGTTGCGCCATCCGCGCTTCATTGAGCGGAATGTCGTAGGTAATACGCGCTCCCCAGGCGTTGGGCGCCTGCGGGTCGATGCGCACTTTGTCGAACACCAGCAGCCTCGTGCCCAGGTTGAAGCCTTCGGCCAGGTCGTGGGTGACCATAAACACCGTCATGCGCGTTTCGCTCCACAGCTGGAGCAGCAGCGCATGCATATCCTTGCGAATGCCGGGATCCAGCGCGCCGAAGGGCTCGTCCAGCAGCAGCACCCGCGGCTGCATTACGAACGCCTGGGCAATGGCCAGCCGCTGCTGCATCCCGCCCGAGAGCTGCGCCGGGTATTTATCCAGGGCGTGTCCCAGGCCCACTTTCTCCAGCATTCGCTGGGCCTGTTGCCGGGCTTCGCGCTTTCTGCCGCCAAACAGGCGCCCCAGCAGCGGGGACGCCGGCAGCTCCAGGCCGATGGCGACGTTATCCAGCACGTTGAGGTGCGGGAAAACCGAATAGCGCTGGAAAACCACGCCGCGACTGCGGTCCGGCTCCGCCGCCAGCGGCTGGCCGTCGAGCAGGATGGCGCCGCGGGTCGGTTGCTCCTGACCGAGCAGCAGACGCAGAAAGGTCGATTTACCGCAGCCGGACGCGCCGACCATTGAGCAAAACTCGCCCTCTTTCACCTGCAGATTAATGCGCTCCAGCACCACGTGGTCGCCGTACTCCTGCCAGATGTTTTTGATGTCGATAAAACTCATCCCCGGCCTCCTTCCGCCCACGGGAAACAGGCTTTGTGCAGCTGACGCAGCGCCAGATCCATCAGCCATGCCAGCAGCGTGATCCAGATGACATACGGAATAATCACATCCATCGCCATATAGCGCCGCACCAGGAAGATGCGATACCCCAGCCCGGCGGTGGCGGAGATGGCCTCGGCGGAGATCAGGAACAGCCATGCCGAGCCCAGCAGCAGGCGCAGAGAAGCTATCAGCCGCGACAGCAGCTGAGGAAGCACCACCCGCAGCACCACCGTCCAGCTATTAGCCCCCAAGGTCTGCGCCTTTATAAACAGCTCCGCCGGGATCTCCCGCGCCCGCTGCTCCAGGTCGCGCGCCAGCATCGGCGTAATGCCGATGACGATCAGCATCACTTTCGACAGCTCATCCAGGCCAAAGACGATAAACAGCACCGGCAGGATCGCCAGCGGCGGGATCATTGACACCACCGTCATCAGCGGCGACAGCGCCGCGCGGTACATCGGGAAGACGCCGGCGGCGATACCGATGCCGAGGCCGATCAGCGACGAGACGGCCAGGCCCGTCAGCAGACGGCTCAGGCTGATCAGCGTGTCGGCCCACAGCAGATACTCGCCGCTGCGTTTGTCCGGGGTGAACGCCATCCGGTCAATGGCCGCCGCCATCTGCGACAGGCCTGGCAGCAACTTGTCCTGCGGATTGGCTTCCAGCCGCACCGCCGATCCCATAAACCAGGCGGCGATCAGCAGCACAAACGGCAGCAGCATCAGCGTCAGGCGCATCCCCTTTTGGGGATATCGGTTAATGTGGCGCATGGCGTGGTCTCCCGGCGGCAATCATTACAGCTGGCCCGCGGCGGCCAGCTTCAGGTAGCTGTCGTCAAAGCGCAGTTTGCGGTTGGCGGCATCGCCGAGCGTGACATTGCCCGGGAAGGTCATGCCGATAAAGTCCGCGCTCTGCGCCCCCTCGCCCAGCAGACCTTTATCGAAGGAGAACTGCGCCACACGCTGCATGGTTTTCGCCAGATCCGGCGAGGCGATAAACGCCAGGGTGTCGGCAGGCGTCCAGAAAAGATGAGTGGTTTTGAGCTGCGCCTGGTAGCCGGCGAGATCGGTACCGGAGTCGGCGGCCATAGCGCTCAGCGCCTGGGTATCGCCGGCCTTCATTTTGGCCATCATTTCAAACCACGCGCCGGTCAGCGCTTTGCCCAGCGCCGGGTTATCTTTCAGGGTCTGGGTATTGACCACCATCATGTCGATAAGCTCGCCCGGCACCTGCGAGGAGCTAAACACTTCGCTGGTTTGCGGGGTCTTTTTGATAACCGACAGCTGTGGATTCCAGGCCACCGCCGCCCGCACGCCGCTGGTGCCAAAGGCCGAGACGATATCGGCATCGGAGGTATTCACCACCTTGACGTCTTTTTCCTGCAGCCCGGCTTTTTCCAGGCCGCGCACCAGCAGATAGTGGGAGACCGACAGCTCCGGGAGATACACCGACATCCCTTTCAGGTCGCTGAGCTTTTTATCCGCCCCTTTCAGAACCACCCCGTCGTTACCATCGGAGTAGCTGCCGGTGATCAGCGCCGTGCTGTCGACACCGCCGGCCGCCGGAATGGTCAGGGCGTCCATATTCGTCATCGTGCAGCCGTCAAACTGCCCGGCGGTGTACTGATTGATGGATTCGATGTAATCGTTGAGCTGAACAATATTGATTTTGATGCCGTACTTGCTGGCCCATTTATCGATGATCTTTTCATTGCTGATGGCGCCCCAGGGCATCCAGCCGGCGTAGATGGTCCAGCAGACGTTGAACTCTTTCTTGACGGCGGCAAAGGACGGGACGCTGGTCAATAGCGTCAGTGACAGGACAAGTGAGCGGAGGAGCGGCGATGTTTTCATGGTGGACCTCTGGTTAGCACGAGAAACGGAGCAGCGCGACACCCAACGGTGCTGCTGTCTCCCGGGCTTTTATCCCGCCGTGTAACCTCGCCGAGGTCGCCAGCTCTCGGACCAGACGTTCACCGCGGTGAACCGGAACCCTAGCCAGCTATTGTGTGATCTAAATTGTCTGTTGCGCTGCTTTCTGCTGATGGTATTGCAAGGGCCATGCCAGGAGCCAGACAGCAGTATTTTCAGTGATTTACCGCCAACTGGCGCATCGCCTCCCAAAAATGGGGAGTAAAAGTGGGGCATTGCATGGCTTTGGTGCAAAGGGAAAGCCCACCGCGTTCTGGCCAACAACCGGCCGGGGGTCATGGGGGATGAATCCTGTAGCTGATTATCATGGCGCGGGGTAAATGTTTGCCATTACGCCGCTTCGACATGGGGGATGTCGCAGGCGCTTCTTCCCTGTCCCGTCGCCAGGGGGGCTCATATTTTTACCGCCTGTTTTACCCGCCTGACGGTAAAGCATTTAAATGTTGAATACATACTAATGCTAAATCGCAGGCTTGTGCGTTTTAACGCACGATGATAATATTGCGCCACGTTAAGTAGAGGGGTGGAATAAATTCACCATTCGTTAACTCAGAATGCCTGGCCTGTTAAATACAAGTTAAAATCACGCCAATGTTATTTAACACAGAGAGGTTCCATGAAAATATTGCTGATGTTGCCCCCCCTTTTTCTGTTAAGTGGTTGTGTGGATCTGGGTGATGTGGGCATACACCCGGAAGAAGGAACCTATTACGTTAATCAGGGAAAAAATCAGGTGATCGATTGCCTTCATAATGCCGCGTCTAAAGCGAATTTATCGCTGGAATATGATGAGACCCTTCCTGAAAACATCGATAAATACAACCTGAGGAATACTGAAAACACGACTGTCGCGTGGGTGGATATCAGTAACTTCAACGGCAGGCAGACTTCGGTAGAATTTTATTATGCGCCGCATGCCCCGGATATACATCGGTCGGTCACTACCATTGCTGAACGGTGTTCATAATGCCCGGATAACCAGAGACAGAGTTAAGCTGACAAGAAACGAATGATGAAAACCTCTCTCCTTTTGCTAATAGCAGTGCTGGTGATTTCTGGCGAGTTACACGCTGATACTGTTTTTTATCAGGATAGCCATTTTGTCAGGCACTCTCTTTTTACAGGCACCGTAAGCAAAGCGAAGCACCATAATAAATTAGCGATGAGTTTTGGCATTTGCCAACTGAGAAAAATCATCAGGAGCGTCACGGATAGCGACGCAAAAAAAGACGCGTAAAGATTGTCCAATAACTGGCCAGTGTATTCCCCTCCTGGCGGACGCGCCTCCCCCGTAAAATGAAATACGAGTGACCTACTTCAGATGAGCGTGGTGCTTGACACGGTTGATGTCTGCCGCGCACGCCCCCTCATCATCCAGATGTTATGTTCATCTCGTAACACCTTACGGACGCTTGGTGTTACGCTAACGTCATATAAGGCAGATCATCCACGCTCGGGATGGGAGTTATTTTGTTAAGCAGTCTTTACCGAAAGCGAGACGGACAAAAGGTATATTCAGTATTTCAGGATCGGCGCTGCTGAAGAACACGTTACCTGTTCGGCTTTCAATGGGTTTGTATTTTTTCAGCATCTCCATTTCAATACCCGTGCTCATAAATGACTTGCCATTTTTATCATACAAAAAGAAGCACATTTTGTTATCTTTGCCAGGTTCAATGCTTTTATCAGAGAAGTTATCAAGCGTAACTTTATAGGTCACCAGATACTTCGCCTCGCCGGTCACGCTATCCCATTCACTTCCGGTGGCCTCCTTTAGGGCAAAAATCTTGACCCCTGAAAAATAAGGATCAGGATTCTTTTTATCAATAGCCTGCACCGTTCCTGAGGCAGCGATGGCTACAGCCAGCGCAACACCTTTGGTAATATAATTATGCATTTTTCACCTCATTCAATTTACTATTAAGTGAACGCTACCATAGAACATGACATTGGTATTATCAATGATATTCTCTGTCATCACTATTTGATGAAAACCCAGTCTGTCATTATATTTAAACTTATAAATCAGTGCGTTGAAAAAATAACTATTAAAATAATTCCAATGTGAATTTAATAAATTGTTAACTGTAACTTATTTTTCACTTATTTCTGCGTCATGTTTAAGCAGGGTTTATCTTCAACTTCATCAGCATGCGATTTAAAGCCGTTCGCACCGACCAGGTTAGCGCCTCCTGTATCTATAGCGTGAATATAATCAGCGATCAGAAACAGGATAAACAGGTGGGTGCCTGTCCCCCGCCTGAATGCCATGCCTCTTTTTCCATTAGACCTACCATCGGCCTTGAGCCAGTCAATAAGTGAAGCGCACAGCGATGACCCATTTGCACCGACTCAGTGCCGCCTGTTCACCATACTGAATCTCATCCCCTCCCACACTTACATGTTAACTGTTTGTATATAAAGCACTATTTTAACTGGCACGTTTAATGCTCTGCGGTTGTATACAGCGATGTTGACAAGATCTCAGGCCAGGAGGCGACAACCCATAGCCACCTGCGGTCGCGACGCCAACGCCTTCTTCTCTCCGTGAAGCCTCCAGGGCGGATGCGTTTCACGGAAACCTGTTAACTGAAAACGGAGAACAACATGACGACACTCAGCGAACCGTTGGTTACCCCGAAATATGGCAAATGGCGCCAGCTGGTGCTGGGCCTGATCTGTATGGCCGCCATCTCCAGTCCGCAATATGTCTGGACGCTGCTGACGAAACCCCTGGCCGCAAAGCTGGGCGTCGGTCTGCCCGAGCTGCAGGTCACCTTCTCGCTGCTGATCATCCTCCAGACCTTCTTTTCGCCCTTTCAGGGGCGGTTAGTGGAGAAATTTGGCCCACGGCGGCTAATTGCTATCGGCACGGTGATGGCGGGGATGAGCTGGGTGCTTTCCGCACAGGTGAATGGCCTGGCGACGCTGTGGCTGGTTTATGGCTGCATGGGCGGCCTTGGAACCGGGATCGTCTACATCGGCGTTGTCGGCCTGATGGTCAAATGGTTTCCGCGGCAGCGGGGGTTCGCCGCCGGCGCGGTGGCGGCGGGCTACGGGATGGGGGCCATCATAACCACCTTCCCCATCTCCCTGTCGCTGACCACCAACGGCCTTGAACACACGATGACGACCTTCGGGGTCCTCTTCGCGCTCGTCGGCTTCCTCGCCAGTCAGGGACTGAAGCTGCCGCCGCCTGCTGTCTCTTTGCCCGTCAGCCAGACGGTGGCGCAGAGCAGCAGATCGTTTACCTCCCGGGAAATGCTGCGCCAACCGCTGTTCTGGCTGATGTTTGCCATGATGGCGATGATGTCGACTTCCGGGCTGATGGTCACTTCGCAGATGGCGGTGTTCGCCGAGGACTTCGGCATTAGCCAGGCGGTGGTGTTTGGCATGGCGGCCCTGCCGCTGGCGTTAACGATAGACCGCTTCACCAACGGTTTAACCCGGCCGCTGTTTGGTTTTATTTCCGACCGCTTCGGCCGCGAGCAAACCATGTTTATCGCCTTTGCGCTGGAGGGGGTGGCGATGACGCTCTGGCTGGCGTGCCGGGAAGATCCGCTGCTGTTTGTCCTGCTTTCCGGGGTGGTGTTCTTTGGCTGGGGGGAAATCTTCTCCCTCTTCCCGTCGACGCTCACCGATACCTTCGGCAGCGAACATGCCGCCAGCAACTATGGCTGGCTGTATATTTCGCAGGGCATCGGGTCAATCTTCGGCGGCCCGCTGGCGGCGCTGCTCTATCAGTACACCCACGGCTGGCATGTGGTTTTCAGCTGCGCCATTGGCCTGGATTTTGTCACCGCCGCCCTCGCGCTGTGGGTGCTAAAACCGTGGCGCGCGCGCTTTATCCGCCAGCATAGCTAACGACAAGCCTGGCAGAAGTGACGGCCAGTCCGTCACTTCACTGATATTCGCTGCGCAGCAGCGCGTACAGATACTCATCACCCCACTGGCCTTTAAAAAAGATATTCTGCCGGTAATGCGCCTCGCGACGAAAGCCCAGCCCTTCCAGGAGTTTGATCGCGGCGGTATTGCGGGTGTCTACCACCGCAATCAGCCGGTGATGGGCCAACGGTTCAAAGAGTAAGGCTATCACCGCCTGTATGGCTTCCCGGGCATACCCCTGATGCTGATACGCCGGGGAAAAGGTCATCCCCAGCTCGGCCTGTCTGCCCTGATCGAAAAAGTGGATCCCCACATCTCCCGCCAGCGCACCGTTGGCCTGGATCTCTACGGCAAGCTGGAACCAACTTTCATCCTCAGCAAAGGCCAGGGAACGCTGTTGTTCATAGAAGGCAGTCGCCTCTGCCATACCGTAATGGCTCCAGCTCTGAAAGCGGGCCACTTCCGGCAGGTTGCGATAGCGGCTGAAAGACGGCAGATCTTCCTTTCTGAACCGGCGCAGCAGCAGCCGGGGCGTGGTCAGGGGTAGCAACATCTCTTCTTCCTGGTGAGTGGGGCAATAGCGCGCCATCTTAACCTGCGCAGCCTGACGCCGCTAGCCGCATGGTGGTGCCTCCTCCCAGCGATAGATTTGAGTGGTGGCCAGCGCCAGCATGGCGAAATCTTCCGGCGTATCGCCGTAAGCGAAGATCGCTTCGTCATCGGTCAGGGCGTAGTTCGCCAGGATACGCGCCTTTTTGGCCAGGCCGCTGCAGTCTCCACCCTGATACTGGACGAAGGTAGACATCCAGCGAGGCTGAGACCACCACCACGGTGTCCCCTCGCGCCTGATGCCAGGCTATACGCTGCATTGCGTTCTCCCGCAGCGTGCGGGGAATAAACGCCAGGCTATGATCGTTCCCACGCTGCAGGATCTCAGGTTGCGATTTCCCGGCAAAAGCATAATGAAACACTTTTTGCCGGATGGCAGAGGCTGAAAGCCAGCCCATTTTCCAGGCGAGAATATAGGGCAACAGCCGCAGTTTGCCCCGACGAATGGCTTTCGCATCGAGGGACTGATAAATGAAAGGGGTAAACGTTTCTTCGTGGGTTATCGTGCCATCGAAGTCAAAAAAGGCAATGTTCTTCTTCATCCTTGTCACCTTATACACCAATACCGGCGCCGCGCGAGGCGCAGCTGATTTACTTTTTGCCCGCCTGGCGGCAAGATCCGGCATAATGCACCGCTGTCGCAGGACGACCGGGTCACCGGCAGTCGTGACAGCGAACCATTCGACAGGAAAACGCATGAAGCCAAAACAAGCGGACATTCTCCGCCACGCCAGCGCGCTGTTTAATCGCGAAGGATATCAGTCGCCCAGCATCGAGCGGATTGCTGAGCATGCCGGCATCTCCAAAATGACCTTCTACCGCTACTATGCTGATAAAGAGGCGCTCATTCTGGCTATCCTCCGGCAGAAAGAGAGCGAGTTTATGCAAGATCTGACGCAGATCACCGCGGATAAAGCCACCGCGCGGGAGAAGTTGTTCGCCGTGTTCGACTACTATCAGTGCTGGTTGACCTGCGAAACGTTCCACGGCTGCATGTTTACCCGCGCGCTGTTTGAATATGGCGCGTCATCGCCGGCGATCCGGGAGCAGTGCTCCCGGTTCAAATCGCGCCTGTGGCAGTTCTTCCGCGATATTCTGACTCGGGTATTAAAACCGGAGCCTGCCGAACGGGTCGCCATGATGATGGTGATGCTCATCGATGGCGCCATCGCCGCCCAGCAGGCCGAGTCCGCCGAATGCCGGGAGATCCCGCCGGGGACGACCGCCTGGAGCGCGGCCAAAGCGCTGATCTACTCAGAAGGCGGTACGCTGTGAGCTCATGCTGCCGTCCAGCGACTGCAGCGCCGCCAGCAGACCATCATAGTAATCGTTGCAGGTTTGCAGGCGCAGCGCGGCGCCAAAGTAGACCTCCTCCATCGCCGCCGGATGTTTTTTGCCAATCGGCACAATCACATTGTTCAGCCAACCGTCCGCATGGCCGATATCGACCGTGATATGTTCGGCATAGTAATGCACGTCGCGATCGCTAAGCCCAATCCGCCGACAGCCCGCCACCAGTTTTTCATACTGTGGCGGGTCGAGCAGTTCGGTCATCGCCATCACCCCCAGCGATTTGTAGTAATGCTGACGATTTACGCCGCCGAGCATAAAGGCGTTATACCCGGCCAGCCCCTGCCACTCGTACAAATGGGCAAAATGATTGTCCGGTAAGGCGATATTCCGCCGCTTCAGTAAATCCTTATACAGATTGACGTGGGTGATCTCAGTGCTGCCCTGGCCTATCTCATCCCACAGATTTTGCGCAATCTCGGCGCGGGTTTCCGGCAACGAGCCCACCAGCCCCATCGCCACCAGATCGAAGAAAAGCAGATTCAGCGCGCTGTCGCTTTTGAAGAAATAGTCGATTTGCGCCGCGGAGGCCTCGCTGGCAAGGAAATCGAACAGCGGATGATGAGACGCCGGGTGCTGCTGGCATAAGGCGCGCAGTTCGTCGACGATATTGCCGGCATTGAGCACCGGCCTCTGGCGGTGGAAACGTTTGCTTTCCGCCCGCAGCCACTCAGACTCAATGTAATTTCGGATCCCGGAGAGCAGCGGATGAAACTGATTGGCAGCCGCCGGCGAGAGCGGGTCGGCAAGCCAGGACTGATAAAGGATGAACAGCGCATGGTGCGCGCGCTTTTTGGCCTGCGGATCGTCAGCGGAGAAGGCGCGGATGCAGGTATTCTCCGTCAGATGCCAGGCTCTGTCAGCGACCAGCGGATTGGCCGTCAGCTTCAGCGACAGCGCGTTGCTGTGCAGAAGCTGGTCAATTAACTCATCCAGCGCCAGCCTGGCCATCACCGCGGTTTGGTCACTACCAATGACCCCATTGTCGGTATTACGCATGAATTTATCCCTGTGAAATGCATGGCGACTATACGGTATAGTACCCCTCACAAAGCGGCAACGTAAATTTCAACCACATTATTAATTCGCTGTTTATTAACGATTTTAAATAAACAGAACAAAAGCCACTAAAATAGTGTTGATATTATAAAAATAATAACGTTACCATTCAGTACAGTGACAAACGACACAAGGAATCACGATGCCCTATCTGTTACTGACGCTGGCCGCCCTGTTCTGGGGTGGGAATTACGTTGTGGGTCACGTGCTGGTTCAGGGCGTGGATCCGATCCTGATGACCGAAGCGCGGTGGGCGTTAACGGCGCTGCTGCTGGGCCTGCTCTACCGCCGGCAGATTGCCGGCAGTCGTCACCTGCTGCGGGAAAACGCCCCGGCAGTGCTGGTGCTCACCCTCTGCGGTCAGGTCAGTTTCCCGCTCACGCTCTATATCGGTCTGCAAACCACCTCCGCCCTCAACGCCGCCATCTATATGTCCGCCACGCCGAGCATGGTGCTGCTGATTAACCGGCTGATTTTTCGCGACCCGGTATCGGCCCGCAACTGGCTGGGGGTGGTCTTCAGCACCCTCGGCGTGATGATCCTCTTACTCCAGGGCAACCCGCTGCATGCCGCCTCGCTGCATACCTTTTCCGTCGGCGATCTGTGGGCGATGGGGTCGGCGCTGAGCTGGGCGCTCTATTGTTCGCTGTTACGTCTCAAGGACCGCCGGATCCCGGCGAATGGCTTTGTCGCCGTCAGCTCGCTGCTCGGCGCCCTGCTCCTGCTGCCGATCGTCGCCTTCTGGCTGATGCGCCACCCGGCGCAGGACTGGGATGCCTGGCGCGAGCCGTTTTTCCTCAGCGGGCTGGCTTATCTGGTGATTTTTCCGTCATGGCTGGCCTATCTGTTCTGGAATAAAGGGATCGCCACCATCGGCGCCACGCGGGGGGAGATTTACACCCACATCATCCCCCTCTCGGGTGGCGTGTTAAGCATCCTCTTCCTGCATACCCAGCCCCATGCCTGGCACCTGTTCAGCGCGCTGTTCATTATGCTGGGGATTGGCATCTGCTCGCTGGAAAAACGCCAGGCGGCGACGGTTCGCCTGCGCGGTTAGCGTGTCTGCCGGGCGCCTGATTACGCCCGGCGTCAGCCCTTAACGGCTGGTGGAGAGCGGCTGGTGACGCGCCGCTCCGGCAGGTTGCGCCACCCGGCCCTCGCGGCCAAAGAAGGTCAGAATGGTAATGACGATCGCCACCGTCCCGGCCACCAGGGCCATCGCCAGGCCGTAGTTATGCCCGTGGTGCTGCGCAATGGAGGCCTGCAGGGTGGCATTCACCGAGGCCAGCAGATTCCCCAACTGATAGACGAAACCGGGCAGCACCGCCCGGGTGTTGGCCGGAACCAGTTCGTTGAGCCAGGTCGGGATCACCCCCCAGGCGCCCTGCACCATAAACTGCATCAGAAACGCCCCGGCCCCCAGCGCCAGCGAGCCGCTGGCGAAAGCCCACAGCGGGATCACCGGCAGCGCCAGCAGAGCGGCGATCATAATCGCTTTGCGCCGGCCAATCTTCTCCGACAGCGAGCCGAAGAACACCCCGCCGATGATTGAGGCGATGTTGTAGCACACCGCGATAATGCTGACCGTTTCCGGCGCAAACCCGTGCTGGACTTTCAAAAATACCGGGTAGAGATCCTGCGTCCCGTGGGAGAAGAAGTTAAAGGCCGCCATCAGCACCACCAGGTACAGGCACAGCTTCCAGTGGCTACGCAGCACCGGCAGCAGAGCCGTGCTCGCTTTACTCTGCCGGGCCGCCAGCCAGACCGGGGACTCCTCGACGCAGAAATAGATAAACGGCAACAGCAGCACCGGGGCGGCGCCAATGACAAACATCCCGCGCCAGCCGAGCTGTGCAAACAGCAGCCCGTAGGCCACGGCCGCCAGCAGATAGCCGAAAGGATACCCCGCCTGGAAGAGACCGGACATCAGGCCGCGCGAGCGGTCAGGGATCGTCTCCATCGCCAGCGACGAAGCCACGCCCCAGATCCCGCCCATCGCCACGCCGTACAGCACCCGCAGCAGAAAAAACAGCATCAACGACGGCGCCGCGGCGGAGAGCAGCTCAAAGGCGGAGAAGAAAACGATATTGAGCATCAGGATCGGTTTGCGGCCAAACTTTTCCGCCGCCCTGCCGAAGATCAATGCGCCGACGGGCCGCACGGCCAGGGTCAGCAGAATCGCCAGGGTGACCTCTTCGAGGTCGACGTGAAAGGAGTGGGCGATATCGCTCAGTAAAAAAACCAACAGGAAAAAGTCGAAAGCATCGAGCGTCCAGCTTAAAAAACTGGCGATCGCCGCATTGCGCTGTCGTGAAGTCCAGCCGTGCATTTTGTCATCCCTATCCCGACGGCGTTGCCGGGAACTTGCGCGGCGTCCGGCAGAGCAGGCTGGTGTCACCGCTTGTGTAAATAGTTTGTATAGAAAGTTGCTCTTTTGTTAATTACACCCCTTTTCCGGCCGTCGGCAAGTTTATTAGCACGCTAATTTGTTTCAAATTGCGTGCGACGGCCCACCGGTTCGCTAATTTTCGACCAGAATTAAGGGCAGGCTGGCTTCAGTGCACTGCCCCGATGCCGTATCCACCCACAGGAAGGGAGAGAATCATGAAGAGAATCGCCATCGTCGGCGCCGGGCCGACGGGGATTTACACCTTGTATGAACTGGTGAAGCGCGGTGAGCCGCTATCGATCGCGCTGTTTGAAAAAGAGGCGCAGGCCGGAGTCGGTATGCCCTACAGCGACGATAATACCGCGGCGCAGATGCTGGCCAATATCGCCAGCATTGAGATCCCCCCTATCGACCTGACCTATCTGCAATGGCTGCAGCAGCAGAGCGATGGCTGGCTGGCGGCGCGCGGTCTTGAACGGCACGCGCTGCATGAGCGCCAGTTTCTGCCGCGGGTCATCCTCGGCGAGTACTACCGCGACCGCTTTCTGTATCTTGTCCAACGGGCCAGAGACGCGGGCTTCGTGGTGAACGTTTGCGAGTCCTGTGAGGTCACGGATATTGCGGTGCAGCCCGTCGGGATCGCCATCCACACCGACAGCGCGGCGCAGCCGGTTATCGTCGATCTGGTGGTGATAGCCACCGGCCATTTGTGGCCTGAAGAAGAACGCGCCAGCCGGCAATACTTCCCCAGCCCGTGGACCGGCCTGATGGAGGCCCGCATCGCCCCCTGTCGGGTCGGGATCCTCGGGACCTCCTTAAGCGCGATTGATGCCGCCGTGGCGGTTGTGGCCCGCCACGGCGTTTTCCATACTGAACACGACAAAACGACCCATTTTTCCCTGCACCCCGGCAGCGAAGCGCTGGAGATCACGCTGATGTCACGCAACGGCGTGCTGCCGGAGGCCGATTTCTACTGCCCAATCCCGTGGGAGCCGCTGGAGATCGCCACCCCTGCCGCCCTTGAGGCGGCCGTCGCTCAGGGCAGCGACGGCCTGCTGGAGCGGGTGTTTCAGCTGATCGTCCAGGAGCTGGAATATGCCGCCCCGGCCTGGTGCCAGGCGATGGGGCTGCGCCAGCTGACGCCTGACAGCATCGCCGACGCCTGGTTTGCCGACCGTCTCACCCATGACCCCTTCCAGTGGGCGCAGCACAATCTACATGAGGTGGAGCGTAATAAGCGCGAGCTCCACACGGTGCCCTGGCGCTATGCCATTCTCCGCCTGCACGAGGCGATTGAAACCGTGGTGCCGCAGCTCAACGACGAGGACAGCCGTCGCTTCCGCCAGGGGCTCGCCCGCGTGTTTATTGATAACTACGCCGCGATCCCGCCGGAGTCCATTCGCCGCCTGCTGGCCCTGCACCGGGCGGGCATTCTGCGAATTGTGGCGCTGGGTGAGGATTACGATCTGCAGCGCGAGTCTGACCGGACGCTGATTGTTCATCATCAGCAGCGCTGTGAATTCGATGTCTTTATCGATGCCCGCGGACAGAAAGCGCTCAAAACCCGGGATCTGCCCTTTCCTTCACTGCGCCAGCAGCTGCTGGCCTGCGGCGACGCTATTCCGGACGTCGGCGATGACTACACGCTGCAGGCGCCCGAGACGCTGCGCGGCCGGGTCGCCTTCGGCGCCCTTCCCTGGCTGATGCACGATCGCCCCTTTGTCCAGGGGCTGACGGCCAGCGCCGAGATTGGCAGCGCAATGGCCCGCGCGGTGTCACAGCAGGCAACCGGCCGGCGGCGCCGTCTCTGGTTTATCGACTAGCGGGACGTTTAAACGCAATATCCGAATAAAGGGGGGCTGGCAGGCGTGCTATAAACAGTAGCTGTTCGCCCCCGAGCAAGACCACGTCTAACATTTACGAGGTACTCATGAGTCATCTTTTTAGCGCGACGCGTATTGGTCAGTTGACGCTGGATAACCGTATCGTTATCGCCCCCATGTGTCAGTACTCTGCCGACGAGGGGAAGGCGACGTCCTGGCACCGGATCCATCTCGGACAGCTGGCGTTCTCCGGCGCCGGCCTGTTAATTCTGGAAGCCACGGCGGTAGAGCCGGCGGGACGTATCTCGCCGGGGGATCTGGGGCTGTGGGATGATGAAACCGAAAACGCCCTGCGCGCCGTGGTGGAGGATATCCGGGCCTGGTCACCGATCCCTCTGGGGATCCAGCTGGGGCATGCCGGGCGCAAGGCCTCCTGCGCGGCCCCCTGGCAGGGTGGCCATCAGCTGGCGCTCAACCAGGGCGGCTGGCAGACCGTCGCCCCCTCCGCGGTGGCGTTTCACGACGGCGATCGCGCCCCGGCCGAGCTGAGCCATGCCGATCTGGCGCGCATCAAAGCGGCCTTTGTCGCCAGCGCATTGCGCGCCCAACGCCTGGGCTTTGAGCTGATTGAGCTGCACGCTGCCCACGGCTATCTGCTGCACCAGTTTCTCTCGCCGCTCAGCAATCAGCGCCGGGACGAGTATGGCGGTTCGCTGGAAAACCGCATGCGCTATCCGCTGGAAGTGTTTAAGGCAATCCGCGAGGCGGTGGGCAACGCCATGGCGGTGGGCGTCAGGTTGTCGGCTACCGACTGGGTCGAAGGCGGCTGGGACGGCGAGCAATCCATTCAGTTCAGTCAGCAGCTGGAAGCGCTGGGCAGCGACTATATCCATGTCTCCAGCGGCGGATTGTCGCCGCAGCAGGCAATCACCGTCGGGCCGGGGTATCAGTTGCCTTTCGCCCGCGACATTCGCGAGCAGGTAGCCATCCCGGTGATTGGCGTGGGACTGATCACCGACCCGCAGCAGGCGGAAGCGGCGCTGGAGAATGGCGATGCCGACCTGATCGCCCTCGCCCGCGCGGTGCTCTACGATCCGCACTGGCCATGGCACGCCGCGGCCAGCCTTGGCGCCCAGGTTCGCGTCCCTTCGCAGTACCTGCGCTCGGAGCCGCACGGCCTGAAAGGCACCCTGCTTCCAAACCGCTGAACCCGGAACGGGCATCAAAAAGGGGTATCGGAAGATACCCCTGAGCAGGATGTTAATGCCGTTCTATGTGCCGGGCGGCGGCAACGCCTTGCCCGGCCTACAATACCCGATCATTGCGCAGCCAACTCGCACCCTTGCAGGCCCGCGCAAGCGCAGCGCCATCGGGCGCGATATCAGGCTCCACGCTCTGTTTTTACGGACGGCGGCTGGCCAGGCAAACACCGCGAGTTACTGCTGGGCGGCCGGTGGCGTAGCGTTCTGTTTATCCTTCGCGATACTGTCCTGAATGGCTTTGGTTTTGCTCGCCGCTTCCGCCGAAAGCTGATTGGCATCGCCGATGGCGTTGTCTTTGATCTGACCCGCCTCTTTGACGATGCGGTCACTTTCCTGCTTTGCGTTCTGCTTCACCGCATCGGCCTGGGCTTTCGCCTGCTCGGCGATGGCATCCGCTTTCTTGTCCGCCTCCGCCTTGATGGCGCTGGCCTGATCCTTCAGGCGATCGGCCTCGGCGTCGGCCTGGCTTTTCAGCGTATCAATTTGCTTATCCGCATCCTGCTTAATCGCCTGGGCTTTGTCCGCCGCGGCATCCTTCATCTGCTCCGCATTATCTTTGGCCTTATCCAGTTTGTTATCTACTTTCGACGCATCGTCGCAGCCAAACAGGGTCAGGCACAGTGCGGAAGCGAGCAGTGTTTTATTCCAGAGTTTCATCAGCATTCCCTTACAGGTTGAGTCATTATCCAGCCTTGTGATTTATTGCTTTAATAGCATTCACATTTTATATATAAACGCTCAGCCAGCAGAGTCAAGCCGGCGGCGTCCGCGCCAGGGTCGCCACCAGCCCCTGCAGCCAGTCGGCAAAGACCCGCACCTTGTGTGAAAGATGCCGGTGCGGATAGAGCAGCGACAGCGGCCGACGCGGCGCCGGGAAGTCCGGCAGAATTTCCACCAGTTGGCCGGGAATGGCGGCCCGCCGGGGTCTGGAATCGCCAGGGCATAATCTGAATGGCAACCGGCGCGATCAGGCGTCGGCCACCTGCTCTACCGCCCGGGAGAACGCGTCGATGGCCAGCCCGACGTCGGCGGTGGTGACCGATTCCGCCGGGTGATGGCTGACGCCCCCCAGGCAGCGCACAAACAGCATGGCCGATGGCCAGCGCTCGGCGATGGCGATGGCGTCATGCCCTGCGCCGCTCGGCAGCGTCAGCGACCGCCCCTGCACTGCCACCACCGCCTCGCTCAGCACCGCCTGCAGCTGGCTGTCGCAGGCGGTGGCGGCGATGCGATAATACTCCTCGGCGCTGAAGCTCAGCTGGCGGCGCCCGGCAATGGCCTGCGCCTCCGCCAGCAGCTCCTCCAGCAGCGCCGCCAGCGGCGCATCCTGCGGGCCGCGAATATCCAGCGTCAGCTGCACCTCGCCCGGTATCACGTTCACCGCGCCCGGCGCACAGCGCAGGGTGCCGACCGTCGCCACCAGATTGCCGCCGCGCTGCCGGGTCAGGCTTTCCACCTGCACCATCCATTCCGCCGCCGCGGCGAGCGCGTCCTTACGATGGAGCATCGGCACCGTGCCGGCATGGCCGGCTTCGCCGGTAAAGCGGCAGTTCAGGCGGCGGGCGCCGTTAATCGCCTCCACTACGCCGAGCGCCAGACCTGCCTGCTCCAGGCACGGCCCCTGCTCGATATGCAGTTCCAGATAGGCGGCGATATCCTGCGGGCGGCGGGCGGCATGGGCGATCCGCGCCGGATCGAGCCCGGCATTCACCAGCGCCTGGGCGACGCTCACCCCGTCGGCATCGCGCTGCGACAGCCAGCTTTCAGGCCAGGTGCCGGTGACGCCGCGGCTGCCAAGCAGGGTGATACCGAAGCGGGTGCCCTCTTCATCGCCAAAACCGACGATCTCGATAGACTTTGCCAGCCGTCGCCCCTGCTGGTGCAGACGCTGCACCACCTCAATCGCCGTCAGCACGCCGAGCATGCCGTCGTAGCGCCCGGCGTTGCGCACGGTGTCAAGATGAGAGCCCAGCAGCACCGCCGGCGCCCCCTCCTGCACGCCTTCATAGCGACCGCAGATGTTGCCGACGCTGTCCTGCCACACCATCATACCGGCGGCCTGCATCCACTGACCCACCAGCTGGTTGGCCTGCAGATGCTCCGGCGACAGATAGACCCGGGTCAGGGCGTCGGCGGTTTCGCTGAGGGCGGCCAGCTGGTCGGCGCGTGCCATTACCCGGCTGGCGGCCGCCTCTCTCTCCGCCTGCTGGCGGACAGTATCACTCATAGGTTGCCCTCGGTGCGGTAGTGATCCCAGGCCGCCTGCATCGCCGCGCCCTGGGTGGTGGTGAACTTGAGGTAGTTCAGCACCGCCTCCAGCGCACTGAGGGTCTGCATCACGCAGTCTTTACGCGCGTTATAGCCCATGGTGCCAATGCGCCAGACTTTACCGTGCAGCGGGCCGAACGAGGTGCCAATCTCAATGCCGAAATCTTCCAGCATCAGCTTACGCACCTGGTCGCCGTTGACCCCGTTGGGGATCACCACCCCCAGCACGTTATTCATTTTGTGCCGCAGGTCGCCAAAGGTCTCAAGACCCATCGCCTGGATCCCTTTCAGCAGCGCATCGCCGTGCAGCTTGTGGCGGGCGATGCCGTTGTCGAGTCCCTCCTGAAGGATCAGGCGCGCGCACTCCCGGGCGGCGAACAGCGCCGAGGTCGCTTCGGTGTGGTGGTTAAGGCGCTCCGGCCCCCAGTAATCCATCACCATCCCGAGATCGAAATAGTTGGAGTAGATCATCTCGTCGACGCCATCGTGGTGGGCGTCGGTGCGGATCCCCTGCTCAATGCAGCGGCGGCGGCGGATCGCCTCTTCCATCCGCGGGCTGAGGGTAATGGGCGAGGTGCCGGAGGGGCCGCCCAGGCACTTCTGCATCCCGGCGGACACCGCGTCCAGCTGCCAGGCGTCGGTTTCCAGCGGGTTGCCGCCGAGCGACGCGGTGGCGTCAGTATAGAACAGCACGTCGTGGCGACGACAAATCTCCCCCAGCTCCGCCAGCGGCTGCAGCATGGTGGTCGAGGTATCGCCCTGCACAGTAAGCAGCAGGCGCGGGCGCACGCGCTTGATCGCGTCCTCAACCTGGTCCGGGGTAAAGACTTCCCCCCACGGCACCTCGATGGTGTGTACCTCTGCCCGGCAACGGCGCGCAATCTCGCACAGCAGGTGGCCAAACCGGCCGAACACTGGCACCAGCACCTTGTCGCCCGGACGGATCGCCGACACCAGGATCGCTTCGATACCGGCGCGGGAGGTGCCGTCCACCAGCATCGTCCAGCGGTTTTCGGTGCGAAATACGCCGCGGTACAGCGCCATCACTTCATTCATATAGTGGGTCATCGCCGGATCGTACTGACCCACCAGCTGGCTCGCCATGGCCCGCAGCACGCGCGGGTCGGCGTTGATCGGCCCCGGGCCCATCAGCAGGCGCTGCGGCGGGTTAATTTGCGAAAACTGAGTGATATCCATCTGCCATTCCTTACGTTAGTTAAGACCGCGCACCGAGGAGATAAACTGTTTCAGTTCGGTTGTCTGCGGACTGGCGAACAGCGTTTTGCTGTCGCCCTGCTCCCAGACGCGCCCCTGATGCATAAACACCACGCGGTCGCCCACTTCGCGGGCAAAATTCATTTCATGGGTGACGAGGATCAGCGTCATGCCTTCCGCCGCCAGCTGCTCCAGCACCTTAAGCACTTCGCCCACCAGTTCCGGGTCGAGCGCCGAGGTAATTTCGTCACAAAGTAAAACCTTTGGCGACATGGCCAGCGCCCGGGCGATGGCCACGCGCTGCTGCTGGCCGCCGGAGAGATTGGCCGGGTAGTAATCCAGACGGTCGCCGAGCCCGACCTTCTCCAGCATCCGCTGCGCCAGCTCGCGGCATTCGGCCTGGGACTTCTTCAGCACCCGCCGCGGAGCCAGCATGACGTTCTCCAGCGCCGTCATGTGCGGAAAGAGATTGAAGTTCTGGAACACCATGCCGATGGAACGGCTGATCTCCCGGGCCTGGGAATCGCGGTCGGTGATGGTCATGCCCCCGAGCTTGATGCTCCCCTCCTGGTACCCCTCCAGGCCATTGATGCAGCGCAGCAGAGTGCTTTTGCCCGAGCCGCTGCGGCCGATGATCGAGATCACTTCCCCCATGTCGATATCCAGATCGACGCCCTTCAGCACATGGTTGTTGCCGTAGTACTTCTGCATCTGATTAATGGTGATGAGAGGCATTGAATTTGTTCTCCAGATAACGGCTGTAGCGGGACAGCGGATAGCACAGAATGAAATAGCCCAGCGCCACCAGGGCAAACACTTTAAACGGCTGGTAAGTGACGTTGGTCAGCATGGTTCCCGCCTTGGTCAGCTCCACAAAGCCAATAATCGAGGCCAGCGCCGTACCTTTGATCACCTGTACGGCGAACCCCACCGTCGGCGCGATGGCGATGCGCAGCGCCTGCGGCGCCACCACCCGGTACAGGGTCTGGCCGAAGCTCAGCCCGAGACAGCGCGAGGCTTCCCACTGGCCTTTCGGCAGCGCGCGAATGCTGCCGAACCAGATATCCAGCAGAAAGGCGCTGGTGTAGAGCGTCAGGGCCACCGACGCCGCGGTCCATGCCGAGACGTCGATGCCGAACAGCGCCACGCCGAAAAATGCCAGAAACAGCTGCATCAGCAGCGGCGTCCCCTGAAACAGTTCGACGTAGCCGCGGATCAGTCGTTTTACCTGCAGTCCGCCGGTCAGGCGCAGCAGCAGCAACGGTAAGGTCACCAGCGCCCCGCCGGTGAACGCGACCAGAGACAGCAGCACCGTCCAGCGACCGGCCAGCAGCAGGTTGCGGATAATGTCCCAGTCGGTAAAGGTGGTCATCATGCCTGCACTCCCAGCCATTTACGTCCCGCCGCCATCAGCAGCTGACGCATCGCTATCGATAACGCTAAGTAGATCCCGGTGGTCACCAGATAGACCTCAAAGCTCAAAAATGTCCGCGACTGGATCAGGTTGGCGGCGAAGGTCAGCTCCTCATAGGAGACCTGCGACACCACCGACGAGCCGAGCATCACGATGATGCACTGGCTGACCAGCGCCGGATAAATCCGCTGCAGCGCCGGGGGCAGCACGACGCGAACGAAGGTTTGCGTCCGGCTGAGTCCGAGCACGCGTCCGGCCTCCCACTGGCCTTTCGGCGTCACCTGAATGCCGGCGCGCACGATCTCGGTGCTGTAGGCCCCAAGGTTCACCACCATCGCCAGCAGCGCCGCTTCGCCGGCGGTCATCTTCAGTCCCAGGTTCGGTAAACCAAAGACGATAAAAAAGAGCTGCACCACGAACGGCGTGTTACGAATGATTTCCACATATCCGCCCCACACCCGGCTGAGGACGCCCGGGCGGCCGCTGCGGATCGCCGCCCCGAGGATGCCGATCGCCAGTCCGCCGATCGTCGCCAGCACCGTCAGCTGCACCGTCACCCACAGGCCGGCCAGCAGCTCCGGCCAGTGCGGCCAGAGCTCAGAAAAATGAAGTTGCTCCGTCATCCACAGACCTTACGCGCCGAGGCTGGCAGGCAGCGGCGCTTTCAGCCACTTCTCAGACAGACCGTTGAGGGTGCCATCCTTAATGCCCTGCTCGATGAGGGTATCCACTTTCGCCTTCAGCGCCGGTTCGTTCTTTTTCAGCCCGATAAAGCACGGCGAGTCCTTCAGCATAAAGCTCGGCACCGGCGCTTTGTTGGCGTTCTGCCGGGCGATGGCCGCCACCACCAGGTTCCCGGTGGCGACATACTGCACCTGACCTGACAGGTAGGCCGACAGGGTGGTGTTATTGTCCTCGTAGCGCTTAATCTGCGCCGCCTGCGGCGCCACGC
Organism: Klebsiella sp. GG_Kp146; assembly: GCF_040061975.1. NCBI lineage: Bacteria > Pseudomonadati > Pseudomonadota > Gammaproteobacteria > Enterobacterales > Enterobacteriaceae > Klebsiella > Klebsiella sp. GG_Kp146. Next base: position 116,447 of record NZ_JBEAHA010000003.1, read on the forward strand.
TGGTCAGCACCATGTCTTCCACCGCCCCGCGGGTCACGCCGACGCTTTTACCGCTCAGCGCGGCCGCGTCCTTCAGCTCCGCCCCTTTCGGGCCAAACACCCCGAGGAAGAACGGCGCGTAGGCGCGGCTGAAGTCGATCACTTTCTCACGCTCAGCGTTTTTGCCGAGGCTGGAGATCACCAGGTCCACCTTATCCGTCTGCAGATACGGCACGCGGTTGGCGCTGGTTACCGGGACCAGCTGCAGCTTGAGCTTCATCGACTTCGCCAGATAGCGCGCCATGTCGATGTCATACCCCTGCGGCTGCAGGTCGGTCCCCACCGAGCCGAATGGCGGAAAATCCTGGGGTACGGCAATGCGGATGACGCCGCGTTTTTCAATATCCTGGAGCTGGTCAGCCTGAGCGGCGGAAACAGACGAAAGGAGACAAGCGGCCCCGGCCAGTGCGATCAACAGTTTCTTCATGATGTTTACCCGTTACGTTAGCATGAAACAAAAGATTCTTTGAATCTGTTTTTGCAACTAATGTGCCAGATACGGTCGATGCGCGGGTTGGCGAGGAATTTAGGCAAAAAGTGAGAACGGACAGGGAGTAAGGAGCAGAAGAGTAAAAATCGACGGCGCCAGAACGCGGAACCAAATGCACCATATTGATGCACAGCACCACGCTGGCGCCCCATCAGCGTTGTTCCAGCTCGTCCAGTTGCTGATAAAGCGTAGCGATATCGTGGATCCGCGGACGACCGCTGTCGAGCGTTTCATGCAGAAAGGCATTGGCCAGCAGATTGATCAAACTGTTGACCGAGGCATAGCTGTCGTAAGCCGAGACGCTGTCCAGCGGCGCGCAGAGCTGCCAGCGGGAGAGCGGGAACAGGCTGTGGGCCTGCGGCTCGCACATTAACAGAACCGGCACCCCGTCGCGCTGCAGCTGCTGCAGCAGCGGGCGTACGATCCGCGGCCGCCGGCGAAACGCCATCATCACCACCAGGTCATCGGCGGTCAGGTCGACCAGCTCTTCGCTGAGGCTCTGCCCCGGCTGGGGCAGCACCAGCACCTGACCGCGAGCCTGCAGCAGCTGCTGGCGCAGGTGCAGCGCCGCCGGATAGGCATTGCGCATGCCAATCACCACAATGCGGCGCGCGGCCACCATCGCCGTCAGCGCCTCGGCGAACTGGTGAGCGTCAAGGGCATTGACCCATTGGGTGAGGTTCGCCATCTCCTGCTTATAATGACGCGCCAGCAGCGTGTTACCCTGCACCGCGTCGCGCTGGTCGGTCAGCGGCATTCCGCTCTGGCGCAGGGTGCGCAGTTCATCGCGCATGTCCTTATATTTGTCATAGCCCAGGCGCTTGAACAGCCGGCTGACGGTGGCTTTCGACACGCCGCTCAGCTGCGCCAGCTCGGCGCTGTTGTAGCTTATCAGGTCATCAAAGTGGTCAAAGATGAAATCCGCCACCCGCTGCTCCTGCGGCGACAGCGAGGCATATTGCCCTTTCAGTCGTTCATCGAGTTGTTGCATAGCGCCCCTGTAACTTTCGTTTCATCATCCATCCCTCATCATACTGTATCTGCTATGCCTTACACATAGCGTGCCAGCGGGAAAATTCCGGTCATTGTTTTTATCAATGAAACGAAACGTTCAGAGATGGAACAGCTTTTGCAGTGTTCTGCGGGTGATTCGTTCAGAAAGGATAATTTATGCACAGTAGCAACGTTTCGACCCACGGCATGGCGGTCGCTCCCCACCACCTCGCCAGCCAGAGCGCGCTGGCCATCCTGCGCGAGGGCGGCAGCGCCATTGAAGCGATGGTGGCTGCCGCCGCGGCCATCGCCGTCGTCTATCCCCACATGAACGGCCTGGGCGGGGATGGTTTCTGGCTGATCGTGCCTCCCGAGGGGGATCCCATCGCCATTGACGCCAGCGGGGCGGCCGGCTCGCTGGCCACCCTCGAGGCCTATGCCGGTCAGCGGCATATCCCCCACCGGGGGCCGCAGGCTGCGCTGACCGTCGCCGGCACCGTCAGCGGCTGGGACGAGGCGCTGCGAATTTCACGGGACTTAACCGGCCGCGCGCTGCCGGTGGCGCGCCTGCTGGCCGATGCTATCGGTTATGCCGAAGACGGCATTCCGGTCACCGCCTCGCAGGCCCATGCCACCGCCAGCAAACTGGAAGAGCTGCGCCACCAGCCGGGCTTCAGCGAAACCTGGCTGGCGGCGGGCGAGCCACCCCGGGCCGGCAGCCGCTTTCGTCAGCCCGCCCTCGCCGGAACCCTGCACATGCTGGCCAGCGACGGTCTCGACAGTTTCTATCGCGGCCCGCTGGCCGAACGTCTCGCCCAGGGGATGGCCGCGCTGGGGATGCCCGTCACCCTCGGCGACCTGCAGGCCCACCGCGCCCGGCGCCCGGCGCCGCTGACGCTCCAGCACCGACAGGGCACGCTGTGGAACCTCGCCCCGCCGACGCAGGGGCTGGTGTCGCTGGCGATCCTCGGCATCACTGACCGTCTGAACATGGCCGACGCCGACGAGGCGCAAACGGTGCATCGCATCGTCGAAGCCACCAAGCGGGCGTTTGCCCTGCGCGATGCGCATATCACCGATCCGCGCCACCTGGATGTCGACGTTCAGCAACTGCTGACTCCGGAGGCGCTGCAGCCGCTGGCCGACAGCATCGACGACGCCAGCGCTTCGCCCTGGGGCGGCGGCAAAGGCCCGGGCGATACCGTCTGGATGGGCGTCGTGGATAACAGCGGCCTGGCGGTGTCATTCATTCAGAGCATCTATCACGAGTTTGGCAGCGGCGTGGTGATCCCGGACACCGGGATCGTCTGGCAAAACCGCGGGGCGGCCTTCAGCCTCGATCCGCAGCATCTTCTGGCGCTGGCGCCAGGCAAACAGCCGTTCCATACCCTCAACCCCGCCGCGGCGCGCCTGAACGATGGCCGGGTGATGGTCTATGGCTCGATGGGCGGCGACGGTCAGCCGCAGACCCAGGCGGCGCTGTTTACCCGCTATATCCTGCAGGGGGCGCCGCTGCAGGAGAGCATCTCCCGGCCGCGCTGGCTGCTGGGCCGCACCTGGGGCCAGTCCTCGGATTCACTGAAGCTGGAGGGACGCTTTGCCCCCGCCTGCATCGCTCGCCTGCGCGAGCTGGGGCACGAGGTGGAAGTGCTGGCCGATTTCAGCGAGGCGATGGGCCACGCCGGGGCCATTGTCCGCCATCCCAACGGCTTGCTTGAAGGGGCTACCGATCCACGCAGCAACGGCGCCGCCGCCGGATACTAAGGAGCAGACCATGACCACACAGCCAGACTGGAGCGAGTATCTGACGCAAATGACCCACCTGTTGCGCCTGGAGCTGGATGCGCCGCGCCGTGAGGAGCTGGAGCGCCAGTTTGCCCGCATCGCCGCCATGGCGCAGCCGCTGATGGACTATCCCCTCGGGCCGCGCGACGACATTGCGGGGGTGTATAAAGCATGACACTTCACCATTTCACCATCGCCGAGATCCAGCGTGCGCTGCACGAGGGCGAACTGAGCGCCCGGGAGATCGCCCGCCAGACGCTGGACGATATCGCCCGCGTAAATCCGCAGATCAACGCCTGGACCGAGGTCACCGCCCAGCGCATGCTGGCGGAGGCCGACAGCATCGACGCCCTGCGCCGGGAAAAACGCCCCCTGCCGCCGCTGGCGGGCATTCCCTACGCGGTGAAAAATCTGTTTGATGTCGCCGGGCACACCACCCTCGCTGGCGCGGAACTGCTGAGCGACCGGCCGCCGGCAGCCAGCGACAGCTGGGCGGTGCGCCAGCTGCATAGCGCCGGCGCCCTGCTCAGCGGGATGCTCAATATGGACGCCTACGCCTACGGCTTCACCACCGAAAACAGCCACTATGGCGCGACGCATAACCCGCACGATCTGTCGCGGATCGCCGGCGGATCTTCCGGCGGTTCGGCCGCGGCGGTGGCGGCCGGGCTGGTCCATTTCAGCCTCGGCAGCGATACCAACGGCTCGATCCGCGTCCCCGCGTCGCTGTGCGGGATCTTTGGCCTGAAACCCACTTTCGGCCGCCTCTCCCGCTCCGGCAGCCATCCGTTTGTCGCCAGTCTGGATCATATTGGTCCCTTTGCCCGCCGGGTGGCCGACCTCGCCGCGGTGTATGACGCCCTGCAGGGGCGCGACCCGGCCGATGACTTTCAGGCCGATAAAGCCAGCGAGCGCACCGGCAACCTGCTGGAGCGCGGGCTGGAGGGTCTGCGCTGCGCGCGGCTGGGGGGCTATTTCACCACCTGGTGCGATGACGACGCCCGGGCGGCCGTGGATCGGGTCGCCCACGCGCTGGGCGCCGACAGCGAGCTGCAGTTCGCGGATGCCGCCCTGGCCCGCTCGGCGGCCTTTATCATCAGCGCCAGCGAAGGCGGCAATCAGTATCTGCCGGATCTTCGCCACTCGCCCGAGCGCTTTGAGCCTCACTCCCGCGAGCGGCTGCTGGCCGGGGCGATGATCCCCTCCGCATGGTATCTGCAGGCCCAGCGCTTCCGCCGCCATGCCCGTCAGGCGATGAAATCCCTGTTCAGTCAGGCCGATGTGCTGATCGCCCCGGCCACCCCATGCAGCGCCACGCCGATTGGCGCCGAGGAGATGGTGATTAACGGCCAGCCGCTGCCGGTGCGCGCCAGCATGGGAATGCTGACGCAGCCGATCTCCTTCCTCGGGCTGCCGGTGGCGACCGTGCCCCTGCGTACCGCCAGCGGCAAGCCGATTGGCCTGCAGCTGATTGCCGCGCCGTTTAACGAACAAGCCTGTCTTCGCGCCGCGCGGGCGCTGGAAGCGATGGGCATTACCGATGCCCGAGTCGCGGAGAGTGCAGCATGATCAATCTGGATAATATAGACCGCCCGGCGATCCTCGCCGAGGTGACGGCGGCGTTTTATCAGTATGAAGAGGCGCTGGTCAGCAATAATATCGAGGCGCTGGATGCGCTGTTCTGGCACGACCCGCGCACCGTGCGGCTGGGGGCCGGTGAGAATCTGTATGGCATCGAGGCGATCCGCGCCTTTCGCGCCGCCCGCCCCGCCGCCGGTCTGGCCCGCGATCTGCGCCATACCACCATCACCACCTTTGGCGCGGACATGGCGGTGTGCAGCACCGAGTTCACCCGCGAAGGCAGCGTCCGCCCTGGACGCCAGCAGCAGACGTGGGTGCGCTTTCCCTATGGCTGGCGGATTGTCGCCGCCCAGGTCAGTCTGATGGACTGAGGGGAACAATACCGATTATGGCCTGGTGGATACCGTCTCCACTGGCCATTCCCGGACCGGTAAAAATGGAGTTATTGACGATGGTCAGGATGTTTGAGGGCTGCTGAATCAGCAGATAGTCCTGCGCTGAAAAGGTCATTTCTGCCGCAGGCCTGTCAGGCAGCAACAGTCATTACACTTTGCCAAGCAGGATATTTAACATACGGCGCAAGGGTTCCGCCGCGCCCCATAACAGCTGATCGCCCACCGTCAACACTGAGTAGATCGGGTCATTATTTAGCGACATTTTCTTGTAGCGGCCAATACCCACCTGCAGCGAACCGCTAATAGCAGCCGGGGTCAGTTTACTGACACTCTCTGGCTTATTATTGGGGATATAGTTTACCCACGGATGGGAATGGGTCACTAACTCTGCGAATTCCGTTTCACTGACCTCACGTTTAAGTTTAAGGGTAATGGCAGCGCTGTGGCAGCGGATCACGCCGACCCGAATACATAAACCATTAACCGGGATGGTGCCGGGCGGAAGGCCGAGTATTTTATTGGTTTCCGCCTCCCCCTTCCATTCTTCGCGGCTATTTCCATCGCCTAAATCGCTGTCGATCCATGGAATAATGCTGCCCATCAGCGGGACGCCAAAATTCTCCACCGGCATGCCGGCGCTATTAATCAGCTCACTCACTTTATTGACTAAAGGCAGCACGGAACCTGATGCCGCCAGTTCATCAGCGGACAAATGCTGGCTGATATACGCGCTTTGCGCGATCAATTCCCGCACCTGCTTAGCGCCCGCCCCGGAGGCAGACTGATAGGTCATGACGCTCATCCATTCGATCAGATCAGCCTTGATCAGCCCGGCCAGCCCCATCAGGCTCAGCGTAATGGAGCAGTTGCCGCCGACAAACAGTTTCACTCCCGCTTTCACCGCACGATCGATATTATCGCGATTGACCGGGTCGAGAATAATGCAGGCGTTTTCATCCATTCGCAGCGCCGAAGCGGCGTCGATCCAGTACCCTTGCCAGCCAGAGTGAATTAACGCCGGATAGATGGCTTTGGTATAATCCCCACCCTGACTGGTTATAATAATATCCATTTCGGCGAGGGCGCTAAGGGAATTTGCATCTTTCAGTCTGTCGCTTTTACCATTAATAACCGGGCCCGCGGCACCCGCACTGGAGGTACTAAAAAAATGCGCTGAAATATCGTCGAAATCATTCTCTTCGATCATTCGCTGCAACAATACTGAGCCAACCATGCCCCGCCAGCCAACAATACCCACCTGCTTCATTTATTTAACCTTAAAAAGTTATGAGAATATTAATTTGCCTTCGCCATACCTTATATCGTATCCCCCAATAAAGGTCATTACCCACCACATCGATTTCTATGATTATTAAAATGTTTCATCTGCCATCAGCGGTTTTTATCTCTTATTACGGTAAAGCAGAAATAAGCAGGCGGCGGAGACTGTCCCGCTTTCAGCATTCAAAGGAAGAAATGACGTAGCGGAACGCCAGCGGCTGCTCCCCTGACAGTTATCAACTGTAACTTGCATTTTGATAGTGACTATGTCAATTTGCTGGCAATAGCCACCTGCTCCCTGGACCGCCCATGAAAAATGAACCGCTTTGCCACGCTCCCTGCCCCATCGCCCGTAGCCTGGGCCGCATCGGCGACAGCTGGAGCATCATGATCCTGCGCGACGCCTTTGCGGGCTTTACCCGCTTCGACGAATTTCAGAAAAGCAGCAACGTCGCGCCCAATATTCTGTCGCGCCGCCTGAAGGCGCTGGTCGACGACGGGCTGCTGGAGAAGGTCTGCTATAGCAGCACGCCGCCGCGCTACGAATACCACCTCACCCCGCGCGGCCGCGATTTTCGCATGGTGCTGCTGGCGCTGGCGGAATGGGGTAATCGCCACTTCGCTCCCGAAGGCCGTCAGATGCAGCTGGTGGAAACCGCCACCCAGCGACGGGTGGAGCCAGTCATGGTGGATAAAGCGACCGGGGAAGAGATTATTCCGGGTAAATACGCCATGGTGCCGGGCCCCGCCGCCTCGCCGCTGATGCAATATCGTCATGAATATCTGCTGCGCAAACGCGAAGGCGATAACGGGCAAAAATTCCAGCCTGAACCCTACAGAGATGCCGGCAATGAATCCGGCCAGTAAGAAAAGCGTCGTCGTTCTGGCGGCCATCTGAATAACGCCAGGATTTTGTTCAGCGCAGCGCGGCAAACTTCGCCACGCGGGGATCTCGCCGGATGCCGCGCTGGCGCTGCGGGAGGCGCGAACCCAGGCATTTTCCGATGCGTTCTACCTCATCATGATGGGTTTTTTGTCTGCCGCGCAGCTGTTTCCCTTGATGAAAAAGCCGCCGGCACACTGATACTACAGGAGAGTTAACTATGGGCGTTTCCGTTAAACGCATTGTCGTCACCGGAATGGGGATTGTCAGCCCGCTGGGCTGCGGCGTACAGCACGTCTGGCAGTCGCTGCTGGCAGGAAAATCAGGGATTACCCGGCTCAGCGAGCAGCTGGTCGCGGATATTCCCTGCAAAGTGGCCGGCCAGGTGCCGTCCATTGACAGCGATCCGCTGCACGGCTTCGACCCGCTGGCGACCATCCCGGCGAAAGAGCGTAAAAAGATGGATCGTTTTATCGAGTTTGCGCTGGTCGCCGCGCGTGAAGCGCTGACTCAGGCCGGTTGGTCGCCGGCATCTGCGGCCGAACAGGAACGCACCGCCACGGTGATCGCCACCGGGATCGGCGGGTTCAGCGAGATCGCCAATGCGGTACATACCACCGATGAGCGCGGGCCGCGTCGCCTCTCCCCGTTCACCATTCCCTCTTTTCTGGCCAACCTGGCCGCCGGGCATGTGTCTATCGCCCACGGTTTCCGGGGCCCCATCGGCGCGCCGGTCACCGCCTGCGCGGCGGGCGCCCAGGCCATTGGCGATGCGGCGCGGATGATCCGCAGCGGCGAGGCGGATATCGCCCTCTGCGGCGGCGCGGAAGCGGCAATACATCGCGTTAGCCTTGCCGGGTTCGCCGCGGCAAGGGCGCTCTCCAGCGCCTCCAGCGACCAGCCGGAAGCCGCTTCCCGCCCCTTTGACCGCGACCGCGATGGATTTGTGATGGGGGAAGGCGCCGGGCTTATCGTGATCGAGTCGCTGGAGCACGCGCTGGCGCGTGGCGCCACGCCGCTGGCCGAGCTGGTGGGCTACGGCACCAGCGCAGATGCTTATCACCTGACCGCCGGCCCGGAAGATGGTAACGGCGCGCGTCGGGCCATGGAAACCGCCCTTCGCCAGGCCGGAGTGACCGCTGAAGAGGTTGACCATATTAACGCCCACGCCACCTCGACCCAGGTCGGCGATAAAGGCGAGCTGGCGGCGATTAAAACGCTGTTTGGCGCCCATCCTGTCGCCATTACCTCGACGAAATCCGCTACCGGCCATCTGTTAGGCGCGGCAGGCGGGATAGAGGCCATCTTCACCATTCAGGCGCTGCGTGATCAGGTGGTGCCGCCGACGCTGAACCTGCATCACCCCGATGAAGAGGCGGCAGGTCTTAACCTGGTGGCGCTGGAGACCCGCCCGCAGAAGATGCGCTATGCGCTGTCGAACGGTTTTGGCTTTGGCGGGGTTAACGCCAGCCTGCTGCTGAAACGCTGGGAATAATCGTCAACTCCCCCGCCGGCGCGGGCTGGCGGGGGAGCTCCACCCGGACACCCTACGCTGTCGCTGGTATCAGTTGTCCACCCTGCTCCTGTGTTCTCTGCTGAAGCTGAAAAATTCGCTACCACCGCTGAAGTCGGGTGAGCGGCCCCTTTCTCTTAACTTAAGGTCAAAAAATGTGAGCCACTGACGCGTTGCTGCGAAAACGGGTGCGTTGGTGTTATGGCGTCCTGTAGACCAAAACCAATGTTAATGACGAAGACCTGAGCTTATGTGTTAGCGTTTTCCTGCTGCCTGGGGGGTGTCGCCGTTGCGGCTTTTGACCTGCTGCTGGCGTAAATAAAGAACAGCGCAATACCCAGGCAGATAATGGCGCCGATTCGGCTCAGCGAGAATGGAATCGCCGCATTGCCCAGCCAACCGAAGTTATCGATCAGCATGCTCATGGTTAACTGGCCAAAAATGACGGCGACCGTAGCCACTGCTGCGCCAATACGCTGGACGGCCAGTACCATAATGACGATATACGGTACGCCAAACATTGCGCCCAGCAGTTGCCATTTAGGCACATCCATCAGCGTCAGGGTGTGTTTGGGTTCGAAGAAGAAGATCAGCAATCCCGTCACCAGCGCGCCGACAGAAAATGTCAGGAACGCGCTTTTGAATACGCCGACCTTGCTGCCCAGCTGGCTATTGATAGCCGCCTGGATACTCAGCATGGCGCCACCGGCGACGGCGAGAAGAATCATGATAGTTGTCATAACGTTCCTTTACCCCTGGGCAACCATAACCAGCGCTGCAATGATAAAAATCAGCGCAATGATACGTTTACTGTCAATTTTCCTGTGCGACGTACCGAGCAGGCCGAAGTGATCAATCATCAGGCTCTTGAACACCTGGCCTGCCAGAATGCCGATCATCGTCATGGCGATGCCGATTGCCGGCGTTACCACGGTGAGGATGATGACGTAGATCGGCCCAAGCACGCCGCCAAGCAGCTGCCACGCAGGTTGCGCAAAGAATGACGGGCTGTTGCGCGGGCTGAAAAAAAGCATCAGCAGAAAGGTCAGCGCCGCACCGACGCCGAATATGCTAAAGGTAGCCCAGAGGTCACCGACCTCCCCACCCAGTGGCCCGAGCAATCCTGCCTCTATGGACAGTCCCATGCCTCCGGCAATGACGATAAAAATCAATATGAGTTGCATAGCAATCATTCTCCCGTAGTTCAGGCGGAGAAGATTACGACTTAACATGGATGAGAAAAATGCCATAATGAGATAAACACCTGTGCAGGATATGCATTAATGAATGAGCTCGGGAACATCAGTATTCGCGCCCTGCTGATTTTTATTGACGTTTATGAGACGCAGAATTTCTCTGTGGTAGCTCGGCGGGAAGGGATATCTGCCTCTCAGGTTTCGCGCATCATCCATCAGATGGAGGATGTGCTCGGGCAGCAGCTTTTTTACCGCAATACCCGGGCGATAATTCCGACGGAAAGCGGCCATCTTTTTATCCGCTATGCGCGAGCCATGACTGGCAGCATGGAGGAGGCGCGGCGGGAACTCAACGAGAGAACCCTTGAGCCTTCCGGAATGGTGCGCATAAACGCACCGGTGTTCTTTGGACAGCGCCATGTCGCCCCCGCTTTACCCGGCCTGACGGCGCGATATCCGAAGCTCAGCATTGAGCTTACCCTGACTGATGATTACATCGATCCGCACCGCGAGCCGGCTGACGTAATTTTCCGCATTGGCGTGCTGACGGATTCCGCATTTCATGCGCGCGTGTTTGGCCAGCAGTTCTATCATCTTGCCGCGTCACCGGATTACATCCGCCGGCACGGCATGTTGGGATCACCCGAAGAGCTGGCGCGGCATAAATGCCTGGTCTATCGCGGTTCGTCAGGACCAAACCAATGGCTGCTGCGCAGGCACGGAGAAGAATGGGTGCACTACCCCGTCTCGCCCCTGATGTCATCGAATAATGCTGAAACTCTGCTGATTGCCGCGCTCGGGGGAATGGGGATTGTGCTGTTTCCTGACTGGCTGATTGGAGACCGGCTGAAGCGCGGCGAGCTTGTCGAACTGCTGCCGGAGCTGGATACGTCCATAAAAACGGAGCCACAGCATATCGCGGCAATCTATCCGAATGCCCGCCACCCTCCTCTGAACGTTCGGGCGATTATCGATTACTACCTGGACGCGTTCGGTTCACCGCTTTACTGGCAGGCTGAATAAGACAGGCGATGTTATTGCTCGTCCTGAAGTTAATTTCCGTTTCTGGCACAGAGCCAACGAGTTAAATGCCCTTGAGGTCCGTTTTGAGCGAAGACCGGACGACGCTATCTAACGAAGGGTATCGCTGATAATGTTGGGACCGCTCAGGTTAAAAAAGGTATAACTTTCTTTTCATTGACGATAACGAAGGAATTTTCATGGTTGAGGTTGAGGAAATAAAAAGGAAATATCCAGGCGCAGGAGCCTGGCAAATGGGTGACAGTCCGGAACTGGCAAGCGAGCTTGCGGAGCTGATTAAAAAAGGGATCAAAACGGCTTCTTGCGGATCTTTTGTCTCTTATCAGCAGGAAGAGTCTGCTCCGAGGATTGGGGATTATAACATTATTCTTGATGGCCAGAATGTTCCAGTTTGCGTGATCAGACTGGTTTCGATGCAGCTGGTGCGTTTTTGTGATGTGACTGAAACGTTCGCCCGCAAAGAGGGTGAAGGCGATTTAAGCCTTGAATACTGGCAGCAAGAGCATCAGCGTTTTTTCATTCGTGAAGGTCATTTTTCTGAGGATATGGAGTTGATCGCAGAAGAGTTTGAAGTGGTTGAGGTGCTGTGAGACAAGGTTAACGGGCTGACGTTTTATCAACAATATTCGATGCTGGCGCGAAGCGGAAAAGCTATCGAGCAAAAGGTCTGCAGTGAGCGAAATGCGAAGTTGGCAATCGCTCTCATTGCTGTGACAGTCGCATCCGTGGCAGGAAAGTAGGCATTGTCACTCAATCTATCCTGGGTACAGGTTCACCAATATAAGTGTGCGTGCAGCAACGGCAAGTCACCTTAACGTCATTTCTCGTAATTGAAGGGTTTACCTGTTGCAGAATTCAACATACAGACCCGGGTAAAAACTGCTTTCGCCTATGCAGACGAAGTCAATACGCATAGCGCGATCTCGTGCATCCTTTCTTTTGTGGGTCAGTAGCCCTTTTCGGACCTGAATTCAATAACGTGTGGCTGTATAAAAAACGGCCATGCTTAAAGGCTGTCTCATTCTGCTCATATAATGGCAGCCTAGTTGAACCGCCCTCCCACAACCATCACTAAATACTGGGATAAATATCATTCTCTTCCCCAGGGATTTTACGGTGATTCTGTTCCTCGCAGATGGCTCCCCGTGCAACATATCCGAACGGCTGCGATGAGCAAAAAACGGATATGGTTTCCCGGTTTAAGGCACAAAATCGCGCGGCGTTGATTCAAGAATGGAACGAAAAGCAGCGGTAAATGCCGCCGGGCATGAGAAACCAAGCTGGTAAGCGACCTGTTTGATTGGAACGCCGTTCGCGAGAAGATCCAACGAAGCGTAAATTCTGGCTCTCTGCTTCCATGTTCGAAAACTAAAGCCTGTATCCTTCATAAACAATCGGGAAAAGGTCCGTTCCGACATGGCCGACATAAAAGCCAGCTCGCTCAGCGATGCTTCCCAGCGCTGATTGACCAGTAGCGATCTGGCCGCGCTAAATAATCGCTCATCATTCGGCATGGGTAGCGCCATCGTTAAAGGTGGCGCCTCGCTGAGAATTTCCAGAAGCAACAACGCTATATTCCGTTGAATCGGTCTGGCGTAGTCCTCACTGAACAGGCCTGCGATAAGTTCTTTGACTAACGGCGTAGCCGTGATCACATGCACCTGTTGACTCTTCGTAAAGCTCATACATTCTGCGATAAGGCTACTGCTGAAATAGATCGCCCTGAGATCGGTTTGTGAAAGCAGATGGTAACTATGGATATGCAGAGGCGGTAGCCATAATGCCCGCTGAGGAGGGATCACCCAACGGTCACTCTCTGTTTGCACCAGCATAACCCCTCTGGTGGCGAAGAGTAGCTGCCCCTCAACATGATGATGGGGAGGATCTACCTCACCACGTTGATAGCTTATCGCAGTACTGGACCAGCCTGTGGCTTCATCATGTCTTGGCGCTTTATCTATACTACCTGGCATTTCAGATTTAGCCCCTGCATTTATCATATCGAAACTGGAACCACCCGGAATAGCGCCTTAGGCAATGGGTGCGTGACTTATCATTCTGATCGTCAAAGATATTACAGGAGCTTAACCTCATGCGTGTACACTTTATCGTACATGAAAGTTTTGAAGCCCCGGGCGTATATGAAACCTGGGCAATAAACCAGGGTCATGATGTAACTTACTCACGCGTCTATGCAGGCGATCGGCTACCTGCTGACGCCGAAGGCATCGATTTTCTTATCGTGATGGGCGGTCCGCAAGATCCGGACACCACGCTTGAAACGTGCCCGCACTTTAATGCTAAAGCGGAACAGGCGCTGATTGCTTGCGCGGTTAAAACCGGTAAGGCGGTGATCGGTATCTGCCTGGGTTCACAGCTGATTGGTGAAGCGCTGGGCGCGCCGTTCTCTCATAGCCCGGAAAAAGAGATTGGTAAATTCCCGATCACATTGACCGAAGACGGCAGGAAGGATGAGATGTTCTCTCACTTTGGGAAAACACTGGCAGTGGGTCACTGGCATAACGACATGCCAGGTTTGACGCCGGAGGCTAAAATTATTGCTTACAGCGAAGGCTGTCCGCGGCAGATCGTTGCCTATTCAGACCGCGTCTTTGGTTTCCAGTGCCACATGGAGCTCACATTGGACGTTGTAGAACTGCTCATCGCCCATTCTGAGAAAGACCTGAGCCGTGCAGAAGACTACCGTTTCGTTGACACGCCTGAAGCGCTCCGGGCCCACGATTACAGGGAAATGAATCAAGCGCTTTTTGGCTTTCTGGATAAGCTGGAAGCACGTTACAACGCCGCTGAAGCATAATGTCATGCCCGGTGAGCTTGCCATCGGGTTGAGATTGACATGTCCGCTCCTTGCACAGAGCGGACGAACCAACTGAGGTTACGTTTCAGTCTGAACGAGAAGCGGACAGCGGGTTTACCGGTTGTGTATACCTTAACGGGCGGATGTCGATACTATGCCGGCCCCGCTAAACATCATGCGGATGACAACGCCTGTACACCGCTCCTGCCATTGGATAACGCCCGGGTGTTCAGGACCGTTTCCAAACGTCCCTGATGCCATCGCGACTAACCATTCCAGCCCGCTTTTGAATACTCCCCAGAACAGGCAATTGCAACCAGACAGGACCCGCGACGGGAACGACAAACTGAGGAAGAACAGCAAACATGAATAGCAGGAATTTGGGGTAAGTCAGACTGTTCAATCCAGGTGACGTAAATGTGTCGCGATCCCCCATCTAAGGGCGGAACACCTTCCATTAACCAGCTCGAAAACGGAGTAACTCGCGTTGGGTTGCGCATACCTGTGAAAATCATCCACAGATCCGCTTGTTAGCATCGCAAGCACGCCCTGAATGACCTGCCCGTGAGACACAAGACATATTGTTCGATGATGATGTTTTTTTTCCAGATTGGATAAAAAATGCATAATTCGCTGCGAAGCATGTGAGAGAGACTCCCCCCCTGGCGGACAATACTCTGCATCAAGGTTGAATAACGCTTCTGCGGCGTCTGGATTATTCTGCAGGAGCTCTACGCTTGTCATGCCCTCAAACTGACCAAAAGCCTGTTCTTTCAGAGCTGGTTCAGCTATCAGTGAACAATAAAAACTCTCCGCCAGGCGCTGTCCCATTTGCCAGGCCCGGCCAAGCGGAGAAGCGTAAACACATTCTGCCCGGTAATCACTCGCTGCAAACGCCGCCAGTAAGGCTGATGTTTGACGCTCCCCCCGAAGCGTCAATGCGCTATCATTGTGTCCCTGAATACTCCCTTTTACATTCCATTCTGTTTCTGCGTGTCGAACCAGTATCACTTGCATCATTGAAAGGTCACGTATGCTGTTGATTGAAATGTTACAAACTAAAAACACCCCGTTTATATGCAGGCAAGTTCTTAGCTCTCGATGAAAAACAGGAACACGTGTCGCTGACAAGGGTTATGTTCAGTCGCCCCTGCCGGCGGCCTCTATCTCAGTAAAACCTGAATCAGCTGTACGAAGATATACACACCCGCTACCACTTGTATGATCCGAAAACCCCATCTGAAATAACGCCATTGATAACGTTCTCTGGCATCAGCCGCTTCAATGGCAGGATCAAAACGTTTTCTTTTCCTGGTTCTGAATGTATCGAATCCCCACAGGATGAGAAGAAAGATGATGATGACTTTTTCAACGATAAGATGGTTCACAAAGAGAGACTCCGGTCTTCTCACGGTTACAGGCAGAATAGAGAAACCGGCTGGAGGCAGCCACCACTAAATGTAGGGGTACCTGAAGACGCAAGCCAGGCATTCCAGGATTGTCTATCTTATGACTGCGTTAACGCATAGCAACGCCATATAAAGTGACATTCATTTCCGCCCCATGCTGCCGGAGTCCCCTTCCCCGAAGCATCAGGCTGGGTGATAAACCGATGGCGGCTGCCCGGTCACGCGGCGGAACATGGTGGCGAAAGAGGACGCATTGTCGTATCCAAGAGATAATGCCACTTCGTTCACCGGTTTCCCTGCTATCAACCATGCCATGGCGCTCACCACACAGGCTCGCTGTCGCCAGGCGGAAAATGACAGGCCCAGCTGCTTCAGGAAATGGCGACGAAAGGTACTAGGACTCATAAACAGCGCTCTGGCCCAGCGCGCCGCAGGATCATGGATAGAGGGGTTAAGCAAGAAAGCCTGACAAAGCGCCAGCAGCGCCGGATGCTGCGGCAACGGAATGTCAAATTCGCGGACCGGCATGGCGGCCAGTTCCAGCAACATCAACTGTATCAGCATGCGATCGCGTGGGCTGTCGTACAACGGTGGTAAATCCACAGCCTCAAGCAGTAGCTGGCGCAACAGCGGCGAGACGCTGATCACTTCGCAACGACGGTGTTTAATGAAAGCGGTCACATAATCTGGCTCAATATATAAGCTACGCGTGGTCACCCCCACAAATCTGACGGCGTGCACAGTTTCAGGAGGGATCCAGACAGCATGTTGCGGAGGAACCACCCATTCTCCGTCCTGAGTGGTGACATACATCAGTCCGGTCGCGCCATACAGTAGCTGTGCGCGACGATGCTGGTGCGGTGGCAGGATAAACCCTTGCGCATAGTCATTACCTAACGCCACCACTTCGCGATCGAGCCGATCGACTTCGTCAATTTTTACGTTGCGCACACCTGCCTCCCTTTGACCGATTTACAAAGGTAATTGAGCGCTACGCAAATGGGAAGCCGTACGCGACCGGTATAAGCTGCTCGCTCATTTTCAGGTCGGGGATACTCTCTTGAATGAGATCGTTATTATTGCGCTGGCTGGCTTTACGACCGGCATTACCACAGTCCTGTTCGGCTTCGGGGGCGGCTTTGTGGTGGTGCCATTTGTCTATCAACTGATGCTTCGGCAGCCGGAACTCACGGGAAACGCCATGCATGTCGCGGTGGCTACCTCAACGGCGGTGATGATATTTAACGCCGGCTGGGTCAGCTATCGAAACTGGCGGGCTGGCAAGCTTGCCGCGCAGACGTTGTTCCCGTTGTTATGGTTTATTGCTATTGGGGCGGTGGTCGGCTCATGTCTGGCAGGGATATTGAGCGAGAAGATCGTTCGCGCGCTGTTTATTCTCTATATGCTGGCAACCATCAGCGATTGTTTGTTGCGCAAAGGTTTTTTCACGGGCAGCGCTCGGCGTCGCCTGTCCCTGCCAGTGGTCACTGGCGGCGGTATGGTTATCGGCATGATTGCCGCATTGCTGGGCGTGGGTGGCAGCGTCATGACGGTGCCCCTGCTACGGCGACACGGGTATGCGATGCAGGAGTGCGTTAGCGCATCCAACCCGCTTTCTTTGCCCGTGGCGCTATGCGGGGCTGTGACCTATGCCGTCATTGGCTGGCACAGCATTCCGCTGAACGGATTTCTTGGGTTTATCAGCCTGAAAATTTTGGTCCTGCTCGTCCTGACCGGCTGGGCCGGGATAATGTTTAGCCGCCGGGCTATCCCTGCAGTACCAGATGTATGGTATGCACGCATCTATGTGCTGCTGTTGTGCCTGGTACTCCTCGCCATGCTTATTCAATAATCAAAATACATCCTGGTGAACCGGTTCAACAGACGCGTTCGGGCGATGCCCTCTCCCTGGGGAGAGGGCCTGGTGAGTGGCAGCAAGCTACCCGCGATACGGATGGACCTCGCGCCAGTGGTCGGCGATCTGCTGCCGGGTGCAGACCCATACCTTGTCGTGCTGCTGGATATAGTCAAGGAAACGCTGCAGCGCGCGGAAACGGCCCGGACGCCCCAGCAGCCGGCAGTGCATCCCCACGGACATCATCTTCGGCGCGGTTTCCCCCTCGGCGTACAGCACGTCAAAGCTGTCTTTCAGGTAGGTATAAAACTGCTCCGCGGTGTTGAACCCCTGGGCGGTGGCAAAGCGCATGTCGTTGGCGTCGAGGGTGTAAGGCACGATCAGGTGCGGTCGGCGGCTGCCGTCGCTGCAGGCCACTTCGCTCCAGAAAGGTAAATCATCGCCGTAATAATCGCTGTCATAGTCAAAGCCGCCGTGCTCCACCACCAGCTGGCGGGTGTTGGGGCTGTCGCGGCCGGTATACCAGCCGGTGGGCGGCTTGCCGAACAGATCGGTCAGCACCTGCACCGCTTTGTGCAGATGCTCGCGCTCCTCGGCGATATCCATGTGCTGATAGTGGATCCAGCGCCAGCCGTGGCTGACCACATCGTAATCCGCGGCCTTGATTGCCGCCACAATCTCCGGATGCCGCGCCAGCGCCATCGCCACGCCGAAGACCGTCAGCGGCAGCCCGCGCTGGCTAAACTCGCGATGGATGCGCCAGAACCCGGCCCGACTGCCGTATTCATAGAGCGAGTCCATCGACATATGGCGCGCCGGGTAGCTGGCGGCGCCGATAATATCGGACAGGAACTGTTCCGAACCCGCATCGCCATGCAGGACGTGGTTCTCAGCGCCTTCCTCATAGTTAAGGACGAACTGCACCGCGATCCGCGCCCCGCCCGGCCAGCGCGCGTGCGGCGGCTGCCCTGCATAACCTCGCAGATCGCGAGGATAGTGTTCCTGGTTCTCAACCATCACCTGCCCCTTTTAAAATGGATTTAACGACTGAAACTGTCCGCTTAACGCTTTTTTCTCCGGGAACGCTAAGTCCCCGTGCTTGCTGGTCGCCAGGCCCAGCGCGACCAGCGACTCGACCATCTTCACCGCCGCGCTGACGCCGTCGATCACCGGCACCCGCAGCTCGCGGGTCAGCTCCTGCGCCAGCGTCGCCATCCCGCCGCAGCCAAGGACAATCGCCCCGCTGCCATCCTCGTTCAGCGCGCGGATGCAGCGCTCACGCACTTTCTCCTGCGCCAGGCCGCTGCCGTCTTCCAGCGCCAGCACCGGTAAATCAATGGCGTGCAGCGCCGCGCAGTGTTGATGAAATCCGTACTGGTGCAGCAAATGGCGGGCGATGATCAGCGTGCGCGGCAGCGTGGTCACAATGGAGAACCGGGTGGCGACCATCGTCGCCATGTGCATCGCCGCTTCCGCAATGCCGATCACCGGCCCCTGAGCCAGCTCGCGCGCCGCCAGCAGCCCCGGGTCGCCGAAGCAGGCGATCACATGCCCATCCACTCCCTGCTCGCGTCCGGCCCTGATCTGCTCCAGCACGCCGACCGCCGCGATGGCTTCGTCAAAGTGGCCCTCTATTGACGGCACGCCGGCGCGGGGACAGACCGCAAGGATCTCGGTGCCCGGCGCGGCGACCGCACGCGCGGCGGCGCCTATCGTTTCGGTCATCGCCAGGCTGGTGTTGGGGTTGATCACTTGTATACAAACGGAAGACATCACGACTCCTTGTGGCCGGCGAACAGCCGGGAAAAATCGGGCAGACTGACGCCATCGCGCTCGAAGCACAGGCTGGCGACAATATGATCAAAATGGTGCATCAGCGCCTCGCTAAGCGGCTGCAGGGCTTTATCCCGCAGCAAACCGACCAGCTGCTGGTGATCGTCACAGCGGCAGCCCTGGCGCCAGGGTGCGCCCCAGGCGGCAATCACTAACGAGGAGCGCTGGCTGAGGCGGGTCACCATCTCGGTGAGTACCGGGTTGCCGGAGATAGCCTGCAGCTGAATATGAAAGTCAGCGGAGTGGCGGATCGCCGCCGGGCCGTCGTGCGCCTCATGGGCCTGCTGTTCACGCTGGATAATGTTCTCCAGCGCCGCCAGATGCGGCGGCTGACAGCGCGCGATCACATCGGGCAGATTAGCGACCTCAAGCAGCGCCCGGGTACGAAAGATCGCCTGGGACTCTTCCACGCTCGGGCTAGTGACGTGTGCACCACGTTTGGGCGTTAACGTGACCAGTTGCACAGCGGCGAGTCGTTGCAGCACCTTTCTGATGCCGGTGCGGCTCACGGCGAATACTTCCGCCAGCGCCTCTTCCGGCAGTTTGCTGCCCGGCGGCAGCTGATGTTCGACGATAGCCGTCATCAGCGCCTGGTAAATGCTTTCGTCCTTATCCTGCAGCGCTGGCGCGGCCTGGAGACGATGTTCATTATTCATTAACCCACTCCGGTTTCACTTATCGATAGCAGATCGTATACATAAAATTTATTTTTTGTATACAATATTCATCATTCTGGCCTGGATCCTGCAATAGCCTCAGCAATCCATATCAAAAGGGTTTTCATTCAGAGGAGCAGGTTTCATGCCACATTCATCCCACACGCAGCAGACGAAGACTCACGAGGCGGCCGCCGGCTACAGTCCGCGGCTATGTAATGACGATCTGGCGCCCACCCGCGACCAGAACTGGAGCTGGTACAATATCTTTTCATTCTGGATGTCGGACGTGCACAGC
This sequence comes from Klebsiella sp. GG_Kp146, assembly GCF_040061975.1. Lineage (NCBI taxonomy): Bacteria > Pseudomonadati > Pseudomonadota > Gammaproteobacteria > Enterobacterales > Enterobacteriaceae > Klebsiella > Klebsiella sp. GG_Kp146. Next base: position 136,513 of record NZ_JBEAHA010000003.1, read on the forward strand.
ATGGGCGGCTACGTGGTGGCGGCAAGCTTCTTTACGCTTGGGCTGGCCAGCTGGCAGGTTCTGCTCTGCCTGCTGGTGGGCATCTGTATTGTGCAGCTGTGCGCTAACCTGGTGGCGAAGCCCAGCCAGATGGCCGGGGTGCCTTACGCGGTGATCTGTCGCCAGGCGTTCGGTGTCTTCGGCGCCAATATCCCGGCGGTGATCCGCGGGCTGATCGCCTTCGCCTGGTACGGTATTCAGACCTATCTGGCGGCAAACGCCCTGATGCTGGTCCTGCTCAAGTTCTGGCCCTCCCTTGCCTCGCTGACCGGCAGCAGTTTCCTCGGGCTGTCGACGCTCGGCTGGCTGTGCTTCGCCACCATGTGGCTGCTGCAGGCGATGGTTTTCTGGCACGGCATGAACGCCATCAAGCGTTTTATCGACATCGCCGGTCCGGCGGTCTATGTGGTGATGCTGGCCCTGGCGGGCTGGATTGTATACAAGACCGGTCTCGACGGGATCTCCTTTACCCTCGCCAGCAAATCCCTGAGCGCCGGAGAGCAGACCTGGCAGATGATCACCGCCACGGCCCTGGTCGTCTCCTACTTCTCCGGGCCGCTGCTTAACTTCGGCGACTTTTCCCGCTACGGCAAAAGCATGGGCGAGATCCGCCGCGGCAACCGCTGGGGTCTGCCGTTTAACTTCCTGCTGTTCTCGGTGGTCACCGTGGTGATTGTCTCCGGCACCCAGTCGCTGTTCGGCAAAATGATCACCGACCCGATTGAAACCGTCAGCCGTGTGGGCAACGATCTGGCGGTGGCCATCGGCCTGCTGACCATGATCACCGCCACCATCGGCATCAATATCGTGGCTAACTTTGTCTCGCCGGCCTTCGATTTTTCCAACTGCGCGCCGCAGAAAATCAGCTTCCGCGCCGGCGGGATGATCGCCGCGGTGGGGTCGATACTTCTGACGCCGTGGAACCTGTTTAACTCACCGGAACTGATCCACTATACCCTCGACGTGCTGGGCGCCTTTATTGGCCCGCTGTTTGGCATCCTGATCGCCGACTTCTATTTGATCAAACGCGGCCGGGTGTCGGTAGACGACCTGTTTGACGATACGCCGAAGGGTAAATACTGGTACCGCAACGGCTTTAACCCGAAAGCCATTGCCGCCCTGCTGCCGTCGGTGGGCCTGGGGCTGATTATCAGCTTTATTCCGGCCCTGCACGAAGTGGCGAACTTCAGCTGGTTTATCGGCGTCTTCCTCGGCGCGACCACCTACCGCTGGCTGGCTCGCGACGAGCGTGAAGTAGAGGCGAAAGCCACCTTCCGCTCCGGCGCGGTGGCGCAAAAAGAGTAACCTTCCCCTTCTGCCGCGGCGACTGGCCGCGGCAGGCTGCAAACTGGCACCAATCTTGCTGTTTATCACTATTCCCTGAGCGTTAAGAGAAGGCAGGTTCGATGATGGATTACCAGACCGCGGTGCGCGGTGCATTTTTTGATATCGCCGGCGTGGCGGAGACGCCGGATGAGGTAGCCGCCCAGGCCCGCTATCTCAATGATGGCCTGTTGTTCTTGCAGGACGGGAAAATTGTTACGCTGCTGCCATGGCAGGAGGGTGAAGCCTTTCTGCATCCGCTGAAGGGCTATGTTGACCTGCGGGGTAAGCTGCTGTTGCCGGGGTTCGTCGATGCCCATGTCCACTATCCGCAGACTGAGATGATCGGCGCCTTTGGCGAACAGCTGCTGGAGTGGCTTACCACTTACACCTTCCCGGTGGAGAGCCAGTTTGCCGACGCGGAGTATGCCCAGGAGATAGCGCATTTTTTTGTCAATCAGCTGATTAGCCATGGCACCACCACCGCGCTGGTGTTTTGTACCCTGCATCCGGCCTCGGTGGAGGCGTTGTTCAGCGAAGCGCTGCGCCTCAATATGCGCCTGATCGCCGGTAAAGTGATGATGGATCGCCATGTGCCCGACTATCTGTGCGAAACCGCCGGGGAAAGCTACGAGCAGACCCGGGCGCTGATCCGCCGCTGGCATCAGCGCGGCAGGCTGGGGTATGCCATTACCCCGCGCTTTGCCCCCACCTCGACGCCGGCATTGCTGGAGGCGGTGCAGCGTCTGCGGGCCGAGTTTCCCGATACCTGGCTGCAGACGCATCTCAGTGAAAACCGGGAGGAGATCGCCTGGGTTAAACAGCTGTGGCCGGAGCATGCACGCTATCTGGATGTCTATCATCATTACCAGCTCACCGGCGAACGCAGCGTATTTGCTCACGGGATCCATCTTGATGATGCCGAGTGGCAGTGCCTGCATGACACCGGGTCCGCCGTTGCCTTCTGTCCGACCTCGAATCTGTTCCTCGGCAGCGGGCTGTTCCGCCTGCCCGCCTGCTGGCAGCACCGGGTGCGGATGGGCATCGGCAGCGACGTCGGGGCCGGGACCACCTTCAGCATGCTGCGAACGCTGGGTGAGGCCTACAAGGTAGGACAACTACAGAGCTATCGCCTGCGCGCCAGCGAGGCTTTCTATCACGCCACTCTCGGCGGGGCGCGCGCCCTGCGGCTGGAAGAGAAGATTGGCAATTTTCAGCCGGGCAAAGAGGCCGACTTTGTGGTCATTGACCCGGCGGTCACTCCGCTGCAGCGTCTGCGGATGGGCCGCTGCCATGATATTTATGAGCAGCTGTTCGTACTGATGACCCTGGGCGATGAGCGCAATATCAGCGAGACGTGGGTGAACGGCGAGCGGGTGTGGTGTCAGGATTGATCCTCGCCCTGGCCCTCTTCAAAAGGGAGAAGGCGCTGGCTGGGTTAGCGGCATTCAAAAACTCATCGCCAGGCCGAGGCCATAGCCCGTGGTGTTATTGCCGAACATATAGCGCGCCACCAGCCGGGTGCGGGTGATAAAGACCGGGTATTTACTGCTGTCCAGTTCGAGACCAACCCCCAGGGAGGTCAAACCGGTAAAACCCAGCGCCCCTCGCTGGTCGCCGATAAATTCAGTATGCGCGCCCTCCAGCACGTAGCGCAACGGGTTGCCCAGCAGCGTCCAGTCAGCGATCGGCGCGCGGCGGCGCAGATACAGGCCGAGGTTCTCCGCGCTGGCTTCGCCCTGCACCACCTCGGCGCTGCTGCCGAAACTTTGCAGACGCATATAGGAGTAACGCAGTTCGGCATCAATATCCTGGGTGGCGGAGAAGCGTTCATAATCCAGCATCAGCGCCCCGCCCAGCCCCCAGGCGTTGAAGCGTCCGCCATCAAGAAACTGCAGATCGGCGTTGGTTTTTCGCTCTATGACCCAGCGGCCAAGGCGTACATCGCTGGCCAGGGTGCCGAGCATCACATTGACGATCGGCCGCAGCACCAGGTTACCTCCGAGACTGTCCCGGTGCAGCGAAAAATCCCAGCCGACGCCGCCGGTGGTGGTCAGACTGTTCCATTTGGTCGGCACATTCCGCGTCTGTTGGCCATTGCTGACGACGAATCGCGGGTCGTAACGGCTGTAGCCCATTGTGCCTTCGAGGTAAAGAGGAAACGACTCGCTCAGGGTGGCCCCGCCGCCAAACTGGGTGATGGTCAGGTTGTGTTTATCGTTGCTCCCGGAACCGATGTTGAGATCGCTGGCGGTCACGTCGGGAACCACGGTATAACTCATCAAGGTCAATACCGCATCGGCACGTTGTTTAATCGCGTGCCCGTCCGCCGCCAGCGTCGTCGGCGCAGAAAGAGAGACTACCGACAGCAGAACGAGAAGACGCACCATACGTTGTTTGCCACCTCAAACACAGGCTAATCTTATTACCACCCGTTACAGCAGGCTGGCTCATCCTCAGTATAGTCGGCGAGCGCGAATCAGGCTGCGCCACCGCTATTGCGCAACAGTTCCGCACTGTCAAAAGGCATGCGCGTTACCCGGTTGCGCCCGTCATTTTTCGCCGCGTACAGCGCTTTATCGACGCGGTAAAACAGCTGATCAATCGCTTCGCCATCATGATGCTCGGCGACGCCAATGCTGACGGTGACCGACAGCGTCTGATATTCGCTGACCGCCTGGCGGATCGCCTCCGCCACCATCAGCGCGCGGGCGATCGGCGAATGGGGCAAAAAGAGCAGAAACTCCTCGCCTCCCCAGCGATATATCTTATCTTCACGGTCCACCGAGGTTTCCAGAATGCGGGAGATCACCAGCAGAACTTCATCGCCTTTTTGATGACCGTGAATATCATTAATACTCTTGAAATGATCGATATCGATTAACAACAGACAAAAACCATGGGCGATAAACGACGGCGCGTCGACGAGCCGGTAAAATTCGCGACGATTTAACAGTCCGGTTAAGGGATCGTGGGCGGCGGAAAATTCCAGCTCTTTTTTCAGATGCACTTCTTCAGTGATATCGTGAATGATGCATAACATCAGCCGGATATTATACAGCACCACCGGCCCGGCATAGGTTTGAACATGGCGCAGCGAACCGTCAGCCAGAATATGAGTAAAATTAAGCGGCTTATGCCCGCCGGGCATATTGGCAATATTATTCATAATGGGGATCACATCCCGGCCCAGGGTATTAATTTGCCAGGTATGTTTGGTGCGCATTTCCTCATCGGAATAATGATAAAAGCGCAGCGCGGCAATATTGGCATCGACAATCCGGCCCTCTTTCTGAGGATCGATCAACAGCATCGGTGCGGTATTGGTCATAAAAAAGCGGGCAAAAAAGCCATTGTTCCGCCGCTGGTAGCGGCGGGAGCCGGTATGAATCGACTGATTTTGCGCGAGCAGCTTCACCGCTTCGAATAACAGTAAGGTGCCGCTGTCCTCGGTCTCCACCAGGGTGGTTTTACAATATACCGACTGCAACCCTTTGGCGGTCTGCAGCGTCCAGACTTCAAATATCTCAGTCATGGCGTCGAGATAGCGCAAATAATGCTGCAGCTGCGTTTCCGGGCAGGTGGAATAGATACCGTTGCGCATCTCATTCAGCGACATATCGCCGCTCAGCGTCCGGGAAGCCTGATTGGCATAGACCACACACTCTGTAAAAGGATGGACTACCCAGATCGGGGTGCTTAATACATCAAAAACAGCCAGTTCTTTTAATAACATACAGGCCCCAAACCGACCCACTCCCGGCGCGGAACGGCACATCATTCAGTGCAGCCCTGACGCTGGCATAAAGTGATAGCAAAAATAATCGAGTAACCGTCATTACGCGCGTGCGCGGCAAGTATAGTCGGTTCCTGGCCCAGCGACGCCCACCCGGAGCGACTTTGCGCACGGTTTAACCGACAGAGGAGACACTGCCTTTATTATTAATTTTATTTCAATAGCATAGCAGCAATGCCAGAACGGGTAGTCGCTTTTGATCACAGACTGTGTATACCCGTCACACTTTACGCTGCAGGGGCGCAGGCTTGAGCCGTGGCACGCAGATGGCCGTTGTTCTGCTCAGCGTTACCATGATAGTTTCTATCATAACGCTCATTTTCAATGGTCATCACAGTGAAAAAATCCGCCAGCAAAATCACGCTTACCGACATTGCGCGCGAAGCCAACGTCGGCGTGGCCACCGTCGACCGGGTACTCAACAAACGCGCGGCGGTGAAAGAATCTACCGCGTACCGCGTGCTGGAGGCCGCCCGGCGGCTGGGGTTTACCCTCGAACAGCCGCACTATCGCCTGGCCGCCGGCAAAGCGCCGGTTACCGTCAGGATGGGCTTTATTCTGCTGCAGGAGACCCACTCCTTCTACCTGCCGCTGGCGAGGGCGCTCGCAAGAGAGGCCGCGCCGTGGCTGCCGGCGGGCGAGACGCCGGCGATCCTGCATTTTGCCATTGATGCGGTGGAAGCGATGGCCCAGGCCATTCACCGGCTCAGCGATGAGGTGGAGGTGCTCGGCCTGGTGGCGCTGGATCACCCGCTGATTCGCCATGCGGTGGGCCGGGCCGCCGCCCGCGGCGTTCGCGTATTCACCCTGCTTTCGGATCTGTCGGTTCCCCAGCGCAGCGGCTATATCGGCCTTGATAACCAAAAAGCCGGGCGCACCGCCGCCTGGTTTATCGACCGTTTATGCCGTGGCGAAGGCGAAATAGCCATTATCATTGGCGATAATCGTTTTACCTGTCAGGAAAACTGTGAGATCAGCTTCCGCTCCTGTCTGCGCGAGCAGGGTAAAGGGCAGCAGATCCTTGAGCCGGTTCGCAGCCATGAACGGGCGGATGTCGCCAGAAGCGTAACGGAACAGCTGCTCAGCCAGTACCCGGCCCTGCAGGCGATCTATGCTCCCTGCGGCGGCATTGAAGGGATTGTCGGGGCGCTGCGCGACAGCGGCCGCCAGCAGGCCGTCACCCTGGTCTGCCATGGCCCGCTAAGCGACAGTGAACTGGCGCTGATCGATGGCACCATCGATGTCATTCTCAACCACCGGCTGGATGACTTTGCCGCCGCCACCCTGCGCGCCATGACGGAAGCCGTTTCGCGGCCGCCCAGCGAAGTGATTTCGCACCCTCAGCCTTTCGATATCATCACCAAAGAAAATATGTAAACGCCCGCCCCGTCGCCGACGGGGCGGCCTCACGCCTGGACCACGCCTGGACTCATTTTGATAAATAACTATCAAAAACAACCTCAATACAAATCATGACGGCCATCATAAAATTATCATTCCAACATTGTTGGCTATGAAATTTTCATTCAATACTCAGCGGCATCCCCTGTGATAAAAGGAAGCCGACATGACCTATCCTATCGCCAACGCCCCCTGCAGCTGGGGCGTGGATGACCCGAAAAACCCTGACCTTCCCGCCTGGGCTACCGTGCTGAAGGAGGCGGCGCAGGCCGGCTATCGCAGCATCGAGCTCGGCCCGTGGGGCTACCTGCCCACCGACCCGACCAGCCTGCGCGCGGCGCTGGAACAGCATCAGCTGTCGCTGGTCGCCGGGACGATCTTTGACGATCTGGTGAGCGAAGACCATTATCCCACTCTGGAGGCGCTGACCCATCAAATCTGCCGCAATCTGTCGCAGGCTCCGACCGCCGCCCCCATCCCGGGGCACCCTTTCCAGCCGCCCTATCTGGTGATTATCGACTTCGGCAACCCCGAGCGGGCGCGCTTTGCCGGACGCAGCGCGCTGGCTCCGCGCCTCAATGACGCAGACTGGCAGCGGATGATGGCGCACATTACCGCCCTCAGCACCCTCGCCTGGCGGGAGTACGGCGTGCGGGCGGTTATCCATCCCCACGCCGGGGGCTGCATCGAATTTGCCGATGAAATCGAGCGGCTGGCCAACGCTATCCCGCACGACGTGGCAGGGTTGTGTCTGGATACCGGGCATCTCTACTACGCCGGAATGGATCCGCTCACCTGGCTGGATCGCTATTACGCGCGGCTCGACTACCTGCACTTCAAAGATGTGGATCCGCAGGTTTACCAGCGCGCCGTCGCCGAAGGCATCGACTTTTTCACCGCCTGCGCCGAAGGGGTGATGTGCCCGCTCGGCAGCGGCGCCATTGACTACCCGGCCATTAACGATTTTCTTGCCCGCCGCGGCTATCAGGGCTGGATAACCATTGAACAAGAGCGTGATCCGCGCCATGCCGCAGGCAGCCTGCAGGCGGTCACGGAGAGCCTGCGCTATCTGCGCGGCGTCGGATTCTGACAGGAGAACCCTATGATTAACGGTTTAAGACCGCTCGACCGCACCCTGCGCTGGGGCATGGTCGGCGGCGGCGGCAGCAGCCAAATCGGCTATATTCACCGCTCTGCCGCCCTGCGCGATAACACCTTTGCGCTGCTGGCCGGCGCCTTTGATATTGATGCCGATCGCGGGCGCCAGTTCGGTCAACAGCTGGGGGTCGATCCCGCACGCTGTTACGCCGATTACCAGAGTCTGTTACGCGGCGAGGCTGCCCGCCCGGACGGTATTCAGGCCGTGTCGATTGCCACGCCGAATAACACCCACTATGCCATCTGTCGGGCGGCGCTGGAGGCCGGGCTGCACGTGGTGTGTGAAAAGCCGCTGTGCTTCAGCAGCGAAGAGGCGGACGAACTGGTGGCCCTCAGCCAGCGGCAGCGTAAGATCATCGGCGTGACCTACGGCTATGCCGGCCATCAGATGATCCTGCAGGCCCGGCAGATGATCGCCGACGGACTGCTGGGCGACATTCGTATCGTCAATATGCAGTTTGCTCATGGCTTCCACGCCCTGCCGGTGGAGCAGGAAAACGCCAGTACCCGCTGGCGGGTCGATCCCCGCTTCGTCGGCCCCAGCTATGTGCTGGGGGATCTTGCCACTCACCCGCTGTTTCTGGTCGAAACCATGGCCCCGCAGTTGAAGATCGCCCGGCTGATGTGCGCCAGACAAAGCTTCGTCAAAAGCCGCGCCCCGCTGGAAGATAACGCGCATGTGCTGATGGAGTATGACAACGGCGCCGTCGGCTCGCTGTGGAGCTCCGCCGTTAACTGCGGCTCCATGCACGGGCAAAAGGTGCGCATCGTGGGGGAAAAAGCCAGTCTTGAATGGTGGGATGAACAGCCCAACCAGCTGCGCTACGAGGTGCAGGGCGAACCGGCGCGCGTTCTGGAGCGCGGCATGGGCTATCTTGATCCGCTGGCGCGCCAGGACGATCGCATCGGCGGTGGCCACCCGGAGGGGCTGTTCGACGCCTGGTCGAATCTCTATCGCCGCTTCGCCATCGCCATGGACGCCGCTGACCGGCGTGACGAGGCGCTGTTGGCGGACTTCTGGTATCCGGACGCCCGCGCCGGGGCGTTCGGCGTCCGCTGGGTGGAAAACTGCGTACGCTCTGCCGACAACGGCGCCTGTTGGGTCAACTTCCGCTAATTCGCCGGCTCAGGGCCTCGCCCTGAGCCTTTCTCGCTACTTCTCAATGCGCGCCAGCTGGGTTTTATCGGCCTCGCGGGCGCGATCGGCCAGCCCCTGAAACGCGGCAGCGCCATAGTATTGCTCAGGAACCGGCAGCGCCTGCATATCGTGCCCCGGATAGATCTGCAGCTCGCCGAGGTCGCGCAAGCGGAATCCCCCCACCTGCGCCGGCATGGTCAGGCGATATGGCGGCATGGTTTCGAAAGGGACCGGCGTCGGCAGCCGGTTTTCCTGTAGATCGTAATTACGCTTCAGCACCAGAAACTTATCCGGCACCCGGCGGCGACTGTTCCACCAGTCGCCATCGATCCGCTGGAACATCGCTTCCGTCTCCCCTCGCGTGGCCACCATCAGCCGGGTCAGCGCCTTTTTCAGCGCCGCCTCCATGGCCCGGTTATACGCTTCCACCGACCCGCCGTGGCCGCTAAGGATGACATTAATCGCCAGCCTGGCACCCAGTAAGTTGGAGTAGAGATCCTCCGGCGAAAACGCGGAGATCTCCTCTGAAAACCCGGGCACTGACTGGAAGCCATACCACTGGGCGATCTCATGCCACTGGGCGATTTCGAAGGCCAGATGCCCGGCGAGCCAGGCCGCCAGTTGATAGCGCTGCCTGACCCCCGCCGGCGGCGTAAAGGCATTGAGCTGAACGCGGCGCACCCCCAGCTCTTCGCTGTAGAATATGCGCCCCGCCTGGCCCAGCGTCGGCGAAATGCGATTGAACAGATAAAAGGTGTAATCCGCCGTGTCGCGCACATGGGCAATATCGATAAACCCGCCGCGACGGGTATAGATAAGCCCGTTCTGCTCCTCGCTCAGCCCCAGCAGATTTTTCACCGCGCCGAGCGCGCTGTCGTTGTAATGGTGCTTGCCCAGGGTATCCAGGGTCAGCACGTTACCAATCTGATACACCGGGATCGGAATGCCCACCGCCCGCACGTGCAGGTCGTAGCCAAAGGCGCAGCATGGCCGCAGCGATTCCGGCGGCGACAGCTCGCCCAGGGTGGGCGCAGGATGGATCGCCGTCACGGCGGGCAACACCGGGTCCTGCGCCAGCGCCGGCAGCGCCAGCGCCAGCGCGAATAACAGCCATAAGGCTTTACGCATCAACAGCCTCTCCACAGCAACAAAAGAGCGCGCATCTTACCGGCAGACGGCGCCTGCAGTTTTAGTTAAAAACGGTATTCACCGGAGACAAAGAAGCTGTTGCGGTCGTTAAAACCGAATTCAGTCAGCACGTTAAAGTTTTTGGTGACCTCATACTGGGCGCCAATCAGCATATTCCACGGCGAGGTCAGCTTCTGCTTAACGTCGAATTTGCCCTCGCCGTCTTTATTGACCGCGGCAATAAGGGGCTGCAGCTCTGGCGGCATGTGCAGGTCGGCGAGATCGCCCTTAAACTCCTGCTGCACGTCCTGATACATGCTCCCGACCCACAGGCTGAGATGGGACGGCCCGTCGATCCCCTGAAAACTGAACCGATAGCCGACGCGCGGCGAGACGGTGACCGCCGAAATGCTGCCGTCGAGGATATCGAAGTCAGTGCGGGTGTAGTTAGTATCCACTAACCCAAACCAGTTGCCGTAGCCGCCGGCGAGCGTAAAGCCGGCCCCCCAGGTGGTGCCTTTAAAATCAAGCTTAAAATCAATATCCTGCAACTTCCCGCTCTGATAAAGCTGGTGAACCGCGCCGGCGATGGCCCGATCCAGGCCGCGAAACTGCGATGGGTCTGAATCCACTGAAACCTGGGAGACGGACGACCCGCGGGTATGCCCCACCAGTCCGTATACGTTAAGGAACGGAAAGACCCACATATCCAGGCGCAGGTTTTCGGTTTTGCTCTTCTCGCGGGTGTGTCCGGCATCGATGGCGAACATATCGCTGGGAATGGGATGATTGCCGAGCTTAAGCCCGGAAAAGGTAATACTGTCGACCATGATATCCTGGCGGATATTCATATAGCTCAGGTTGACGCCGTAGGGTAACGGAATGGAATATCCTCTGGCGCGAGCCTCATCGCCCCAGATCGGAAAATAGCTGTCGTTCTCGTCCGGCTCCGCAGCCGACGTGCCCCAGGCCGCTAACAGCAGCGTTAACACCGCGCCGGATGTTCTCATTTTTGTTCTCATGTGTAGTTATAAACCCGAACCGACATTGAAATAGACCGCCTGCTCATGCTCGCTGAACGCCACGTCAATCCCGGTACGCAAACCGTACTGTCGCGCGATCAGGTAACGAAAACCGGCCCCCCATGCCACCTCTGACTGTTCCCATAGCGTTTCCGCCGCGTCCGCCGCGCTCCCGGCGCCAACGAATCCCTGCAGGATCCAGCGCGGAGTGACGGCCCAGGCCAGCTGGGTTTGCGCCGTGGCCACATAGTCGCCCTGATAGCGGTAGCGCGAAATCCCGCGCAGCGCGATGTAAGGACGCGCCATCGGCATCAGGTGCTTATCATGGTGGGTTAAGGACTGATAATTGCCCGCGACCGCCAGGGTCAGCGTCTGGCTGAGCGGAATAAACACCTTCCCGTCCAGCGTAAACGTGTTGTAGTGATAATCGCCCCCGAGCAGCGAACGGAAAAACCGATATTCTCCCTTCAGCGCTAACCCATTCTGAGGATAGAAAATATTATCGGTAGTGTCATATTCCGCCACCACCCCCAGCGCCGAAGAGGTGCTGTTTTGCCCGAGCACCTGCTGCCAGACCCGGTTGACCCGCGGATTATCGAAAGCGACATCCGCCCGGGCATACACCTGGGAGGCCCCGAGGAACACCGGCGTATCGCCCACGCGAAACAGCAACTTTTGCAGCGCGGCGACCCCTTTGGTCTGCGTCTGCACCGGTTTAGCATGGCTGAAGCCGCCGGTATCGCCGGAATAGATATCCAGATTGACGTTAGCGTAGCCGGCTCCCGCCAGGTAACGAATGCGATCATGCCGCCAGGTGTGACGATGGCCGCCGCCAATAAACCAGGTGCCATTCTGCGTGGCGGCCCCGCCGAAAGCGGTGAGCGGCGGAGGAATAAACTGCCCGCCCTCCCGGCTGCCTTTACCGTGTAAAAACAGGCCAAACAGTCCGCCGCCATAGCCAATCGCCGGCTCGGTTATCGCCAGCGGCACCGGCAGAAAACCGTAACGGTTTTCCGCCAGATACTGACTCATGTCGAGCATGCTATCTTCCGCATCGAAGAGATCGGCGGCATCGCCAGGCGGGCACAACAGGAACAGAAGCGCCAGCGCGGACAGCGGGAATTTCATGCTCACTCCAGGGCGTTGGGGCGCGCACGACACACGTGGCGAACAGGATTATTACAACGGAATAATGAAAATATAACGTAACCGGAGAACCCTCACCAACGCGCAGCGGCCTGTTTTTCGGGTATTTTTGTACAAAAAAGAGCTGGCCGTCACAGAAAAACACCTTCGCGCCGCCGGACGGCGCGATGATTGTATTCATAAGGTGAATGTCGTATAACATAGCGCTACCGAGGGGTGTCCCGTGAGGGCTGAGATGGCGCAAGCCGAACCCTTTGAACCTGATCTGGGTCATGCCAGCGAAGGGACGGGTCGGCAATTTTGCCAGCATTACCGCCATTGCCTGTTCACACCCCTGCACGCCCGGATCTCCCCTGCATAAATGGAGGTCCTGTGATTGTTCCCGCGTTTAGCCAAGGTCTTTATGGCCGTTTACGCCAGCTGGCCGCCGCTGACTGGCAGCACTATGTGGCGCACCCTTTCGTCCAGCAGCTTGCCGAAGGCACCCTGGCGAAAAGCGCGTTCCGTCGCTATCTGACCCAGGATTATCTGTTTCTGATCCATTTCGCCCGCAGCTACGCGCTGCTGGTGAGTAAACTGCGCACGCTGCCGGAGATGCGCGCCGCGGCCGCCTCCATGAACGCCATCCTTAACGAAGTGCCGCTGCACGTCGGCTACTGCGCCCAGTGGGGCATTAGCGAACCGGAGATGGCCGCCCAGCCCGAAGCGCCAGAAACCATCAATTACACCCGCTACGTGCTGGATATCGGTCATTCAGGCGACGCGCTGGATCTGCTGGTCGCCCTGATGCCCTGCGTGGCGGGTTACGCCGAAATCGGTCTGGGCCTGCTGCATCACCCCTCCACCCGACTGGAGGATAATCCTTACGCCTCGTGGATCCGTAACTATGGCGATGAAGGCTATCTGCAGGGCGTCAGCGCCGCGCTGGCGCTGCTGGAGACCGTGTGGCAACAGCGCGGAAGCGAGGCCCGCCTCGCCGGGCTGAGCGACATCTTCACCACCGCCACCCGCCTGGAGGCGCAGTTCTGGCAGATGGGGCTCAACGCCGCGGCGGAGTCCCGGGCGTGACGGCGCCAGGTATCGAGGTCCGTAAGCTGAGCCTCCATTTCGGCGACCGCCGCCTGTTCGATAACCTGTCGCTGACGGTCCCCGGCGGCCAGTGGGTGTCGCTGCTCGGCGCCAGCGGGGCCGGTAAAACCAGCCTGCTGCGGGTCATGGCCGGCCTGGCCCCCGCCACCCGCGGGGAAGTGGTCGCCAGCGACGGAAAGCCGATACCCGGCCGCCTGGTGTGGATGGGGCAGAAAGACCTGCTTTACCCCTGGCTGAGCGTTCGGGAGAACGTCGCCCTCGGCGCGCGGCTGCGCGGTGAGAAAGTGGATCACGCCCGGGTCGCCACCCTGCTTGAACAGGTGGGGCTCGCCTCCAGCGCCGACGCCCGGCCGGCGACGCTCTCCGGCGGGATGCGTCAGCGCGCCGCGCTGGCCCGCACCCTGTATGAGGACCGGCCCATCGTGCTGATGGATGAGCCCTTCTCAGCGCTGGACACCCTCACCCGCACGCGTATTCAGACCCTCGCGGCCACTCTGCTGGCGGGGCGCACGGTGGTGCTGATCACCCACGATCCGCTGGAAGCCTGCCGGCTGAGCCACCGTCTGCTGGTCCTCTCGGCCGCCGACGGGGAGATCGACGACAGCCATCACCTCACCGGCGCGCCTCCGCGCGCGCCGGATGCGCCCGAGCTGTTGAACGCCCAGGCGACGCTGCTGCAGCAGCTGATGAGGGCCCACTCATGACTGGACGTCTCTGGCGCGGCGGCATGGTGTTCTGCGGACTGATGCTTCTCTGGGGGCTGGCCAGCCGCAGCGGCATTCCGCACTTTCTTTTACCCTCCCCGGCGGCGGTCGCCGAGGCGCTGTGGGTCAATCGCGCCTATCTCGGCTGGCACACGCTGATTACCCTCAGCGAGATCCTCAGCGGCCTGGCGCTGGGGGTGGCGCTCGGCGTCACGCTGGCGCTGGGCATGATCCTCTCCCCGCGCCTGCAGCGCTGGCTGATGCCGCTGGTGCTCACCAGTCAGGCGATCCCGGTCTTTGCCCTCGCCCCGCTGCTGGTGCTGTGGCTGGGGTTTGGCATGAGCGCCAAAGTGGCGATGGCGGTGCTGGTGATTTTCTTTCCCGTCACGTCCGCCTTCTTTGACGGCTTGCGACGGGTCAACCACGAGTATCTCGATCTGGCGCGCAGCATGAACGCCTCCTTCGGCGCTCAGCTGCGGCATGTCCGCCTGATGGCCGCCCTGCCGGCGCTGGGCTCGGGCCTGCGCATGGCGGCGGCGGTGGCCCCCATCGGCGCCATTATCGGCGAATGGGTCGGCTCCGCCGAGGGGCTGGGCTACGTCATGCTCAATGCCAACGCGCGGCTGCAAACCGATATCTGCTTCGCCGCGCTGTTTATTTTAGTACTGCTGACCCTCTTCCTGTGGCTGGCGGTAGACACCCTGCTGCACCGGCTGATCGACTGGTCGCCGGAATAATCATGAAGTAATAAAGGAAAACAGATGAAAACGTCGCTTTTCGCCGGAGCAACCCTGACGGCGCTGCTCAGCGGTCACGCGCTGGCCAATGAACCGCTCACCCTGGTGCTGGACTGGTATATTAACCCCGACCATGCGCCGATTATGGTGGCCGAGCAGATCGGCGCCTTTAAGGCCCAGGGTCTGGACGTCAAGATTGTCCCCCCGTCGGATCCGGCGCTGCCGCCCCGCATGGTGGCCGCCCGTCAGGCGGACCTGGCCATCACCTACCAGCCGCAGGTGCACTTCTTCGCTGACGAAGGGTTACCGCTGGTGCGCGTGGGCACCCTGATCGGCTCGCCGCTGAACACGGTGATCGCCCTGGATAAGCAGATCAAAACCCCGGCGGATCTGCAAGGCAAGAAGGTGGGTTACTCGGTCAGCGGCATTGAGCAGGCCACCCTGTCGACCATGGCGCAGCATGCGGGGATCGATCCAGCCAGTATCAAGCTGGTCAACGTCAATTTTCAGCTGACCAGCGCTCTGCTGGCGGGCCAGGTGGACGCGGTCATCGGCGGTTATCGTAATATAGAAGCGCAGGAGCTGAAGCTGCAGGGCAACGCCCCGGTGGTGATGAACGTTGAGGATTATGGCGTACCGGCCTATGACGAGCTGGTGATTGTCGCCCACCGCGACGCGATTCATGAGGCGAAAATCCGTAAATTCCTCACCGCCCTGCAGGCCGGGGTCAGCTACCTGCGCGCGCATCCGCAGGAGAGCTGGGAGGCGTTCGCCGCCGCGCATCCGGAGCTGAAGACCGAGCTTAACCATCAGGCGTGGCTGCAAACCGTGCCGCTGTTCGCCGCCGATCCGGCGGCGCTGGATAAAGCGCGCTACGACACTTACGAACAGTTTTTATATAACAATAAGTTGGTGAAAAAAGTTACACCTTTAACAAATTATGCGGTTGAGCTGCATTGACTCTTGCTATCGCTGACGGAAGGCTTTCCGTCAGCGCTTTAACGCAGCGGCAATAAAAATATAGAGACTTTCTCACTAATAATTACACTTTAAAGGGTTATCGTTACTCTGGGTTGTTTTATTATAATTCAGCAGGTTACGTTAATTTTCACCCCGGTAAGAATAACGTCAAAATAACGCAATCAATAAAACGTTGAATGCGGATTTAAAAAGCCATATATTGTGCGCGCTTTATGAATGCCAATTCAATTCCTTACACCAATTATTCAACCAGCGTTCAACCGCAATGCTGGTTGTGGGAGTGATATGATGACGGATAAAGTCCGTATTGATACTTTACGTGCCGATTTATTAGACGCAAACAACGAAACCTTTTTGGCCCGTCAGGCCGAATTCGAATCGAATGTCAGGAGTTACCCGCGTAAGTTACCGCTGGCTATCACTAAAGCTGAAGGCGTGTGGCTGACTGATGCGGATAACAAACAGTACCTGGACTGCCTCGCCGGCGCCGGTACTCTCGCTCTGGGCCACAACCACCCTGATGTATTGCAGAGCATCCAAAGTGTCATTACCAGCGGCTTGCCGTTACATACTCTCGATCTGACTACCCCGTTAAAAGATCGTTTCTCCGAATACCTGCTCTCTTGCCTGCCGGGCGAAGGGAAAGAGTATTGCCTGCAGTTCACCGGTCCTTCCGGCGCTGACGCCGTGGAAGCGGCGCTGAAGCTGGCGAAAAAATACACCGGTCGTACGTCGGTGATCAGCTTCTCCGGCGGCTATCACGGGATGACACACGGCGCGCTGTCGGTCACCGGCAACCTGTCGCCGAAAGCGGCGGTCAACGGCATGATGCCGGAAGTGCAGTTTATGCCTTACCCGCACCTGTACCGCTGCCCGCTGGGCATCGGCGGCGAAGCCGGCGTCAAAGCGCTGACCTACTACTTCGAAAACCTGATCAACGACGTGGAGAGCGGCGTCCGTAAACCGGCGGCCGTGATCCTCGAAGCCGTTCAGGGCGAAGGCGGCGTGAACCCGGCGCCGGTCGAGTGGCTGCAGCGCATCCGCAAAGTGACCGAAGAGCACGGCATTCTGCTGATCGTTGATGAAGTGCAGGCCGGCTTTGCCCGTACCGGTAAATTCTTCGCCTTCGAACACGCCGGTATTCAGCCGGACATCATCGTGATGTCGAAAGCGGTTGGCGGCGGTCTGCCGCTGGCGGTGCTGGGCATTAAAAAGCAGTTCGACGCCTGGGAACCGGGTCACCACACCGGCACCTTCCGCGGCAACCAGCTGGCGATGGCTACCGGCCTGACCACCCTGCGCCACCTGCGCGACAACAACATTGCCGACAAAGTCGCCGCCCAGGGCGAGTGGCTGAAAGGCAAACTGGCGGAGCTGCAGAAGCGCTACCCGGTCATTGGCCACGTTCGCGGTCTCGGTCTGATGATCGGTATCGAAATCGTCAAGCCGAACGACGCGCAGGATCACATGGGCTGCTACCCGGCTGACGGCGAACTCTCTGCCCTGCTGCAGAAGAAATGCTTCGAAGCGGGCCTGATTCTGGAGCGCGGTGGCCGTCACGGTTGCGTGCTGCGCCTGCTGCCGTCCCTGCTGATCAGCGACGCGGAACTGAATGTGTTCCTCGACAAATTTGAACAGGCCCTGCTGGCCGCCGGTGTGAAACCGGTCTGAGTGGAGTCAGTGACCACCATGTCCACATTGAATCCGATTCTTGCTGGTTCGGCGCAGAGCGTTGAGGCCTATCAGCAGGTTATCGAGCAGACCAGTCAGGCCGTTGTGCAGTGGCTGAAGCAACCTGAGATGTATCAGGGGAAAAGCGTTGACGAACTGCGTGAGCGTATCTCCCTTGAATTTAACGAACAGGGGTTGGGTAACCAGGCGGCGATTGATCGTGCGATCGAGTACTTCCTGAAAGACAGCCTGTCGGTGCATCACCCACAGTGCGTGGCGCACCTGCACTGCCCGAGCCTGGTGATTAGCCAGGCGGCGGAAGTGCTGATCAACGCCACCAACCAGAGCATGGACTCCTGGGATCAGAGCCCGTCGGCGACCATCATTGAGATGAAGCTGATCGAGTGGCTGCGCGCCCGGGTCGGCTATCCGGCAGGCGACGCCGGCGTCTTCACCAGCGGCGGCACCCAGAGCAACCTGATGGGCCTGATGTTGGCGCGCGACGCCTTCTTCGCCCGTCAGGGACACTCCATCCAGCAGGATGGACTGCCGGGGGATATCCGCCAGTACAAAGTGCTGTGCTCGGAAAACGCCCACTTCTCGGTGCAGAAGAACATGGCGCTGATGGGTCTCGGCTACCGCTCGGTTACGCTGGTGAAAACCGACGAATTCGCGCGGATGGACGTGGCCGACCTGCAGGCGAAGATTGCGCAGGCGCAGGCTAACGGTGAACAGATCATGGCGATCGTCGCCACCGCCGGGACCACCGACGCGGGGGCTATCGACCCGCTGCGCGACATCGCTGGTATCGCTGCGGAGCATCAGATCTGGCTGCACGTTGACGCGGCCTGGGGCGGCGCGCTGCTGCTGTCTGAGCAGTATCGCGACTATCTTGACGGTCTGGAGCTGGTGGATTCCGTTACCCTGGACTTCCACAAGCAGTTCTTCCAGACCATCAGCTGCGGTGCCTTCCTGCTGAAGGATGCCCGCCATTACGAGCTGATGCGTTATCAGGCGGCCTATCTGAACTCCGAGTTCGATGAAGAACACGGCGTGCCGAACCTGGTCTCCAAATCGCTGCAGACCACCCGCCGCTTCGATGCCCTGAAGCTGTGGATGGGCCTCGAAGCGCTGGGGCAGAAACAGTATGCGGCGATCATCGATCACGGCGTCACCATGGCGAAAAACGTCGCGGAGTACGTGAAGTCGCAGCCGACGCTGGAGTTGGTGATGCAGCCGCAGCTGGCGAGCGTGCTGTTCCGTTCCCGTCCGGCGCAGATGGCGCAGAGCGACGCGGCGGCTATCGCCCTGCTCAACCAGCGCGTCGGCGACGCCCTGCTGGCTTCCGGCCGCGCCAACGTTGGCGTGACCGAGCACAACGGCGTTACCTGCCTGAAGCTGACCCTGCTGAACCCGGTGGTGACGCTGGATGATGTGAAGGTCCTGCTGAGCCTGGTGGAGCGCACCGCTCAGGAGCTGCTGGCGCAATAATCTGCCTGAGCGAGGCGGCGCCTGTCGCCCCGCTCAGCGGCCAGCCCTGCCTGCACTAAGCCGATAAGTTCCCTTATCGGCTTTTTTTATGCCTGCCTGCGCGACTTCTACGCTTCTCGCCGCAGGGTCCGTTGACGCCTGCCCGCCGCGATGCCACAGTAAGGTCCCGATAATGGCAATCGCCAGAATCCAACGTCCCGGTAATAAGGATGATAATGGAGAAACGCTTACCCGGCCTCGATCTCGACGCCCTGCGCAGCTTTGTGACCGGCATGGAGTGCGGCAGCTTCGCCCTGGCGGCGCAGCGTCTGGCGCGCTCCACCTCCGCCGTCAGCGCCCAGCTCAAAAAGCTGGAGAGTCAGTGCGGCGCCGCGCTGGTGGTTAAACAGGGGCGGCACCTGGCACTGACCGCGGAGGGCGAAAAGCTAATGAGCTACGCCAGACGGCTGCTGGCGCTCAATGATGAAACCCTGCGCGCGCTGCAGGGCGAACGGCTCACTGGCGAAATTCACCTTGGCATGCAGGAAGATTTTGGCGAATCGCTGATGCCGGGGATCCTTGGGCAGTTTACCCGCCACCATCCGCAGGTGCGGATCGTCGCCAGGGTGGATCGCAATGGCCCGCTGCGCCAGGCGCTGGCGGAGCAGACGCTGGATCTGGCGCTGCTGTGGCAAACCGAAGATCAGGGCCCCGGGCTGGGCCGCTGCCCGCTGGCGTGGATTGCGCATCCTGACTTTGACGTTCGCGCGCGGCTGGCGTCCGGCGAGCCGCTGCCGCTGGTGATGTTCGACAGCCCGTGCCTGATGCGTTCCCGCGCTATTGCCTGTCTCGATGCCGCAGGGATCCCCTGGCAGGTGGTGTTCGTCAGCCACAGCCTGAGCGGCATCTGGGCGGCGGTGCAGGCCGGCCTGGGGCTGACGGTACGCAGCCGCATCGGCATGCCAGGCAATCTGCGCCCCGCCGGCGGATCACTGCCATCCCCCGGCAACCTAGCCGTCAGTCTGCAACAAACCTCGCGTCAGGAACCCCATTCCGCCGCGGTCACGCTGCTCGGCGAACTGATGTCCGAGGCCCTGCAGGAGTGGGTTGTTCGGTGACAGTGTCACGCCAGTTTCCCTCACCCTAACCCTCTCCCGGAGGGAGAGGGAACCGTTCAGCAGCGTCTGTTAACCCGGCAAACATTTTGTCTCCACCCGCTACGTAACCCGCCTTACCGGGCCTGCACCCGGCACCGTAACCCCCCAGGCCGGGCAAGCGCAGCGCCGCCCGGCAATGGGCATCCAGCACCCTTCCCGTTTCAACGCCCGGTGGCGGCTGCGCCTTACCGGGCCTACACCCGGCTCCGTTACCCCCCAGGCCGGGCAAGCGTAGCGCCGCCCGGCAACAGGCATCCAGCACCCTTCCCGCTTCGATGCCCGGTGGCGGCTGCGCCTTACCGGGCCTACATTCTCCCTGCGCGCTCCTGTAGGCCGGGCAAGCGCAGCGCCGCCCGGCATCAGGTATAAAGGCTGTAGGGATCCGTCCGCCAGACGCCTACGCCACGGGTCAGGCTTTGCTCTCCTGCAGCAGCTGCTGGATCACCTGCTCCTGGCGGGCATAATCCCCTTCGCCGAAGGCGGTATAGCGCAGTTGCCCACGTGCGTCGAAAATGTAATGCGCCGGCCAGTACTGATTGCCGAAGGCATTCCAGATGGCGTACTCATTATCCGCCACCACCGGGTAGGTTATCCGCCAGTCCTTTACCGCCTGGCGCAGCAGCGGCAGCGAACGCTCCCAGGGATATTCCGGAGTATGAACGCCAATCACCACCAGCCCGGCCGCGCGGTATTTGTTCGCCCAGTCGCGCACGTAAGGCAGGGTATGCTGACAGTTGATGCACTCCCGGGTCCAGAAGTCCACCAGCACCACTTTGCCCTTCAGACGCTCCGGGGTTAACGCCGGGCTATTGAGCCATGCGCTGCCCCCCGCCAGCGAAGGCATCGCGCTGCTGGGCTCGGGCGTCGCGATCGGTTGCAGAACCGTTTTCTGCGTTGGCTGTGGCAGACGGGCGGCCAGCCGCTGCTCCAGCGCCTGACTCCAACCTCCCGCGCTTTGCAAATAGCGGTCGCCGCCGCTGGCGATCAGCGCCACCGAGGCCAGCATCGCCACCCCCGCCAGCCGGCGCAGCCGTTCGCCGAACGCCAGCCCGCGACGCAGACGGGCAATCAACGCCGCGCCGCACCACCCGAGCAGGAATAACATCAGCGCCCCGCCGCCGCCGTAGGCTAACAGCAACCCGCCGGTGGTCGCCTGGCCCGGATGCACAAAACCCAGGCTCAGTATCGCCCCCAGTACCGGCCCGGCGCACGGCGCCCACAGCAGACCCACCGCCAGCCCGGCCAGTAGCGAACCGATCCAGCCGCGCTGGCGTGAGCTGGCGTCGTTAAGCTGATTCCCCAGCGCCACCAGGGGTGACGTCAGCCGCTGCGCGACGCGCGGCGAAAGCAGGCTCAGCCCGACAAGAGCGAAGAACGCCAGCGCCAGGCCGCGCCCAGCCAGCGTCAGATTCACGACCCAACCGCTGGCGACCGTCACCAGCCACGACACAGCGCCAAACATCAGCGCCATGCCCGCCAGCATGATCGCCAGTTGCCCCCGGCGGCCCCGGACGCTGGCGAACAGCAGCGGGATCACCGGCAGCGTACAGGGGCTTAGCAGGGTTAACATCCCGCCCAAAAATGCAATGAATATCGACATCGCCTTCTCCTCATTATGCCATCGCTGCCGAAGGTGGCAGCCACAACATTACAGCAAGGGGATGTAGGGCGGATGTGTCGGGAAAGCGGGAGAATTGTCGGTTTAGTTTTCTATCTGCGCCGGAGATACAGCAGGATACAATCCCTGCGCGGCGAGACGCACGCTGGCATCCAGACCGCCCTGCGGGCGATTGGCCAGGCGCAGCGTGCCGTTCATCTGGCTGACCAGCTGCGCGGCGATCGCCAGCCCCAGGCCGGTGCCGCCGGTATCGCGATTGCGCGAGTCCTCCAGGCGATAAAACGGCTGCAGCACCGCCTGCAGCGACGCCTCAGGGATCCCCGGCCCCTCATCCAGCACATGAATGATGATATCCCCGGCGGCGTCGCGGTTGAGGGCGACCGTTACCGTGGCGCCGAATTTCAGCCCGTTATCGATAAGGTTGGTCATCACCCGGCGCAGGGCCTGCGGTGGGATCCACACCACTCCGGCGCGCGCCTCGGGGCAAAACCGCACCGGCCGGCCGACATCGGCATAATCGCAGGCGATGCTGTCGAGAAAGGCGTCAAGGTTCAGCCGCTGGCGCGCCTCCTCCAGCGGCTGCGAGGTGCGAGCGAAGGCGATACCTTCGCGCACCAGGCGGGTCATATTGTCGAGATCCTGCAGCAGTTTGTCGCGCAGTTCAGGCTGGTCGGCCATCTCCACCCGCAGCTTCATCCGGGTGATCGGGGTTTGCAGATCGTGGGAGATGGCGGCGAGGATCCGCGCCCGCTCCTGCAGATGATCGTGGATGCGGGTCTGCATCGCGTTAAACGCGCGGGCGGCACGGCGCACCTCCTCCGGCCCCTGCTCGGCCATGGTTCCCGCCGTGTCGCTGGCCGGCTCAAGCGCATTCACCGCATGGGTAAAGCGAGTGATGGGCTGCAGTACCTGGCGAACCGCGTACCAGGCGCAGGCCAGCAGGAGGACAAACTGAGCGATCAGCACCACCGGCAACCAGCGGGCGATGGGCGGTAGTTTCGGCCACAGGTCGAGGGTTAAGGGGGCGCCATCGTGGAGGGTAATATGGGCCTGGATATGCTGCCGCGGACCGGGGATCGCCACAATACTCACCGGATACTGCGCGCTCAACGCCTCCTGCAGGGAGCGCGCCGCGTCCCGGGCGCGCCAGCTGTCCGGGTAGTCGCCGCGCTCGCCGGCGTCCAGCTGATAGCGGTAGTTGCCGCGCGCCAGCTTCGGCAGCCACTGCGGGCGTTCAGCGGGCGGCAGACGGTCGAGGATCGCCACGCTGGTGGCGACATCCGACGCCAGATTGCCCAGCATCACGCTGCGGGCGCTGCTCATACGCTCATAAAACAGCAGCGACAGGGTTAAGGTATTCGCCAGCAGCAGCGCCAGAAACAGCAGCGCCATCAGCCTCGACTGCAGCGAGGCGGGCCAGAACCTCATTCATGCCTCTCGCGGATGGAGACCGGGACCGACAGCACATAGCCTTCGCTGCGCACCGTCTTAATGTAGGCCGGCTCGCGGGCATCCTCCCGCAGGCGCTGACGCAGCCGGCTCACCAGCAGGTCGATTGACCGCTCAAACAGTTCGGCGTCGCGTCCCTGGGTCAGATTCAGCAGCTGATCGCGGTTCAGCACCCGCTGGGGATGGTCGAGAAACACCCGCAACAGTCGATACTCCGCCCCGCTGAGGGCGACAATCGCCCCGCTGTCGTCCAGCAGATGGCGGGCGGCGGTATCGAGCAGCCAGTCGCCAAACGCGATCAGCCTGCCCGCCTCGGTGATCTGCAGGTTGGGCGGCAGCGCCCGGGTGCGGCGTAAAATGGCTTTGATGCGCGCCAGCAGTTCGCGGGCCACAAAGGGCTTCACCAGATAGTCGTCAGCCCCCATCTCAAGGCCGAGGATCCGGTCGCTGTCGTCGGTGCGGGCGGTGAGCATCAGCACCGGGATATCCTGTTGCGGGTTTGCGCGCAGCTGGCGACAGAGCGTTAAGCCATCCTCCCCCGGCATCATGATATCCAGCACAATCAGGTCGATTTGATGGTTTTTGAGCACCGACCACATGGCTTTGCCGTTCGCCGCGCCGCTGGCGCGGTATCCCGATTTTTCCAGATAGTCGACAATCAGTTCCCGGATGTCGCGGTCGTCATCGACGACCAGGATGTGGTCAATACGCTCCAAAGGCTGCTCCTGCGGCAAAATAGACTCTTCACAAGCATAAGCCGTGTTGCCGGAAGCGCAACGTCGCGCCGCCGGCAAGGCGCGGGTTACAAACGATCAGCGTCCACCACCGCCTGCACAAACGCCGTCGGGTCCTCCTGCGGCGGGTTATGGCCCACCGGCCCCTGCAGATCCCGGTGCTCATATTTACCGGTAAATTTGGCCCGGTAGCTGGCGGGAGCCGGATGCGGCGCGCCGTTATTCGCCCCTTCCAGAGTGATGGTGGGCACCGTAATCGGCGGCAGCGCCGCCAGCCGTTGTTCATAGCTGGCATACTTCGCTTCTCCCTTCTCCAGCCCCAGGCGCCAGCGGTAGTTGCTGATGGTGATCGCCACGTGGTCCGGGTTATCCAGCGCCCGGGCGGTTTTGGCAAAGGTTGCGTCGCTGAATGGCCACTGCGGCGACGCCTGATGCCAGATAAATTTCGCAAAGTCATGGGTGTTCTGCCGGTAACCGGCTTCCCCGCGCGGAGTGGCAAAATAGAACTGATACCACCACGACAGCTCCGCCTGCGGCGGCAGCGGTTTTTCGCCAATCTGCTGACTGCTGATCAGATACCCGCTCACCGAGACCAGGGATTTCACCCGCTGCGGCCACAGCGCGGCGACGATATCCGCCGTGCGCGCCCCCCAGTCAAAGCCGGCCAGATCCGCCTGCCTGATGTTCAGGGCATCCATCAGATGGACAATATCGGCCGCCATCGCCGACGGCTGACCGTTACGCGGCGTGCTGGCGGAGAGGAAACGGGTGGTACCGTAGCCGCGCAGATACGGCACAATCACCCGGTAGCCCTTCTGCGCTAAAGCCGGCGCCACCTGGGCATAGCTCTGAATATCGTAGGGCCAGCCGTGCAGCAGAATCACCGGCTGGCCGTCGCGCGGGCCGATATCCACGTAGCCAATATTCAGATCGCCGGCGTGGATCTGGTGGATCTTGTCGAACGCCCCCGCGTCTTCAGCGGCGCAAACGGCAGCGGACCACAGGGTGGATAACCCCAGCGCCGCGGCGCTGGTATACCGGATCAGGGATAATCTGTTCATCGCTATGTCACCTTTCATCGTCATCAAGAGAGTACGTAACCAGTTAAGCGGAAATTTGTATCCGCCGTGTTCCCGACCGGGGCCGTTTTTATCTCTTCATGTCAGCGATCCGCCGCGGGATACAGTGTGATACATAATCAATGTTGGCAATTGTTGCTGGCTTGTGAATTTCTGCTTGCCCCCGGGCATAAATCCGCTACCGTGACAGCCATTTTTACCACCTGATAACCCAGGAGCCCGCTGTGGCGATTTTTGATGGTCACAATGACCTGCTACTGAATCTCTGGCTGCACCATCGCGAGGATCCGGTGAACGCTTTCTTTGCCGGGATAGAGAGCGGCCACCTCGATTATCCGCGTATTCGCCAGGGCGGTCTGGCCGGCGGCCTGTTCGCCCTCTTTGTACCGCCGCAGGAGTATATCGCCCGCGTGGCGCCCCAGTACGCCAGTCAGGCGTGGGACCCATTAACGATCCTCTGGCAGCAGCTGGCTATCCTCAAGGCGATTTGCGCCCATGACGCCAGCCGCGCGCGGCTGTGCCTGAGCGCGGCGGATATCGAACGCTGCCGTCAGGATAATGCGCTGGCGATGGTGGCGCACATCGAAGGCGCCGGCGGGTTTGACGCCCAGGGCGACGATCTGCAGGCCTTTTATCGCGCCGGGGTGCGCAGCATGGGTCCGTTCTGGAACATCGCCAATCGCTTCGGCTGCGGGGTCACCGGCGCCTTTCCCGGCAGTCCGGACAGCGGGCCGGGTCTTACCGGCGAGGGCATTGCGCTCATCGCCCAGGCCAATGCCCTGAAGATGCAGATCGATGTTTCGCACATGAATGAACAGGCCTTTTGGGATACCGCCCGTCACTCCACCGCCCCGCTGGTGGCCACCCACTCCAATGCCCACGCCCTGTGCCCGCAGCCGCGCAACCTGACCGATCGGCAACTGCGGGCGATCCGCGACAGCGGCGGCGTAGTGGGCGTTAATTTCGGCAACGCCTTCCTGCGCGCCGACGGACGGCGCGATAGCGACACGCCCTTCGCCACCATCATCCGGCATATCGACTATCTTATTAACATAATGGGTGAGGATCATGTGGCCCTTGGCTCGGATTTTGACGGCGTCACCCTGCCGGACGCGCTGGGGGATGTGGCCGGCTTACCGCGGCTTATCAATGCCTTGCGTGACAGCGGCTATGATCAATTGGTGCTGGATAAGCTGCTGTAGCGTAACTGGCTGCGGGTATTAAAAAATGTTTGGCAACAATAGGTTATATTGTAAACATAAAGTTAATTCCTTACAGATTCCGGGTTGATCTCTCTCCCGGTGAAGCGCAATATGCGGCGGCCGTCACAGATCCTGCATTATCCGTGAGGCCTGTCGTCATTTTTAAGAGGAACAAAACATGTGGAAGAAACCTGCTTTTATCGATTTACGTCTCGGTCTGGAAGTGACGCTGTACATTTCTAACCGCTAATCGCCCCGCCCGCCGTTCGCGCGGGCCTCTTTTTTCATTACCCGGTCCGTCTTCATGTTCATTAAAGTCCTCGGTTCCGCCGCCGGCGGCGGTTTCCCGCAATGGAACTGCAACTGCGCCAACTGTCAGGGTCTGCGCGACGGCACGATCCAGGCCAGCGCCCGCACCCAGTCGTCGATCATCGTCAGCGATAACGGTCAAGAGTGGGTGCTGTGCAACGCCTCGCCGGATATCAGCCAGCAGATTGCCCACACGCCCGAGTTAAATAAAGCCGGCGTGCTGCGCGGAACGCATATCGCCGGCATTATTCTCACCGACAGCCAGATCGACCACACTACCGGGTTACTCAGCCTGCGCGAAGGCTGCCCGCATCAGGTGTGGTGCACCCCGGAGGTCCATGAGGATCTCTCCACCGGCTTCCCGGTGTTTACCATGCTGCGCCACTGGAACGGCGGCCTGGTGCATCACCCCATCGCGCCGCAGCAGCCTTTTACCGTTGACGCCTGTCCTGATTTGCGGTTTACCGCGGTGCCTATCGCCAGCAACGCGCCGCCCTATTCGCCGTATCGCGACCGGCCGCTGCCGGGCCATAACGTGGCGCTGTTTATCGAAAACCGCCGCAACGGGCAGACGCTGTTCTACGCTCCGGGGCTCGGTGAGCCGGATGAGTCCATTCTGCCCTGGCTGCAAAAAGCGGACTGTCTGCTGATCGATGGCACCGTCTGGCAGGATGACGAACTGCAGGCCGCCGGCGTCGGGCGCAATACCGGCCGCGATATGGGCCACCTGGCGCTCGGCGATGAGCACGGGATGATGGCCCTGCTGGCCTCCCTGCCGGCAAAACGCAAAATTCTTATTCATATCAATAACACCAACCCGATCCTTAACGAGCACTCTCCCCAGCGTCAGGCGCTGACGCAGCAGGGGATTGAAGTGAGCTGGGACGGGATGGGTATCACCCTTCAGGATATCGCATGCTGATCACCGACACGCTGTCGCCGCAGGCCTTTGAAGCGGCCCTGCGGGCCAAAGGCGCCTTCTACCATATTCACCACCCTTACCACATCGCCATGCATAACGGCGACGCGACCCGCGAGCAAATTCAGGGCTGGGTGGCGAACCGGTTTTATTACCAGACCACTATCCCGCTGAAAGACGCGGCGATCATGGCCAACTGCCCGGACGCGCAGACCCGGCGCAAATGGGTGCAGCGGATTCTCGACCACGATGGCAGCCACGGCGAGGACGGCGGGATTGAAGCCTGGCTGCGGCTGGGGGAAGCGGTCGGTCTGAGTCGCGACGATCTGCTCAGCGAGCGCCACGTGCTGCCCGGCGTGCGCTTCGCGGTGGATGCCTATCTTAACTTCGCCCGTCGCGCCTGCTGGCAGGAGGCGGCCTGCAGCTCCCTGACCGAGCTGTTCGCCCCGCAGATCCATCAGTCGCGCCTCGACAGCTGGCCGCAGCACTATCCGTGGATCAAAGAGGAAGGCTATTTTTACTTCCGCAGCCGTCTGAGCCAGGCTAACCGCGACGTGGAGCATGGCCTGGCGCTGGCGAAGGCCTACTGCGACAGCGCTGAAAAACAGAACCGGATGCTGGAGATCCTGCAGTTTAAGCTCGACATTTTATGGTCGATGCTCGACGCCATGACCATGGCCTATGCCCTGCAGCGCCCGCCCTATCATACGGTCACCGACAAGGCGGCCTGGCACACGACCCGACTGGTGTAACCATGCAAAAAACCTCCATCGTCGCCTTTCGTCGCGGCTACCGCCTGCAGTGGGAAGCCGCCCAGGAGAGCCATGTGATCCTCTATCCGGAGGGAATGGCCAAACTCAATGAGACCGCCGCGGCGATCCTCGAGCTGGTGGACGGCCGGCGCGACGTCGCGGCGATTATCGCCATGCTCAACGACCGCTTCCCGGAAGCCGGGGGCGTTGATAACGACGTCATCGAGTTCCTGGAGATAGCCTGTCAACAGAAGTGGATCACCTGCCGTGAGCCAGCATAAACCCGCCGTCAATCCGCCGCTGTGGCTGCTGGCGGAGCTAACCTATCGCTGCCCGCTGCAGTGCCCCTACTGTTCGAATCCGCTGGACTTCGCCCAACAGGAAAAAGAGCTGACCACCGAACAATGGATCGAGGTCTTTCGCCAGGCGCGGGCGATGGGCAGCGTACAGCTGGGCTTTTCCGGCGGCGAACCGCTGACCCGTAAGGATCTGCCGGAGCTGATCCGCGCCGCGCGCGACCTCGGGTTTTATACCAACCTGATCACCTCCGGGATAGGGCTGACGGAGAGCAAACTCGACGCCTTCAGCGAGGCCGGGCTGGACCATATCCAGATTAGCTTCCAGGCCAGCGATGAAGTGCTCAACGCCGCGCTGGCCGGTAACAAAAAAGCCTTCCAGCAGAAGCTGGCGATGGCCAGAGCGGTGAAAGCGCGCGACTATCCGATGGTGCTCAACTTCGTTCTGCACCGGCACAACATCGATCAGCTGGATAAAATTATCGCGCTGTGCATTGAGCTGGAAGCGGATGACGTTGAGCTAGCCACCTGCCAGTTCTACGGTTGGGCGTTCCTCAATCGCGAGGGGCTACTGCCGACCCGGGAGCAGATCGCCCGCGCCGAGCAGGTGGTCGCCGACTACCGGCAGAAAATGGCCGCCAGCGGCAACCTCACCAACCTGCTGTTTGTCACCCCGGACTATTACGAAGAGCGGCCGAAAGGCTGCATGGGCGGCTGGGGATCGATTTTCCTCAGCGTCACCCCGGAAGGCACCGCCCTGCCTTGCCACAGCGCGCGCCAGCTGCCGGTGGCGTTTCCGTCGGTGCTGGAGCAGAGTCTGGAGTCGATCTGGTATGACTCGTTCGGCTTCAATCGCTACCGCGGGTATGACTGGATGCCGGAGCCGTGCCGCTCCTGTGATGAAAAAGAGAAAGACTTCGGCGGCTGCCGCTGCCAGGCCTTTATGCTGACCGGCAGCGCCGATAACGCCGACCCGGTGTGCAGCAAATCTCCGCATCATCACAAAATCCTCGACGCCCGGCGCGAAGCGGCCTGCAGCGAGATAAAAGTCAGCCAGCTGCAGTTCCGCAACCGGGCCAGCTCGCAGCTGATCTACAAAACCCGGGACCTGTAATGACGCTGGCGACCCGCACCGTCACGCTGCCGGGCGGCCTGCAGGCCACCCTGGTCCATCAGCCGCAGGCCGAACGCGCGGCGGCCCTGGCGCGGGTCGCCGCCGGCAGCCACCACGAACCGTCGCGCTTCCCCGGGCTGGCGCACCTGCTGGAACACCTGTTGTTTTACGGCGGTGAGCGCTACCGGGATGATGACCGGCTGATGGGCTGGGTGCAGCGCCAGGGCGGAAACGTGAATGCCACCACCCTGGCCCGCCATAGCGCGTTTTTTTTCGAGGTCGCCGCCGATGCTCTGGCTGACGGTGTCGCACGTCTACAGGAGATGCTGCAGGCGCCGCGGCTGCTCAGGGAAGATATTCAGCGCGAAGTGGCGGTGATTGACGCCGAGTACCGCCTTATCCAGCAGCATGAGCCGTCGCGCCGGGAAGCCGCCGTTCGTCACGCCGCCAGCGCGCCCGCGGCGTTTCGCCGCTTTCAGGTAGGCAGCGCCGACGCGCTGGAGGGCGATCGCCCTGCACTGCAGTCGGCCTTACGCGATTTTCACCACACCCATTACGTCGCCCGGCGGATGCAGCTCTGGCTGCAGGGGCCGCAGTCGCTGGAGGCGCTCGGCGAACTGGCGGTCCGTTTCGCCGCCGGGTTTGCCGCAGGCGAGGCTCCGCCGCCGGCGGCGCCGCTGTGCCTGGACGAGACCACTGAACTGCAGCTGGCGGTCGACGCCCGGCCCGCCCTGTGGCGCTGTCCGCTGATCGCCTTAAGTGACAACGTCACCTTACTGCGCGAGTTTTTGCTCGATGAAGCCCCCGGCAGCCTGATGGCCGGGCTGCGCCAGCGTGGTCAGGCGCAAGAGGTAGCGCTGAGCTGGCTGTATCAGGATCGGCACCTCGGCTGGCTGGCGCTGGTCTTCGCCAGCGACCAGCCGGAACAGGTCGACCGGCAGATAACCCACTGGCTGCAGGCGCTACAGCGGACGACGCCAGACCAGCAGCAACACTACTATCAGCTGTCCCGGCGCCGTTTTCAGGCGCTGTCGCCCCTCGATCAGCTGCGCCAGCGGGCATTCGGCTTTGCCCCCGGCGCGCCGCCCGCCGGGTTCGCCGATTTTTGCGCCGCCCTGCAGGCCGCCCCTACGGTCAGCCTGGCCTGCCAGACCCTTTCCCCAGGGGAGCCTGTTGCCACCCAGGGCTTTAGCCTGCCGCTCAGCCGCTGGCGCCGCCGCCCGGTCACTGCCCCGGCGCTGAAATTCGCTTTTTATCCGCAAGCCGCTGGCGGCCTCGTGGCCGAAAGCCCGGAGCAAGCCGCGCCGCTGCTCCACCTCCCGTTACCGGGAGAGCCGCCGAGGCTCCTGCTCCGACCGCCCTTCTCCTGCTCGCCAAATCAGGCCGAGGGGCTGGCGCGCGGGGAACAGCTGCGCCCGCTGCTCGCCGCGCTGCGCCACGCCGGGGGCCACGGCGAGTGGCATCGCTTCGACGGCAGCTGGCAGCTGCTCCTGCAGTTGCCAGCTGCCGGCCGGCGGCCGGAGGCTATTCTGCAGGCCATCGTGCGGCAGCTCGCGCTCCCGGCCGACCCGCTGGCCCCGCCGCCGGAGAGTATTGCTATCCATCATCTCATGGCCCAGCTCCCCGAACGGTTGGCCACATCAGAGCATCAGGCTGGTTGGCTGGCGGCCCTGGCCGGCGGCAGCGCGGAGGATGCGCGGTGGGTCGCGCGCCAGCTGAGCCTGCTTACCGTCCCGGTCAACCCGCCGGGCAGCCTCCCCGGCCCCTGCCGGCGCGGCGTCGAACGGCTGGCTTTCCCCGGGGGCGATACGGCGCTGCTGGTCTTTATTCCGCTGCCGGATGGCGCCTCGCTGGCGGCTCTGCGGGTGCTGGCGCAGCGCTGCGAACCGCTCTTCTTCCAGCGCCTGCGGGTAGAGCAGCAGATTGGCTATGTGGTGAGCTGCCGCTATCAGCGCGTCGCCGATCGCGACGGGCTGCTGATGGCGCTCCAGTCCCCGGATCGCCGCGCCGTGGAACTGCTGCGCTGTTGCAAAACCTTTCTGCGCCAGCTGCCGCCGCTGGATGAGGCGGCCTTCAGGCCGCTACAGCAGCGCCTGGCCGCACAGGTCCGCGCCCGGACGCCGCCCGAGGCGCAGGCGCTGGTCGCCCTGCGTCAGAAGTATGCTTTACCGGAGCTGACGGCGCAGGCGGCTGACGCGCTGCGCGTCGAAGCGGTCGTCGACCTGGCCCACGAGATGTCCCGCCGGCGTCGCCGCTGGCGGGTGCTATTCACTGCAGGGGATTAATGGCCGGGTGCATCAGGGGGCAGAAAGGCGCTGACGAAGCGCGTGAGGATTGCCGCGGCCTGCGGGCTCTCCTGCACCTCATCGTATAACCGCTGCGGGTCGATGCCCTCTGCCTGCAGCACCGCCTCCCGGTAGCGGATCAGCGCGCGGGCAATCGGCGCGGTGAATTCCGGGTGAAACTGCGTGGAGACCGCATGCGGCCCGTAGCGCACGATCTGGTGGGGGTCGTGTGCGGACGCGGCCAGCACCGTGGCCCCCTCCGGCAGGCGGGTAATGGTTTGCATATGGCTCAGATGCGCGGGAAAGGCGGCCGGCAGGTCCCGGAGCAGCGGGTCGTCGACACCCCACGGCGATAGCGAAACGGTTTGGCTGCCGCTTTCCCGTCCGGCTGGATGATACGCCACCTCGCCACCCAGGGCATGAGCCATCAGCTGATGGCCATAGCAAACGCCGAACAGCGGCATGCCGATAGCCACCGCCTGACGGATCCAGTCGGCGGTCCGTTCGCTCCACGCCAGGCGGTCGGAAACCATCGCCCAGGAGCCGGTCAGCACCGCCACCGTCTGGCGATCCGGCGCCGGCAGCGGCTCGTCCTCAAACACCCGTACCGCGGTGAGCTGCGCCTGCCATGGCGCCAGCAGCGTGCGGAACCAGCGCGGCAGATCGCCATGCTCCTCGCGGATGGCTGCCGGGGGCGTCCCGGTCTGAACCAGCAATAATCGCTTACGTGTCACCCTTCCTCCTCACTCGTCATGTTCCTTAAAAATACTATGCCGCCGGGAAGATAAGGGGACAAATAACCAATTTCTATGAACGATGCGCCTGCGGAATAAGTCCTGCCGCTTACTGGGCGTCCGCGCTCTCCCGCTGCGGCACGTCGGCGGCCGCCGCCGGCGCCTGCTGCGGGACAAAAATATGGTCCAGGATGGCGCGCGCCGTCGGTCCGGCCACCACCCCGTCCCCGCCGCCGTTCTCCAGGATCAGCGCCATCGCCACCTTCGGATGCTGATAAGGGGCAAACAGGGTATAGAAAATGTGGTCGCGCAGACGCACCGGGATCATTTTGGCGTTATAGGTCTGGTTTTGCTTCAGACTGAACACCTGCGAGGTCCCGGACTTTGCCGCAATCTGATACGGCGCGGTGTGGAACAGTTTGTAGCCGGTGCCGTTGGGCAGATTCGCCATCCCATACATGCCGTTGCGCACAATGCCCCAGTACGGGGATTTCGGATCGCCGACCTGCGGCAGGTTCGCCGGCTGCTGATAACGTTCCACATGATTGCCCTGCTTCATCGAATAGAGCAGATGCGGATCCTGCACCTTGCCGTTGTTCAGCAGCGTGGTGAGCGCTTTCACCATCTGGATGGGGGTGGCGATCCAGTATCCCTGGCCGATGCCGACGGAGATGGTATCCCCCTGATACCAGGGCTTTTTATGCACCCGCTGCTTCCACGCCCGGCTCGGCAGCACCCCGGCATACTCCTCATTGAGATCGATGCCGGTAGACTGGCCGTAGCCGAACTTGCTCAGCCACTCATGGATCCGGTCGATACCCATCTCGAAGGCAACCTGGTAGAAAAAGGTGTCTGCGGACTCTTCAATGGCTTTGGTGACGTTGAGCATGCCGTGGCCGGTTTTCAGCCAGTCGCGATAGCGGCGTTGCGTGCCCGGCAGCGTCCACGTCGGCGCCCCGAAGAAGGTGGTATTCGGCGTGATCACGCCCGCGGAGAGCGCCGAGAGCGCCATATAGGGCTTCACCGTCGAGGCCGGGGGATACAGCCCCTGGGTGACACGGTTGATTAACGGTCGGTCGGGGTTATCCAGCAGCGATTTATAGGCCTGATAGCCGATGCCTTTGACGAACGGGTTAGGATCGTAGCTGGGGCTGGAGACCATCGCCAGTACCCCGCCATCACGAGGATCGACCACCACCACCGCCGCGCGCTGCCCCTTCAGCACCGACTCAATATACTGCTGCAGGTGCAGGTCAAGGGTCAGGTAGAGATTTTTCCCGGCCACCGGCGGTACCTCTTTCAGCAGACGTACCACCCGGCCGTGGTTATCCACCTCCACCTCCTGGTAGCCGGTGGTGCCGTGGAGCGCTTTTTCGTAATAGCCTTCGATCCCCTGCTTGCCGATATTGTGGTCGGCAGCATAGTTCTCCTCTTCACCGTCTTTCGCCAGCCGCTGCAGGTCGCTGTCGTTGATTTTCGACACATAGCCCACCACGTGCGCCAGCTCTGCGCCGTAGGGGTATTCACGCTGCTGGTAGCTCTCCACCGTCACCCCGGGGAAACGGAATTCGTTGACCGCGAAGCGGGCCACCTCCACGTCGCTGAGGTCGGACTTGAGGGTAACCGCTTTATAGCGGCTGCTGTGGTGCATATCGTCGCGGAAACTGGCGATGTCATCCGGCGTCAGGTCGACAATCGGCGTCAGGCTTTGCAGCAGCGCGGCCATATCGGGAATTTTGCTCGGGATCACCTGCAGGCGATACAGGGTAATATTCTGCACCAGCGGAATGCCGTTGCGATCGAATATCAGCCCGCGGCTGGGGGCGATGGGCAGCATTTTGATATCGTTTTGGTTGGAGCGGGTCTGGTAGAAATCGTGCTGCTCCACCTGCAGATGGTAGAGGTTGAAAATCAGCACGCCAAAGCAGACCACCACCAGCAGAAAGGCGATTGCGGCCCGGCGGATAAACAGCATCTCTTCCGCGGAGTGGTCGCGAATTTCATCTCTCAAAAGGGGCATTAGCGGTACATCACCTGGATCACGGGAAAAACCAACGGCGTAACGGCCGGGAAGCATAGCCTTATCGCGGCGTTAGCCCTACTGAAAGGTTGCTAATGATCTGGCAGAAATGTATCAGCATGTTAGAGCGTGGAGAGCCTTGCGCAGTGAGAGAAAGGCATCAGGGCGCGAGGTTGGCCAGCGACAGGTCTCGCTGGCTCCCCTTTCCCCGGTAAACCCGGTTATTTTCTGGCCTCAAAAGCGATCTTAACCGCCATCCCGGCCAGTACCGTCGCCATCAGCCAGCGTTGAAATTGTTGCCAGCCCGGCCGCCGACCAAGAAAAAGCGCCACCTGCCCGGCCAGCAAGATAATCAGGCCATTCACCGCCACGCTGATTAATACCTGGGTACAGCCTAATATTAACGACTGGCTGAGCACGCTGCCGAGTCCGGGGGTGATAAATTGCGGCAGCAGGGACAAATACAGGATGGCAACTTTGGGGTTCGCCAGGCTGGTGATAAATCCCATCAGAAACAGCTTACGCCCACTGTCGGCGGGTAAGTCGCGCACCGCGAATATCGGCCGCCCTCCCGGTTTAATCGCCTGCCACGCCAGATAGAGCAAATAAGCGACCCCGCACAAACGCAATGCATCGTAAGCATAAGGGACCGCGAAAACCAACGCGGTAATGCCGAAAGCGGCACACAACATATAGAAGAAAAAACCCACGGCCACCCCGGCAAGGGAGATAAAGCCAGCGCGTTTTCCCTGGCAAATCGAACGCGAAGTGAGATACATCATATTGGGGCCAGGGGTTAACACTAACCCCAGCGCCACCGCGGCAAAGGCCATTAAAGAAGCTAATTCAGGCATAACTTATCTCCAGATAGCGGTAATGCCCAGGCGCGCGGCGACGTTGACCATGCTCCCCAACAGTATTCTGTCTTTAGCGCCAGTCACATGGTGTCTAAGTATTAGCTTATTCTGCGTCTGCCAACAACCCCTGCGCCGGGCATTCGTTACGCTCGCGCAGCGGAAAACCCTCATCCTTTTCTCATAGTAAAATTGTCATATCTCAAACAATTAGCATTCCTTCTGCCCGTTTGATACAGATCGTTTCCTTTGCCGTCTCGTTACGACTATGGTTAATGATGAGGTTTATTTTTTACCCCTGGATCCGCCAGGGCATATAAGAGGGTGTTTCGCCCTTCGTTGAACGGAATTAGCTATTAAATCCGTAGACTCATTCAAATATCGCTTATTGGTAGCAGTGTATATCGTAACGGCATTCACAAAAGCAAACGGAGCCTGATATGAGCACGTCTAACGACCCATCCAACAACGCATCCGCCGGAAAGTGCCCTTTCCACGCCGAGACGCCCAAGCAGAGCGCCGGCAGCGGCACCGGCAACCGCGACTGGTGGCCTAACCAGCTGCGTGTCGATCTGTTGAACCAGCACTCCAGTCGTTCCAACCCGTTGGGTGAGGATTTTAACTACAGGGAAGAGTTTAAAAAGCTCGATTACTCCGCGCTGAAGGCTGACCTCAGAGCGCTGCTGACCGATTCGCAAGAGTGGTGGCC
Organism: Klebsiella sp. GG_Kp146; assembly: GCF_040061975.1. NCBI lineage: Bacteria > Pseudomonadati > Pseudomonadota > Gammaproteobacteria > Enterobacterales > Enterobacteriaceae > Klebsiella > Klebsiella sp. GG_Kp146. The sequence continues at coordinate 172,547 of NZ_JBEAHA010000003.1, forward strand.
GGCAGACTGGGGCAGCTATATCGGTCTGTTTATTCGTATGGCCTGGCACGGCGCCGGCACCTACCGCACCGTTGACGGTCGCGGCGGCGCGGGTCGTGGACAGCAGCGCTTTGCGCCGCTGAACTCCTGGCCTGATAACGTCAGCCTCGATAAAGCCCGCCGTCTGCTGTGGCCGGTGAAACAGAAATATGGCCAGAAAATCTCCTGGGCCGACCTTTACATGCTGGCGGGTAACGTGGCGCTGGAAAACGCCGGCTTCCGCACCTTTGGCTTTGGCGCCGGTCGTGAAGATGTCTGGGAACCGGATCTGGACGTCGACTGGGGCGATGAGAAAGAGTGGCTGGCCCACCGTCACCCGGAAAGCCTGGCGAAACAGGCCATCGGCGCCACCGAAATGGGGCTGATCTACGTTAACCCGGAAGGCCCTAACGCCAGCGGCGAGCCGCTGTCCGCCGCGGCGGCCATTCGCGCCACCTTCGGCAATATGGCGATGGACGATGAAGAGATTGTCGCGCTGATCGCCGGCGGCCACACCCTGGGTAAAACCCACGGCGCAGCCGAGACCAGCCACGTCGGCGCCGAGCCGGAAGCCGCCCCGCTGGAAGCTCAGGGTCTGGGCTGGCACTCCAGCTACGGCAGCGGCGCAGGCGCGGATGCCATCACCTCCGGTCTTGAAGTGGTCTGGACGCAGACGCCCACCCAGTGGAGCAACTACTTTTTCGAGAACCTGTTCAAATACGAATGGGTGCAGACCCGCAGCCCGGCGGGCGCTATCCAGTTCGAAGCCAAAGACGCGCCGGAAATTATCCCGGATCCGTTTAACCCGGGTAAAAAGCGCAAACCGACCATGCTGGTCACCGACCTGACCCTGCGCTTCGACCCGGAGTTTGAGAAGATCTCCCGTCGCTTCCTCAACGATCCGCAGGCCTTTAACGAGGCGTTCGCCCGGGCGTGGTTCAAGCTGACCCACCGCGATATGGGGCCGAAATCCCGTTACCTCGGACCGGAAGTACCAAAAGAAGATCTCATTTGGCAGGATCCGCTGCCGGCGGCGACCCATCAGCCGAGCGCGGACGACATCGCCAGCCTGAAAACCGCCATCGCTGGCGCCGGCCTGTCGGTGAGTGAGCTGGTGTCGGTCGCCTGGGCCTCCGCCTCCACCTTCCGCGGCGGTGATAAGCGCGGCGGCGCCAACGGCGCGCGTCTGGCGCTGGCCCCGCAGAAAGACTGGCCGGTCAATGCTATCGCCAGTCGGGTGCTGCCGACCCTGCAGGCGATCCAGCGCGCCTCCGGCAAAGCGTCGCTGGCCGATATCATCGTGCTGGCTGGCGTGGTCGGCGTGGAGCAGGCTGCGGCGGCGGCCGGCGTCAGCGTCAACGTGCCGTTTACTCCAGGCCGCGTCGACGCCCTGCCTGAGCAGACCGACGTCGAGTCGTTTGACCTGCTGCAGCCGCTGGCGGATGGCTTCCGCAACTACCGTCGCATCGAGGGCGGTGTGTCGACGGAAACGCTGCTGATCGATAAAGCGCAGCAGCTGACCTTAACCGCTCCGGAGATGACGGTTCTGGTGGGTGGACTGCGCGTGCTGGGCGCCAACTACGACGGCAGCAAACACGGGGTGTTTACCGACCGCGTCGGCGTGCTCAGCAATGACTTCTTCGTCAACCTGCTGGATATGGCCACCGTCTGGAAAGCGGCCGATGATCGGGCGGAGCTGTTTACCGGCAGCGACCGTAAAACCGGCGAAGCGAAGTACAGCGCCACCCGCGTGGATCTGGTGTTTGGCTCCAACTCGGTCCTGCGCGCGCTGGCGGAAGTCTACGCCTGCGCCGACGGGCAGCAGAAGCTGGTGCATGACTTTGTCGCCGCCTGGACCAAGGTCATGAACCTCGACCGTTTCGACCTGTGATTCCCTCGCCCCGGCACCCGCCGGGGCGTTTTTTTATACCGCCCGCGGCAGCTGTTGCAGGCGGCTCCGCGTTCGCTGAATATCCTCCAGTTCCACCCCGGCCACCAGCGTCTCCAGGTCGCAGCGGGTCACCAGCAGCAGGCGGATCTGCTTTTCATACAGCACATCAATCACGTTGATAAAGCGCTGCTGGGCCGCCGGCCCTACCGTGGCCAGCGGCGGCACCTCGTCCAGCAACCAGACGGCATAACGTTCGCTGAGCGACAGATAGTCCATCACCGCCGTGGCGGCCTGGCAGAGCTGGGCAAAAGAGAAATGGAGCAAGTCGGGTGACGCCGCGGCCGCCTGCAGCGTGCGATAGCCTACCGCCAGCGGAACCGGTTCGGCAGGCAGCGAGGGCAGATCGTACAGCTGACGCTGTTGTTCGCTCGGGTTAACCCATAGCCGCCCGCTGCAGAAGGCGTTATCCTGGCTCAGGTGCCGTTCGCGATAATCCTCCTCGCCGTTAAGCGCGACGACCGCCAGATGGGCGCGGATCAGCGCGATCGACGGTAAAAAGCGATCGTGATACAGCGGATTAGGCAGCAGCATCTCCGGCGGGTAGTTAGAGGTTGCCAGCAGCACGATGCCCCGTTGAAAAAGGTGTTCCAGCAGCGCCTTCATCAGCATGGCGTCGCCGGGGTCGTGAAGATGAAATTCGTCAAAGCACAGCAGGCGGCAGCCGGAGGTCATCTGCATCATCACCGCCTGCAGGCCGGGCGCGCCGGGGGCATTCAGCCGCTGATGCAGTTCGCGGAAGAAGTGATGAAAATGGACCCGACGCCTGGCGGCGAGCGGCAGGCTGGCAAAAAAGTGGTCGAGAATAAAGCTTTTCCCTCGCCCGGTGCGTCCCCAAACGTACAGTCCCTGCGGCGTGCCGGGCGCGGACAACAGCTGCTGGCCCAGGGCGTCGAGGCGGGCGATGAGCGACAGCTGATCGTCGTCCAGCGTCAGACGGGCACGCGCCGCCTGCTCGGCCATCACGCGGGTAAAGCGAAAATCAGCCGTCGTCATAGTCTGGCCAGATCCCGACGGCACACATCCATTATTTAACATTCTTATAACCTCCAGCAGGAGGCCATTCTAGCCGCTTTCCCGCGGGTTGGCGAATCGCGCGGCGAGCGGCCATGTCTGCTGCCCCGCCGCCTGTCTCTACGCTTCTCCGACGCGCCAGTGTACCGAGGTGACGTTCTGCTGGCCGGCCACCTGCGCCATAATCTGCGCCAGCGTTTTGTGATGCTGCTTATGGCTAATCAGCTCCGCGCAAATCTCCAGCTGATCCGCCGTATCTGCCGCCGCCGACTGCAGCCCCTGCAGGGTGAACCTCTGCTGCTGAGCAATATTCAGCAGCAGCTGACGCACGGCCTTTTCATGCTCGCGTAAACAGGTGACGCGCAAGATATAGCGTTTCTCTTCGTCTCCGGCGCCCGGCAAGGCATGAATGCGCTGCGCCGCTTCGCGGAGCAGGATATTAGCGCACAAAATAATCAGCGTCGCCGCCGTCGCGTTCCAGAACTGTCCCAGGCCGCAGAGGACACCGATACCGGCCGAGCACCACAGGGTGGCGGCGGTATTGAGGCCGCGAACGTTCATGCCATCGCGCATGATCACTCCTGCCCCAAGGAAGCCGATACCGGAGACGATCTGCGCCGCAATGCGCCCGGGGCTGTCCGGCGACGCCGACATCGCGCTAAGAATAAACACCGCCGCGCCGGTGGCCACCAGCGCATTGGTCCGCAAGCCGGCCATACGTTGCCGCCACTGTCTTTCCGCGCCGATCAGCGCTCCCAGCAGCATCGCCGCGAGTAAATGTGTCATATAAGGAAATACCATCGCGCCTTCCTCCAGATAACAGAAAGCCAAAAATTATTGATGTCGCGCTCAGCCGCGCCGGGCAATTAGCGGGCGGGTGATGGTGGAGGAAATAAGCTGGTGGGAAACAGAAACATAACGGTGCCTCTCGCGTACGGTCGCGAATCACTACATTAAGGGAGGCAATCCGGTAATCAAAGATTGCTGCCCGCCGGTTCGGCAAGCAGCGAAAACAGTCGCGTTAGCTTGCCGGAGAAAAACAATAAGGATGACTGTCCAACGCATGACTCCTGTATGAAAGTGGGCACATTATAGCCCGGCGTAATAGCGGGTAAAGCGGGAAAACGCCGCCGGTGAGGATTCGTTTACTCTGTCTGGCCCGGACCCTGGGCAGCGCGATAACGCCAGGCGGGGAGCATTGCCGTCCACGGTGATTTACTTCAATTCTTCCCCTGACGTGCGGCGAAAAGCAGCATGAATCTCAACTTTCCGCCTGTACGGCGCGATCTTGCGCTAAAGATTGCCGTTAACGCTGAAGATTAAAAATTTAAAACTATTAACAATCACTTAACATTAGCAGGCAAACCATTCTTCCTGAGGAACACAACACCATGTCTACCACCCAGGTTCTCGGCGAAACGCCCTATGCTTCGCCAGGACAACCGCACGCCAGCTTAACCGGACGCATTGACGCGCTGCCCGCCTCCTTCGGGTTATGGTCGTTTATCACCCTGCTCTCCCTCGGCGGCTTCTTCGAGCTCTATGACTTGTTCCAGACCGGGTACATTAGTGCGGGCCTGCTGGCGGAGGGTATTTTCCACACCGGCGCGGCGGGGATCTTTGGCATCGCCGATCAGGCGGCCTTTGCCTCCGCCACCTTTATGGGGCTGTTTATCGGCGCGAGCCTGCTGGCGCCGCTGGCGGACAAGCTGGGACGCCGGCTGACCTTTATGGTGGCGCTCGCCTGGTACGGCTTTTTCTCGCTGCTGATGGCGACCCAGAGCAGCGCGGAAGGGGTGATCTTCTTCCGCTTTATGGTGGGAATCGGCCTCGGCATTGAGCTGGTGACCATTGACACTTACCTCAGCGAATGGGTCCCTACCCACCTGCGCAATAAAGCCTTCGCCTTTGCCTTCTTTATCCAGTTTCTGTCGGTTCCGGCGGTGGCGCTGATGTCCTGGATATTGGTGCCAACCACCCTCTTCGGCCTCAGCGGCTGGCGCTGGGTGATCATCTTCGGCGCGCTGTTCTCGCTGGCGATCTGGTTTATCCGCAAAAAACTGCCGGAGTCAGCCCGCTGGCTGGAAACCAAAGGGCGGCATGATGAGGCGCATGCGGTGATGTGCGCGATGGAAGCCCGCTGCGGCCTGACGCCGTCGCCGAAGCATGCGCAGGCGGCGGAGAGCGTCGTCAAACGCGGCACCTTCCGCGAAATCTGGGCGCCGCAGTATCGGCAGCGCACCCTGATGCTGATGGTGATGAATTTCTTCCAGGCGATCGGTTTCTTCGGCTTTGGCAACTGGTTGCCGGCATTGCTCTCCGGCCAGGGCGCCAACATTACCCACAGTCTGCTGTACGCCTTCTTTATCACCCTCGCCTATCCGCTGGGCTGCCTGTTCTGCACCCGCTTCGTGCATCGCTTTGAGAACAAGTGGCAGATCGTTCTCTCCGCGCTGATGACCGTCATCTTCGGCACCCTGTTTGCCCTGCAGAACAGTCCGGTTCTGCTGGTGATCTGCGGGTTTATGATCACCTGGTCCAACGCCTGGCTGACCATCAGCTACCACGCCTACCAGGCCGAGGTCTTCCCGACCCATATTCGCGCCCGCGCCGTCGGCTTCTGCTACTCGTTCAGCCGGCTCTCGACCGCGGTGACCAGCATCCTGATCGGCATTATTCTGCAATATGCCGGCACGCCGGGGGTGATTAGCTTTATCGTCGTCAGTATGCTGATGGTAATGCTGTCAGTGGGGATCTTCGGCCCGAGAACCCGGGGCATTCGACTGGAGAATATCTGATGGCTGTCGCCGCCGCACCTCCGGCGGCGACATATCTTACCTGCCGCGATGCTGCAGCTGACGCTGAACCTCAATCAGTTCCGCGATCAACTCCCGTGCAAGCATGGCGGTCATAATATGATCCTGAGCATGTACAAGAATAAGATTAACCGGCACCTTGCCGCAGCCCTCATCCATACCGATAAGCATGGTTTGTACATCATGCGCGCGTTTTGCGGCATCAGCAGCGCCCTCCATCAGGTTATCAACGTCATGCCATGCCCCTTTTCTGGCGGCCTGCAGCGCCTGCATTGCCAGACTGCGGGATTCACCGGCGTTGATGATGAGTTCCATGACGGTTGCTTCCATATCCATACGGTTTCCCTACTTGTTGAGTGAACGTTCATCAAGCAGCGCCAGCGCCGCATCAAGAATTTTATCGCCACGCATCATGCCGTAATCCATGCTATCGATAATGGCGACTTTCTTGCCCACCGCAGTGGCTTTTTTATTAAATTCTTCGAATTTATATTTAATTTGCGGTCCTAAAAGACAGCAATCGTAATTTGGCAACGTGCGGTCAAAATCATCCATTGAAACAGCAATAATATCGACGGCAATCCCTTTCGCCGCGGCCGCTTGCTTCATTTTATTCATTACCATGCTGGTTGACATGCCGGCAGCGCAGCATAAAAATATTTTTTTCATCTTATTGACCTGATCCTATAACGTATTATTGATGCTTACCTTTGAGATTTTTATCTAAAAAATTAATGATAATTTTCGATACTTCAGGCTGATACCACATTAAACCTGCGTGGTCCGCCCCTTGCACCACGTAATGAGTTGACGGTATTTTTTTAGCCACCAGCGCATCGTGTAAAAGCGTTGACTGGCTGGGTGAGACCACATTGTCGGCATCGCCGTTCATTAGCAGAAAAGGCGGCGTTTTTTCCGAAATCCAGGTAATGGGATTAGCCCGTTTGGCCTTTTCGGGATAGGCGGAGATAGCGCCACCACCTTGCCAGGGAATACCATTAACCAGCATCGCCTCAGGAATGGCCGGTGACTGATGCGCTTTTTGAATATCCGCGGAGAAGTCAGCGCCGACTTTCGTCAGATCAGACAGGCCATAGAGATCAACTACCGCCTGCACATCGCTACTTTGATTTGAATACTCTCCCTGATCAAATTCCTTATGGCCACTGGTGGTGCCCACCATGGCGGCTAAATACCCTCCCGCCGACTCGCCCATCACAGCGATATGGTTGGGATCGATGCCTAATTTTTCGGCATTGGCGCGTAGAAATCTGACCGCCGTTTTCGCATCTTCAACCATTCCCGGGAAAGTCACATTGGGTACGACTCGATAGGTAATGCTGGCGACGACGTAACCGGCCCGGGCAATATCCACCCGCTGACCGATAAATTTTGATTTGGGCGCATCGAGAAAGCCGCCGCCGGTAATAAATACTACGGCAGGTAATGGTTTATCAGCATAAGGCTTGAGTAAATCCATCGATAACTGGAGCGGTCGCCCCATGATATTTTGCGTAAATGAATAGGCAATATCAGGCACCATCTCAACGGCCAGAGCGCTGGGTTTAATAATAATCGTTTTGCTGTCTGCTAATGGTGTTTGCGCAAAAGCAGGCGGAATAATAAGCATCATCAGCATAGCAGCGACGTGTTTGTTCATAGGGTAATATCCTGTAGTGATGTAGTAATGTTTTAGAACCAGACTTCCATTCGATACCCGACTCGCCACTCCGAGTCTTTCGGCAATAACGTGACCTCTTTATCCCCGCCTGCGTAGGTGACCGTCAAACTGAGAATTGGCGCAACATACGGTAGGACATCTAGCTGTAGTGCCGGTCCGGCGGCAATTTTGTAGCCGACACCGCTGGCGCCTTCGACGCCATTTTTATTGATTGTGTTATTCACCATGACTTCATACAACATGGAAAGATTTTGGTGATGAATATTTTGCTTAACATTTACGCCGGTAAAGATCCCAGTTTCATTTGCGGAACCATAGATCATGTCCCCACCTGAATAGCCTGTATCAGGTATAAAGGTGGTTCGGTCAGTCGTTTTTTCACGCTTAGTATATTCATAGATGAAAGCCGGCGAGACGGCAAAATCATCAAACAACGTCAAGTTTCCGTCGGTGGAAAAGCGCATTGAAGAATCGCCCTCTTCGCTAAGGACGGTAATACGACTGGTGTTCAAATAAGGAGCGATCACCCCTTTGCCGTACTGTAATTTGACGGTAGATTGTCCCTTTGCCACCCCCCAAAAAGACGGCATGCTGTATTTCGCGGAAAAACTGATTGCTTGCTGCTTGCCGGTACCCAATGGGTCATCAATTTCTTTAACATAGGTCATACCCAGTTCTGTCTGATCGAAACGATAAGCCATATCAACGATGCGCCGCGAGCCCTCTATCGCCTGCGGCGCGGTATCGCTGGACCAGTCGATCTGGTCGGTACCAACGTTTAAATCAAAATTTTTACTGTTATAACCGAGGCCGGAATCAATATGTACTTCTTTGGTATTGTAGGCGAAGATATTAATACGTTGATCGAGGTAACGACGCCCAGCCCATATGTTTGCGCCCTCGGGGAGAAAGGAGAGTCCGCCAAAGCGCCCATAATTCTGTGCCGTTTCTACCGTTTTATCGCCATAACCCACCATTTCATAGGTATAATCAGCCCATTGTTCGGGGGAAACCAGACCCTGCCATTTTTTGGTTATCGCCATGGATGTCCAGTAATCGTGCCAGAAACTGTTTCCTAAATCGCCCATTTTGCCGCGGGGATCCTGATTAGGGCCTGTGGGGTCGGTATGCAACGACATATTTTTTGGCCGATTTAATTCGCTCTGAAAATCTCCCGCGACCATGCCATATCCATTTAATTTAAAGCTGCCGTCGTCGCTGAGATTTGCCGCATGGCAAAAGGTAGCAGGAAGTAAACATGAGATAACGCCTGGAATAATAATTCTGGGGTTCATTCTTCTGACTCCATCAGGTAAGAGATATAAATAAATCAAATTATTATTTTTATTGCTTAACTGATTTTATTTAAAGAATGCCACCTGCGTTATAACCCTGCTTGCCTTTTTATATATCGGTTGTTGCCGATTTTACTTATTACAAAAACATGCAATAGCATGGACAGTGTGAGCCAATTTTACCATTCAGGAGTTCAGGTCACGATACTCCTTAATACTCATATTATATCTCTCTTTAAATACTTTATAACAATGTGAAGCATTTTCATAACCCGTCATATTGATAACGTCAATAATGGAGTGATTAGTATGCTTAAGAAGGTGGATTAAAACATCTATGCGTTTCTCAACCAACAAATCGCTAAAGTTCTTACCGGTGAAGTCTTTTATCAGTTTACTCACCTTATAATTAGGTTGATTTAGACGACAGGAAATCTCCTTCAAGCTGGCTGTTTTGTAATCTGTATCAATGTATCTCAACACGGCCATGGCAAGAGATTCATTGTAACTCCCATTGATATGATAATCGCTGGCTTGTACATTCGACAGTAACTCCGTCATCAACAGTCCCACCAGGAAATTGACGCGAATCTCTTTTAAGGAGTTATTGCTATAGATTTCGCTGATGATCACATGCATAATGCTTTGAATTGCGTCAATTTCTCCCACTTTAAAGTGAATATGTTCTCCATGTTTTTTCCTGCCATTAATTGCTGAAAGAATAAAACGGGAGATGATGTTATTTTCATCAAAAAGGGACATCAACCGCCCGAAAAACTCAGTCTTAATAATAAAATTGATGATAATATCATTCTGCCCTGCGGCTTCAATTTCGTGCCTGGCAAACTGGTTGATAAGCAGGATCTCACCCTTACCCAGGGTGAGATTTTCGTCATTAATCTTCTGATGCATTTTACCCTGATATATATAAATAAGCTCAATAAATCCATGAGAATGCAACGGAATTTTCGTAAATCGGGTCTGCTTTTCAATATGAATGTAATTATCTTTGAAAAACCTTCGCTCCATATGGCTTTTGAATTTATGACACAGTTGATAGTTAGCGCGAAGCAGTTCGAGTTCTCTATCGGTATAAGCTAGTAGCTTTTCATGAATATCATGGTGTAACATAAAAGTACCTAACTGGAGCGAACGTTTGGGTATGCACTATCATTACAATAGTACTTTTATTTCACCTGCATCTGTAATGTCATAAAACTGATGATAGGTATCACAATCTATCGGCGCAGGTAATTGTTTATTAAGTTGATACGCCTTTGGTAATTTAAGGGTGCATTTTTTGAGGTTAAATGGCACTTTGACGACTAATTCAATTCCTTTCTTATAGCGCCGCCAGCGACATTCAATACGCCCTCTGATGGTTTGATGCCAGCAATCCACAAAGTTAATCGTCTCAGTAAAAGATGGACTGATTAAAATAACATCCGCCCCAACCGCCTCCTCAGCGACGGTAATACCACCTAAAGCTTGAAAAAACCAGCTGGTATAGGAACTGAACATCGCGTGATTATTTGAACCATTCAGGTTATCACCAAAAAATTCCTTCAATGTGCTGTCATCATGTTTAAGCATTTTTTTGAATCCGGCTTCGACCCTTAACCATTCAAGGATTAATTCATTATGACCATAGCGGTGAAATATTTCATAGGCGAAACTTTGGCCAAAAATCCCGCAAGTGATAACATTTTGCTCTTTTTTGATGAGATCGATCAGTGCGTTCAATGATTCCTCGACATCATCACACAAATCGAAGTAGATTGCAAAAACATAGCTGGTCTGGCTACGATCGGCAAAACTGCCATCCGCATTCTTATAGAGTGATACAATTTTCTCTCTGAGTTTATTGGCCTTACTAATATATTTTAACCATTTTTCTTTTAACCCAAGATCTTCACATATTTTTGCGATAATTAACAAATGATAATAATAGAAACAAGCACTGGTGAAATGGAGAGCCGGCGAGCCATTTTTGTAATGACGCATATCATGATCGCGGCTTCCCCAGTCACCCAGGCAGCAGGTCACCAGGTCCTCGAAGTTGTGCATTTCCAGTGAAAGGATTTGCTTTTCAAGAAATGGCAGGCTTTCGGCCAGCAGGTTGACATTGCCATAATGTCGATAATGAATAGCAATCAAATAGGGTAATACCAGTTGCCAGCCCAGAGGACCCGCCTCCCCGCCGACTCCATTGGTTTTAATTCCCATAAATGGCGCGGTTTCCGTCACCCCACCACAGGGGCGAATATCATTGATAAAATCAAAAATAGTTTTCTTATAAATAGCGGCAGAGTCAAACTGATACACTTGCGACCGGGCAAGCGCGACGAGATCGCCGCCATAGGCGAAACGTTCACGTGCACAATCCCCGAATACCGAATGAATGTTGTTCAGTTTAGTTCTTTTGGCAACCTCAAAAAGCTTATTAATGTAAGGATCAGAACAATAAAAGCCACCGTTTTCTCTCAGTACAGTATGTACTGAAAGAGCCTGAACATTATTTAATTGTTCGATATTAATACCGCTTATCTGCACATAGCGAAACGAATGACAGGTAAAGGTATTGACAAAATGGTTCTTCCCACTGCGGCATACAAAGGCGTCTTTCTGCTCCGCTCTCGCCGGTGCTCCCATTCCGCCGTCAATGATCACGCCTTCAGCAACCTCTTTGCCAACAAATCCCGCAAGGGTTGAGTCAGTATTCAGTTGGTAGTTTTCATCAACGAGTTCGCTATAGAGCAGTTCGACACGCTGGTTCTCAGACGCGGTAATGGATAAATCGATAAACCCGGTCACGATGGCACCGAAATCAATAATGAATCTCTCTTCGTCTACAACGTGGATATGCTCTGCACCCAGGGATAATGTATGGTTAATTTTTGGAATAAAACTCGAGACCAGACGGCCTTCAGGTCCATTGCTCCGCTCCACATTTTTCCAGTCAGGCATCAGCAAATCAGTCGTGTTGTCTCCACGAAACAAATTCATATCCAGGCGCTCACCCAAATAGATATTGTTAAAGGTATAAGCCCCTTCGCAGTATTGCCAGTCGGCATCGCTACCGAGAGTTATTTCGCGATCTGCAAATTTCATATGGACATCGGCAATGACCTGTGGTTCGCCGATGGTTAATGTCTCTCTAAGATTATATTTACCAAACAATTTAAGCGGCGCAGGATTAAACCAACCATCGGCTAGCTCAACAACCACTTCATTTTTCGGCTTATTGATAAACGGTTTTATACTGTACGTATCGTAATAAATAACTTTAGCGTAATTAGTCCAGTCAGTATTCAGTTCACCGCGGGTTACCTCTTTACCATTGATATACAATTTATAGAAACCAAGTCCGACAATGCTGATATGGGCATCGAGCAGTTCTTCTTCAAGATAAATTGTTTTTCTCATCACCACATTACGTTTACCGCGATAGTAATTATCATCATCGGTGAAGTGATGCCCCCCACTTACCCAACGACCGGAAAATTGACCAAGGTTACTGGTTGTAAAACTATTTTTAAAGAGATTGCTCTCACCATTTTCACCATGAGTAAGAACTTCTATCGTATAAGAAGTAAAGCATTGTAACGATATTGCATCGAGAGTGATAATTGTATCATTACCCTCTCTTGTGATAAGAGATATCTGTTCAACACTCTTATAAACTTTTATCAAAAATGACTTTTGAGGATAATCAGTAGACCAGCACACCATAATCGGCAGATGATCGACAATAATATTTTTCGTTTGGTAATTGATACTTAACATCTTTCCCACCATGGCTAAATTGGCGTTGCTGGCGCATTTTTCTGGGACATTCAAATGATTTTCGTCTGATTTTCTTCCCGGCAAGCGATAAGGTCGGCAGTCTTGAAGAAAAAATACCATCCTGCAAACCGCACAAAAAGTCCTATAAACTGGAAAGCGGCTATTTTCCAACTCCCCTGCATAAAACCAGAAATAATAATCGGCATACCGGCTGGCGTACTGACACCGGCGACGCGCGGCAATATGCCAATGACCGTCAAATACCAGGCAATGCCTAGCATGATGCCATTGATAAAAATATAAGGGATCGCCAGAGTAATATTCATTACCAGCGGCACGCCATAAGCCATCGGTTCACCAATTGTGAAGATGGCCGGTGGCAAGGCGATTTTCCCGAGCGTTTTATAGCGTGCGCTCTTTGCAAAAAAAGCGAGCATAATAGCCAGCGGTAATAAATCTCCAGCAACGCCATAGGTCATAAAGAACGCGAAGCCAGTAATGTTGGGTAATTCTACGCCTGCAGCATATGCAGCAAGCTGCTGGGCATCCATGGCGAACCAGATCGGCGCGACGATACCGAGCGTAATCGCATGACCATGTAGACCAAAAAACCATAGCAATTGTGCGACAACAGCAACAAAGATAACTGACCAAATACCGGATCCGAGGGATGTTAGAGGAACCTGGATTAATTTATAAATAATTTCATGAATGCTACCATAACCAACGCTGGTAATGACTGCGGAAATAATTGTAAATAGCGTCAGGATGGTGATACCAGGGACCAATGAAGAGAACGATTTGGATATAAATTCTGGCACGTTTTCAGGCATTTTGATAATTAACCCTTTGCGGGTTATCACCACAAATATTCGTGTTGAAATTATCGCTACCAGAATGGCGGTAAAAAGACCCATGGGCCCTAACCATTGACCAGGAATTGAAAAGGATTGTCCTAACGGCCCTGTCTCCCCGACATCATAAGGCGTTAGAATAAAGAAAGAGATCATGGAAATCAGGCCTGACATAAAGCCATCAACATCGAAATGCTTCGCTAGCGTATAGGCGACGGAGAAAGCGACAATGACGGCTAAAAAATTATTCGTAAAAGTGATCGGGATGTCGAAGAAGCGAGTTAAATTGTGGTGTAACAAAAAATCCTGATACGGTGCGAAGGGAAAAACTTTAATCAAAGTCGCCACAGAACTCATAATCGTGACAGGCAATATGAGCATCATACCGCTCATAATGGACTTAAGATAAATATTTTGACCAATGCTTTGCATCATCTGCAAAGCCTTTTCTTGTAGAATATGGGTGTGAGATGACATGTAAACAGTCCGTAATGTTATTAGTTTTCAGACATACTGATTTAACAATTCATATGCCGGCATGACATTAATGCATCATAATCTAACCAGGGAGTCAGCCTAATCTATCATTATGGGGTAATACATATCGGTTGTTGTTAACTTAAATGACGGCTGTTGCCGTAGTTAATATTTGTGATGTATATCGCAGGAAGGAGAAAGGATGGTCATTAAAGCTTGTGTCATTTGAACACTGGTGTGAAGCGCCGCACTATCACTTCTACCCATGCCCATGCCCTTGCTCTGCCGGAGCTCTGCTGGCCCCCTCGGGGGACTATGTAGACATGGTTGCTGACTAGCCGCCCGGCCAGTCGCGCCACCTCAGCCAAAAATCCCCTGCGCCTCGGCGAAGCATTTTTCCGCCAGCGTCGAGACCGGCTCCTGCTGGCGCATAATCAGCGCCAACTGCGAATCGACCTGGCTTTCGGCGATGGGCAGGATGTCAAGATTGTCGCTGAGGGCCTCCAGGCCGTTGTTGAGCGGCATGATGGCGCAGCAGATCCCCGCCTGCACCGCCTGGATAATCTGAAACGTCGAATCGCTTTCAAAGACAGACTTCGGCGTTAGCCCTTTGGCCTTAAAGCTGATTTCAATGGATTCCCGGTAGTACATTCCCTTGGTCAGAAAGCCAAGGGGCAGCGTCGCCAGCCTATCCCACCCCGGCGTCCCGTCGCTGAAGTCGAAATGGCGTTTATCGTGCAACAGTCCCATCCGGGTTTGCGGCAGCCGGGCGATCTTAAACAGACGTTCATCCAGATGCTGCAGGTAACAGATCCCCAGGTCCAGCTGGTTGCGGCTGACGCCATCGATAATCTGCTCCGAGGTCATTGACAGCAGGCTGAACTGCAGCGCCGGGTATTTCTCCGCGAGAGGTTTAATCAGCTGCATCGGATTGAGGCTCGCCAGCGGCACCATGCCAACCCGTAGCTGACCGACCATCTGTCCGCGACAAATGGCCGCCTCCGCCGCCAGACCGTCATGGGCGGCAAGCACCGCCCGCGCCCAGGCCAGGATCCGCTCCCCCTCCGGGGTAAAACCCTCGAAGCGCTGGCCGCGCTGGATAAGGGTCAGGTTCAGCTCCTCTTCCAGATTACGAATGCGCATGGAGAGGGTCGGCTGGGTAATATGGCAGGCTGCCGCCGCCTGGCCAAAATGGCGCGTCTGATCGAGCGCGATCAAATATTTGAGTTGCTTAATATCCATTCTTTTTCCCGTTTGAACCCCGCCGTTCACCCCCGGGGCCGCGCACAGGTTACCAGAATGTTAGTTTCATAACCGATAAATTCAAGCGAGGAGACGAGGGGGCGACGGGCGCAGGACGGCGCGACGCCGCCCAACGCCCTCCTTCTTTAACGCACGCCGGACAGCGGGCGGATCTCTTTCGAGCGCAGCGTCAGGCGGACGGGGACCGACTTATAGGAGGGCGTTCCGCTCTCTTCATCCAGATAGTTCAGCGGCACCAGCACGTTGGCTTCCGGATAATAGGCGCCGACGGTGCCGGGCGCGATGCCGTAGGCCACCACCGTGATATCTCTGAGCGTCAGCGAGCTGCCCGGCAGCGCAGTGTGGATATCGACCCGATCGCCATGCTCCAGACCCTGGGCGGCCATATCCTGCTCGTTCATAAACAGCACGTCGCGGCGGCCGAAGACGCCGCGGTAGCGGTCATCCATGGCGTAGATGGTGGTGTTGTACTGGTCGTGGCTGCGCAGGGTCACTAAGCGCATCACCTCCTCGCCCTCCACCACCACGTTCTCATGCACGCCTTTGAAAACCGAGAACATGGCTTTGCCGGTGGCGGTAGGCCAGATGCGCTCGGTCGGCGGCAGCGGCATGCGAAAGCCCCCGGGGTGGCGAATGCGCTGGTTATAATTATCGAACCCCGGAATGGTCTGTTCGATCAGCTCCCGAATACGGTCGTAATCTTCCACCAGATACAGCCAGTCCACTTTGCTGGCCGGCAGAGTGGCCATCGCGAGACCGGCGACAATCGCCGGCTCCGAGCGCAGCGTCGGCGAGGCGGGCTTTAGCTTGCCTGACGAGGCATGCACCATCGACATCGAATCCTCGACGGTGATCGACTGTCGGCCGCTGGCCTGCAGGTCAAGCTCGGTGCGGCCAAGGCACGGCAGAATAAAGGTCTCTTTCGCCGTCAGCAGGTGCGAGCGGTTGAGCTTGGTGCCGACGTGCACGCTGAGCTCAAGGCCGCGCATCGCCGGGAAGGCGCGTTCGTGATCCGGCATCGCCACGGCGAAGTTGCCCCCCAGGCAGATCAGGGCTTTGGCGTCGCCGGCGATCATGGCCTCCAGCGCCTTCACCGCATCGTGACCATGATGCCGCGGCGGCGTGATCCCCATCACCCGCTGCAGGCTGTCGAGGAAGGCCGCGGAAGGTTTTTCGCTGATCCCAACGGTGCGGTTTCCCTGCACGTTAGAGTGGCCGCGCAGCGGACAGATGCCCGCCCCCGGCTTGCCGATATTGCCGCGCATCAGCAGCAGGTCGGCAATCAGCCGGACGTTGGAAGTGCCTTTATTATGCTGAGTGATCCCCATGCCGTAGGTGACGATGGTGGCCCTGGATTTGGCGTAGGCCACGGCGACCTGGGTCAGCGACTCGCGCGTCAGGCCGGACTCCTGCTCAATGTCCTGCCAGCGGGTGGCGTGCAGATCCTCGGCGAAGGCGGCGAACCCCTGGGTATGTTGCGCAATAAACGCGTGGTCGAGTACCTGGCCCTGCTCCTCCTCCAGCTGCAGCAGCGCTTTGGCGATCCCTTTCAGCGCCGCCGCGTCGCCGCCGGCCCGCACCTGGTAGTAGGTCGAGGCGATCGGCGTCGAGCGATACGTCGCCATCTCCATCACGTTTTGCGGGTCGGCAAAACGCTCCAGCGCCCGCTCACGCAGCGGATTAAAAACGATAATCGGCACGCCGCGGCGGGAAAGCTCATGCAGGGTGCCCATCATCCGCGGGTGGTTGGTGCCCGGATTATGGCCGATAGAGATCACCAGCTCGGTCTGGTCAAAATCGTCGAGGGAAACGGTGCCTTTGCCAATGCCGATCGACTGCGGCAGGCCCACGCTGGTGGATTCATGGCACATGTTAGAGCAGTCGGGAAAGTTATTGGTGCCATACTCGCGGGCAAACAGCTGAAACAGCCATGCCGCTTCATTGGAGGCCCGTCCGGAGGTGTAGAATTCAACTTCATCCGGCTGCAGGCCGCGAAGGATCTCGCCGATACGGGCGAAAGCCTCTTCCCACGCCACCGGGCGCAGCGTGTCGCTGGCGCGGTCGTAAACCAAAGGATGGGTTAAGCGGCCATAGCCCTCCAGTTCAAAATCGCTTTTCGCCAGCAGGGAGGTCACGGTGTTAGCCGCGAGGAACGCTGGCGTCACCCGTTTGGTGGTCGCCTCCCAGGTCACAGCTTTGGCGCCGTTTTCGCAAAACTGAAAAGTGGATTTATGCTCTTTATCCGGCCAGGCGCAGCCCGGGCAATCGAAGCCGTCAGGCTGGTTGGTTCGCAGCAGCGTGGCGGGCGCTTCAAAGGCATCCATCTGGGTACGCACGGCGATGGCCGTCGCCTTCAACGCGCCCCACCCGCCTGCCGGACCGTCATAAGGGTGAACACCGGGAACCGCGCGTCTTTTATTGGTCATCTTTTTACTCCTGCTGCTCTGTTCTGGCCGCCGCCAGCGGAAAAAAAGCGTGCGACGACCCCGGCGACGAGGCGTGGTGTGCGCGGCGTCACCTGATAAGAATGCTGTTTCTCAAGGATAGTACGATGGGAAAGCGTAGGTACTGCGTTTGTTAACCGAATAATAACATACACCACAAATCTGTATAATTGATGTTATCTATCGGGTGTTAAATTTAACTTATTTGCAAATTTTGCTTTTATCGCTCCCTCCGCGCGGCGGGTCGCATGGGCGCGGGAAAGTGATGACCGGGCAGCGGAAACTGCCCGGTGCGCAGGGGCTCAGGTCAGGTTGAAGTACCGGTCCGGACGCAGCGTCTCCGGCAGCGGATGTTGACCGGTCATGTCGAGCAGATTGCGCTCAATGGTATTGCACATCGCGTTCAGCGGCAGGTCGTTGGCGGCGGTGCCGAAGGGATCCTCCAGCTCTTCCGCCAGTGAATCCCACGACAAAAAGGTGTAGGAGATAAAGACCGAGACAAACGGCGTCATGTAGTGCAGATCCCCGACCAGGGCGAACGGCAGCAGCGTGCAGAACAGATACACGGTGCGCTGTAGGATCAGGGTATAGGCGAACGGCACCGGGGTGGTGGCCAGCCTTTCGCAGCCGCCCAGCACGTGCGCCAGCTCATCGAGTTTGTTGTCCATCAGCCCATAGGTGATGTCGCTAAGCTTGCCCGCCTCGCGAAGCTGGCCGATTTCGTTGCCGACCAGCAGCAGGATCCGGTTGGTAGGCATTGAGCTGGCGAGGATCTCCGCCACCTGGTCCGCCGGCAGCAACCGCCGCAGGTCAGCCGTCGGATCGGTTTTGCGCAGCTGGTGCTTCAGGCTCCAGCTAAAAGCCACCAGGTAGCTGACAATGCGGCGATGGGCATCGTGTTCGGCCGGCAGGATATTGCGCAACTGGCGCACCAGCGTACGTTCGGCGATAAGCACCGTCCCCCACAGATTGCGCGCCTCGACGAAGCGGCTGTAGCTGGCGCTGTTGCGAAAGCCGAGGAAAATCGCTATCGCGATCCCCAGCAGGCTGAACGGCGCCACCGTTAAGTGGATCCCCCACTGCGCGTACCATTGATAGCTGATAATGGCGATGATGGACATCAGCACATTAAGCAGCAGACGAAAGATGATTTTTGACAGCACGGAGCCGTGCCAGTCAAATAGGCGAAGAAACCAGTGTTGTTCTGGCCGAATGATCATTGTCTGACTTCCTGAATTACCGCTCTGGTTATTATCTCTTAATAAAAAATAGAGAGTATCGATGAACCGATTGGTTTATTTTATCGTTAACTGCAACGGGCAGATCTGCGCCATTATTTAGCGATGGTCATGGCCGGCTCAGTATGAGCCTTATTTATCGTTCGGGCAATCAATGTGCGAGCGGGTGGCGCGAGGAATAATGGCTCAGAGGTTAAATAACCGCTGAGCCAGTCTGTTTTCCGCTTATGACGTCAGGCAGTTTGCCTCCCCCGGCGAACCGGCAACCGCCGCGCTGGGATCGAGATGCACCATCACATTGAGCACCGGATGGTGCGCTATGACCCGCGCCCGCGCCTGCCGGGCAATCTGATGCCCTTCGGCTACCGACAGCTCTCCGGCCACCTCGAGATGGACATCCACCAGCACCAGATCCCCCGCCTTACGGGTTTTCAAATCGTGCAGACCCGCCACGCCCGGCGTGGCCCGCAGCGTGCCGGCGATCGCCCGCTGCGTCTCTTCATCGACGGCGCGGTCCATTAAATCGTGCAGCGCGGTGGCGGCGAAACGATAGCCCATCCGCGTAATCACCAGCCCCACCGCCAGCGCGGCGAGCGGATCGAACCAGGCAAACCCGGCCAGATTACCGATGATCCCCAGCGCCACCACCAGGGATGACGCGGCGTCCGAGCGGGCATGCCAGGCGTTGGCGATGAGCAGCGAGGAGTTCAGCCGCCTGGCGGCCGCCAGCATATAGCGAAACAACCCCTCTTTGACCACCAGCGCCGACAGCGCCATCCACAGCGCCACGCTGTGCACCGGCGCAATCGTCTGCGGTTGCGCGAGATGACCCGCCGCAGACCACAGCATACCGACCCCGACCAGCGCCAGGATCGCGCCGAGGACCAGAGAGGCGCCGTTCTCATAGCGCCAGTGGCCATAATGGTGATCGTGGTCAGAGGGCCGGCGACTCTTTTTATTCGCCACCAGCACAACGCCATCGGCGAGCAGATCGGAAAAAGAGTGCATTCCATCGGCAATTAACCCCTGGGAACCCGAGAATATTCCTACCGCAATCTGCAACGCGGAGAGAAAAATATTGACCACCACGCTAACCAGGGTACTCTTTCGCGCCTGCTCCGAACGCTGATGATATTTATTATCATTTTCAAAATTATGTTGTGTCATTATTTCTCTCCCTCAGTGAGCGGGAAGAATAAACTGACAAGCTGAGTTTATGCTTAACAATATAAAAGCCATTGCCTTGCGGTTTAACGAATTCGCTGCGGTCGTTAATGAATAGATTCTGAAAGTGTGGCCGGAGAGGTACAACCGCGCGCGGATGGACTATCTTATCACTGGCGCCGACAGGTCGGGCCGCCTTCTCTTAGCCACCACAGGAGTCAGCGATGTCAGATATCACACCCTCCCGACTGCGTTTTGCCATTAATCTGGGCAATGCGGTACTGGCCCATCCTGGCGAAAGGGGCGTGCCGACAGGCATTACCCCCGAGCTCAGCCATCGACTGGCGAAGCGCTGGGGCGTCGCCGCCGAGTTCGTCACCTATCCTGCCGCCGGTAAAGTGGTGGCCGACGCCGGCGGCGAACGCTGGGATATTGCCTTTCTGGCCATCGATCCGGCACGGGAGGCGACCCTGCGCTTTACCTCTCCCTATATCACCATCCAGGGAACCGCGCTGGTGAGAGCCGGTTCGCCCTGCCAGAGCGTGGCCGATATGGATCGCCCGGCAACCACGATTAACGTCGGGCAAAACGCCGCCTACGATCTGTGGCTAACCCGCCATCTGCAGCACGCCAGCCTGAATCGTCTCCCCTCCTCGCAGGAGGCCATCGACGCCTTCCTCGCCGGTGAAGGGGATATGGTCGCCGGCATCCGTCAGCCGCTGGAGGCGACAGCGCGCCGCCATCCGGAGGTGCGGGTCCTGGCGGATAATTTTACCGAGATCCAGCAGGCCATCTGCGTCGCCCGGGAAGACGTGGCCCGCTTTAGCGCGGTGAACGACGCGTTGAACGAATGGCGAGCGGACGGTAGCCTGGAGGCGCTGATTGCCCGGCACCTGAGCGAGGCGGGCTGAATCACGCCTCCGCCATCCGGCGCATGGCGCAATGCCAGGCGCCGTTGCGTACCGAGGCGCGCAGCACGCGGGCGATAGCCTGCACCATCAGACGCGTCGTGCGCCGCTGCAGCGGCGTCAGCGACAGTCCCAGCATCTCCTGCGCCCATGGCGGCAGAAGATCGATCCCGGCCCGCATCATCACCTGGCCAACCGGCTGACTCAGGCGACCCGGCAGACGGGTGGTGAGCAGCACCTCAGCCACCTCCCGGGTACGTTCGTCACAGCGCAGCTGCGGGCGCATCGCCTCAAGATAGTCCGCGACCTCATTCGGCGTCCGGGGAATATCCTCGGCCCCCAGCCGGCGAGCGATCTCCGCCGACTCGCGAAAATAGTCCTCCTGGCGCTGGACGCTGACCACCGTGCGCTTATAGCGCAGGTGGGAGGCCATAAAGCGGCTGCACTCGGCGACATGCACCCAGGTCAACAGCGCCGGGTCGCTTGCCTGATACGGCGTGCCGTCCTTGTCCACCCCGGCGATCCGCTGATGGATCCCCTGCACTTTGGCGATCAGCCGCTCCGCGTCGGGGGTGGCGGCGAAGGTGGTGGCGGAGATAAACTGACTGGTGCGGCGCAGGCGGCCAAAGATATCCTCGCGAAAACGGGAGTGGTCCCAGACGCCGGCCAGCGCCAGGGGATGCAGCATCTGCAGCAGCAGCGCGCTAATGCCGCCGCACAACATAGAGGTAAAATCGCCATGCACCTGCCAGATGGCTGATTGCGGACCAAACAGCCCCGGCTCCCCTTTGGGCTGTTCAAAGTCAATCTCTTTTAGCGCCATGCCGGTCAGGCCGAGCACCTGCGCCTCGATCATCCCGCGAATGCCGATCATGATGGAGTCCTTTACGTTTGCGAAAGGACCCAAGATACCACTATTGCGCAGCGGAGGCAGTGGCGGGGAGAGAGAGCGCGGGAACGGTGCCCGCAGAGTGCGGGCACGACAGCTTACGGATTCAGCTGGTAGTCGAGGGTGATATTGGCTTTCAGCACCTGCGATACCGGGCAGCCGGCCTTCGCTTTCTGGATGATCTCATCGAACGCCGCCGGCGCGACGCCCGGCAGGACAATCTGGCTTTGCAGCGCGATGTCGGTTATCGCAAACCCGCCGTCGGTTTTATTGAGGGTGACCACCGCGGTGGTGTCGATGGACGTCGCGGTATAGCCCTCTTCGCTGAGCATCAGCGACAGAGCCATCGAGAAGCAGGCGGCATGCGCGGCGCCGATCAGCTCCTCGGGGTTGGTGCCTTTCACCCCTTCAAAACGGGTGTTAAAGCCGTAGGGCTGCTGGCTCAGCGCCCCGCTCTCCGTCGACACGGTGCCTTTGCCATGCTTGAGATCGCCTTCCCAGTGCGCCAGCCCTTTCTTATGAATCGCCATATTACTCCTCCTGTGATGATGTCGAACAAAAAGTATAGTGCCTGATGCCGAACCTGCGTCTATTCTGCGGCCCGCCACCCCGGCGTTCCCGAAAGTTCCCGTTGCGGGTGACGCTAACGGCCATCGTGAGGATGGTAAGGATCGGTTTTGTCATCCTCGCTATCGTCCCGTTTACGCGGCACTTCGCCCTGTTCGCCCGGCGCCTCGCGCGCAGGGTGCTTCCCGCGCTCCTCGCCATGCGTGTGAGATGTTGTGCTCATACCGGCAAGCCCCCCTTATTTAGGCGACTGTTTGAGCAGGCGATCGATACGCACTACCGGCGGCGTCATTTTGCGATCAAGGCTACCGTTAATACTGACCAGATCGTCAGGCTCTACATGCTGTTCATTAAACGCGGCAACCGGAATAATGGCGGTGATGGTGCCGCTTTTATCGCGAAACTGATAACGGTCATCTCCCTGCCGGGTCAGCAGATTGCCGCGCAGCGAAACCGTGGCGCCGTCGTGCATGGTTTTCGCCTGCTCAACGGTCATGATCCGCCCCTCCTCGACGCCGCGATAGCCGTCATCCAGTTTGTGCGGCGGCGGCGGCGCGGCATCCTGGCTAAAACCGCCCTTATCGTCCGCCTGCGCGACAGCGGCGGCAAACAAACAGGCCATGGCCAAGGCTAATTTTTTCATCATGCCTCCTTGTTTTTGCTGATGAACAGAATAAAGCCTGGCTGAGGCTGGCCATTTTTACAAAGTCAATTGTTCTGATATCGTCTAATATAAGAATGTCCTTATCGTTGCGCTGTTGCCGAAACGAAACGCGGGGAAAATAATAATGATTGAGAATCAAAAGCCTTGTCCCATCGTCGACGAAAATGAACGAGCCCTCCGCTTTGAATATCGCTTCAGGCGCTATGGGATAATTGCACTCAGCCTCATTATCCTTACCGCGTTAAGCGGCCTGTGGTCCTCTGGTTATTTCAGTGAGGCGCACCGGGAAAGCGCCGGAGGTGAATTAATCGTCGATTACCAGCGTTATGCCAGACTGATGAGTGAAACCGAACTGAATATTCAGATCAAACCCACCCAGGAAAATGACACGACGATCAGCTTCGCCGCCACGTTATTAACTCGCTACCAGCTTGGCGATATCCGCCCGCAGCCGGATAAAATGTACAGTGCCGACGGGAAATTATATCTGGTGTATCAGCGGACGACCAGCCGCTTGCCGCTCTCAGTGTGGTTAGCGATTACCCCCAAAACCATAGGCACGCTCTCCCTGCAGGCGGCCGTCAACGATCGCCCTGCCGTCAGCTGGCAGCAGTTTGTCTATCCGTAGGAGTCGCGATGGAAATGGTCCTTAGAGCCGCAGCAATCTATCTGATATTGCTGATTATTTTCAAGATTGCCGGCAGACGAACCCTGATGCAGTTAACGAATTTTGACCTGATATTGCTGCTGATTATCAGCGAAGCTACCCAGCAGGCGATGCTCAGCACAGACTATTCCGTCACCGGTTCGATGCTGACTATCGTCACCCTGGTGAGTATTGATATTTTATTTGGTTATATTAAGAAAAAATTTGCCCAGGCGGAAAATTTCCTTGATGGCACGCCGGTTATCGTGGTGGAAAATGGTGCTGTCATCGATGAGAAAATCAAGCTCGTCAATATTTCTGTCGATGATATCCTGCTGGCGGCCAGGCAGCACCATGGGATTTATGAACTGAAAGCGATCAAATTCGCTATTCTCGAACGTAACGGCCAGATATCCATTATTCCGCAACAGGAATAACACCGGAATAGCTATTTATCGCGCTCCGGTTGTTTATCCCCCGATTCCGGGGCGCGGGTGGCGTCATCCTCTTCTTTTTCAACGCTACGCGTGTTTGATGTCAACATTTTTCCTCCTCGCGGGTTGTCAGGGACCTTACAGATTATAGAACCTCAACGCCTGCTTATGCAGAAACAGGCCAGAGTCATCACGATATGTCGCCTGATTCACACTGCGCTTATTCCAGGATATTTCCCACCTCACTGTTATTATTTGTGCTTAATAATTATTCGTTCCGTGCAGCTTAAATTTACGATAGCGAAAAAATGAATGAGGTCATTATGTCCGTGATGGTTATTACTGGCGGAACCGCCGGGGCAGGAAAAGCCACCGCGCTGCGTTTCGCCCGCGCAGGATATCACGTGGCGCTGATCGCCCGCGATGAAACGGGTCTGCAGGAGACGCAGCAGGCCTGCGAACGGTTTGGCGTCAAAACGCTGACGATTAGCGCCGATGTTGCCGATGCCGGGGCTGTGCAGCGCGCCGCCGCCGAGGTGGAAGCCACCCTCGGTGCCATAGACGTCTGGATCAACAACGCCATGACCACCGTACTGGCGCCCTTTCGTCAGATGAGCGACGACGAATTTCGCCGGGTGACGGAGGTGACCTATCTCGGCTATGTCAACGGCACCCGCGCGGCGCTGGAGGTGATGACGCCCCGGGATCGGGGGGTGATTATTCAGGCTGGATCGGCGCTGGCCTGGCGCTCGATCCCCCTGCAGTCGGCCTATTGCGGAGCCAAAGCGGCCATTCGCGGCTTCACCGATGCCGTGCGCACCGAGCTGATGCATGAGAAAAACCACATCCAGTTGACCATGGTCCAGCTGCCGGGGATGAACACCGCTCAGTTTGGCTGGGCGCGCAACAAAATGGATCAGGCCATGCAGCCGGTACCGCCGGTCTATCAGCCGGAGGTCGCCGCCGAGGCTATCTACAGCGTGATCCAGCGGCCGGTGAACGAGCTGTGGGTGGGGAAAAGCACCATCCAGTCGATCCTCGGCCAGGTCTTCTTCCCTCGTCTGCTCGATCGGCTGATGGTGAAGAAAGCGTGGGAGGGACAGTTTACCGGCCAGCCGAAGCCGGCAGAGCACCAGGACGACCTGTTCACGCCGGTGCGCGGCAATCATCCCGGACACGGCCCTTTTAACGAGGGCGCGCGGCGTAAAGCAGTGACCATCAGCGCCGATCTCCCGGGAAAAGTGGCTGCTGGCGTCGGCGTGGCGGTGGCGACGATGGCCCTGCGCGCGTTGTTCCGCCGACCGGGGAGACGGCGCTAAGCCAGGCTGCGGCTGAACCAGCGGTAGCCATACCCTGAGAGCGCCAGCCGCGCCTCTTCCCCGCCGCGCAGCCCGTCCTGGTAGAACTTATCTTCCAGAATCGGGCTCCAGTAGCCCTCGGCCAGCGGCGGGAGCTGCACCTCTACCGCCTGCTGGCCGCAATTCGCCAGCATCAGCACCTCCCGCGATTCGCTGCGATAGCACAAGGCCAGCACAGCGGCAGGCTTCACCGTAAGGAGGGTAAAAGGGATGGATCCCGGTTCAGTATATTCCGTGCGCGCCAGCACCATATTGCGCACCCGATGCAGTAGCGAGCGGGGGTGGCGCAGCGCCGCTTCGACATTGATCCGCTGGTAGCGAAACCGTCCGCTGGCCACCGGTTTTACCGGCAAATCATCCCGCGCCGCCCGGGAGAAGCCGCCGTTGGGCGCCGCCGACCACTGCATCGGCGTTCGGACCGCGTAGCGCTCCGGTAAGCGCAGATCGTCGCCCATACCAATCTCGTCGCCATAGCGCATCACCGGCACGCCAGGCAGCGCCAGCAGGATAGCATGGGCCAGCGCGATGCGTCGGGTATCGCCACCCAGCATCGGCGCCAGCCGCCGGCGCACGCCGCGCTGGTAAACCGACATCGATTTATCCGGGGCAAAGGTGCGGATAACCTGGCGCTTGTTGCGTTCGCCAATCCCCTCCAGGTCCAGTTCATCATGGTTACGCAGCCAGTTGACGAAGCAGCATCCGTCCGGCGGGGCTACCATCGCCTGCAGCGCCTTCACCACCGGGGTGGCGCGCTGCTGCGCCAGGCTGACATAGAGGTATTTATTAAGCCAGAAATTGAGCACCATCTGCAGCCGATCGCCGCGGCCGAAATAATGGCGATACGCTTCCACCTCCACGTCCACTTCACCCAACAGTATCGCGTCGGGGTTGAGGCGCTGCACGACCTGGCGAAGATGCGTCAGCAGCGGGTAGCCCCGCGCCTCTTCGCCCTTCCCGGCCTGCTTCACCAGATGTGACGCCGCATCGAGGCGAAATCCTGACACCCCGGCCTGCAGCCAGAAGGTGATGATGTTTTCAATTTCGGCGATCACCGGCGGATGAGCGAGATTCAGGTCGGGCTCATGCCGATAAAACATGTGACGATAGTATTGTCCGGCCTGGTCGTCCCAGCTCCAGACGCTCTCCTCGACGCCGGGAAACATGGGCGGATCGTCGTTCTCCGGCGGCCGATCGGCCCAAAGATAGTATGGTCGCCACGGCGAGCGGGGATCGCGTCGCGCCGCCTGAAACCACGGGTGCCGGGCAGAGGTATGCTGGATAACCAGCTCAACGATCACCCGCAGTCCCAGCTCCCGGGCGCGGGCAATCAGCTCAATCACGTCGGCGATGGTCCCGAAGCGGGGATCGGGCTGCAGATGGTCGCTGATATCATAGCCATCATCCTGCAGGGGGGTGAGATAGAAAGGGGTCAGCCAGAGCACCGTCGCCCCCAGACTACGAATGTAGTGCAGCTTTTGGCGGATACCGGCAAGATCGCCAAACCCATCGCCGTTGGCATCGTAAAACAGAGAACTGTCCACCTGATAGATGACCGCTCTGTGAAACCACTCTTCCTGTTGCATCACTATCACCTTGCGTTCTGCCCGCCACTGTCAGCTTCCTCAGCGCGCCCTCCTGTTCCTGACGTCTGCTTTGCCGACAGGCGATACGGGATCATGCTCTGCAGGAGGGGCCCTGTTGGCCACCGCGTCCACCAGCGCCTGCTGCCTGGCGGTTAATTTCAGCGGAACCGCTTTCTCGGTGGCGAGCAGCGCGATGGTGTGGCGCTTAACCATAATTGACTCCGGCGGCTTATTGTCCGGCCTCAACGCCGGGCAGATTGTTATGCATCAGATATTGCCCGGCCAGCGCCGGCAAATGATGCAGCAGCCAGTCAGCCATCCCTCTCTCTTCGGCAAGGATCCCTTCCAGAGTAGGCATCGCGCTATGGTCCCCCACTCGCTTCGCCGCCGTTAATAAAGCGGTATAGCAGGCGACCTCAAAATGGGCAAAAACGTAGGCGGTGATAATCAGTTTAATGAGCTCATCGCCGGGCAGCATGATGCCAATAGTCTGGCCCAGGGCTGCGACCCGGCTCATCGCATCCTTCAGCGCCGAGCGGGAGATATGGTTGCGGGCGATAAGGTCCTGCAGGGCCGACAGTTGCCGACGGGTTTCATAGAGATGTTGTTCAAGGCGGGTCCGTAATTGCGGTTCATTATCGAGGCGTCTGATGGTGGCCATAAGCAGTGACTCGGCCTGTTTTTCCATGGCATGGGCATCGCGAAGCCAGTTATGGTAATTTTCACTATCCGTCATATACACCTCTGATCATTAATTTTTTATTTTGACGGGGAGTCTTCATTCTCTTCCGCCGCCTGGTCAGCTCGCGCTGCGCTATATCCGGATAAATGCCCAACAATATTAGCGTAAATACTGATGAGAATGACCCACAGGACGCTGTCTTTCCACCAGATTAACGAGGGTATCGCCAGACCCACCCACATAACGGCGGCCACAAGATGACAACGCTTAATAAATACCGGCGTCAGTTTCATTTTATTACCTTAGATCTGAACAATATTTAGTAAGCGGATGTGTTGCTGCCCACTCCTGGCATCCGGCGGTTAATACCCGGCTGACAATATCTTCCCTTTCCGCAGCCATAAAAACAGTGCCGTCATTTACTCGCCCTTACCGCTTCGCCGGCACATTGCCGTTGCGGTAAACAGCGCTTAATTATTAAGGTTGCTATAATTTAATTATCCTGCTCCTTTTCTTCCGTTGCGGACAATAGACGATGGGTAAGTGAAAGCGTACGCAAATAAACAGAAACCTGCGGACCGCCTGGCCCACAGGTTTCTGTCCTGACGCCGTCGAAACGGCGTCACGGGTCATCAGTCGCTAGCTGTCGCCGGCTTTACGGCCGCCGCCATGACTGTTCTTACCACCCTTTTTACCGGCTTCGGATGCACGCTCAGGATCATTTTTAAAGTTCCCGCCGCTGTGCTGTCCACCTTTACGCCCGGCTTCGGATGCTTTTTCACGATCTTCTGCAAAATTACCTGAACCGCCTCTATGCTCTGCCATAATGTTCACCTTTGGTTTGATCAATATCGGTTGGTAAATGGAAAATGACCCTGTTACAAATCATCGCCCTCGATGTCTAACACTAGAGGAATACCCGCAGGAGTCAAATTAATTCCGGCCATTAATCAGCGTTACCAATAAATAAATTAACGACAGCGAAGCGGCACTAAAAATTAATCTTTCTGCAACTCCTTCTTCGCTTTGGATTATATGCCCATTATGGTCTGCTCTGCGGACAGCGATCCTCGTTTGTAAACAAATGAAAATAAAGTGATGAATAAATATTTCTTCCACTCCCGGACAGCCACCCTTTCAAAAAATACCACCTAAGAGGCATGGCTTTATTAGCCATGCGTAGCGGTTAACTTAATATTCCCTTTTTCACGACGCGTCTTCCTCTCCGTCTTTAAAAAATTTTTCCCGGGGAGAAAAATAGCCCAGCCACGTTAAATATTGATGGAATAATCCTAATTTAACCCCAGCGATATTAACGCAGCGCTATTCACTTAAATACGCCGGGGATCAGTCGGTTAAGAAATAACAGTACCTCTTTTCCCGGGCATTCACTGGCCCTGGGCGAGTCGCCCGGGGTCTGGCGATAGGGGAACCTGACCTATCCTTACAGCTGGCCCGTTCTGTCTGAAGGAGATGACTATGCAAGATGAAAAACCGCCAATGAAGAAATTACCCACCTCCATGTTGCCAGAAGAGACGGCTCCACGTCCGGAGTTCCCGGAGCAAGAACAAAACCCGCCGGGTCTGGATGCGGAAATGGAGCCGTCACCGGACCATGGGGAAACCAGCTACACCGGCACCGGGCGGCTGGCCGGTAAGAAAGCGCTCATTACCGGCGGTGACTCCGGCATTGGCCGCGCGGTGGCGATCGCCTTTGCCCGCGAAGGGGCCGATGTCGCCATAAGCTATCTGCCGGAAGAGCAAGAGGATGCCGATGAAGTCATCGCCCTGATTAAAGCCGAAGGCCGCACCGCGGTGGCCCTGCCGGGGGATATTCGCTCCGAGTCCTTCTGTCAGTCGCTGGTGACCGATGCGGTGGAACAGCTGGGTGGCCTGAGCATCCTGGTCAATAACGCCGGGCGTCAGCAATATTGTGAGACTCTCGAGGAGCTCACCACCGAAGACTTTGACGCCACCTTTAAAACCAATGTCTACGCGCCGTTCTGGATCACCCGCGCCGCGCTGCCCCATCTCCAGGCCGGGAGCGCGATCATCAACACCACCTCGGTGCAGGCCTATAAACCCAGTCCGATCCTGCTCGATTACGCCCAGACCAAAGCCTGCCTGGCGATCTTCACTAAATCGCTGGCCAAACAGGTGGCAAAACGCGGCATTCGCGTCAACGCCGTGGCGCCAGGCCCTTACTGGACGGTACTGCAGTCCAGCGGCGGTCAGCCGGACGAGAAAGTGAAACAGTTCGGGAAGGACACGCCGATGGGGCGTCCGGGACAGCCGGTCGAGATCGCCCCGCTGTACGTCACCCTGGCATCCGATGCCTGCTCTTATACCTCCGGCCAGGTTTGGTGCTCTGACGGTGGGGACGGGGTAGTCTAAGCCTCCCGGCAGACCGGCGTGCGACATCGCGCGCCGGTTTTACCCTCCGCCCCCGGGGATTGGTATCTGCCCTCTCGCCTCGCCGGCGCGGCGATTTTTCCTCTCCTGCAGCCTACCGGCTGCATGCTATGATACTCGCCCGCCGCTGTGCGCTAACCCCGGCCCTGACGCCAATCCTGAGGACGACAGATGAGTAATGACATCCCCCTGAAATTTTATGACATCGTGGACGAATACGAGACCGAAGCGGCTGCCCCGGTTAAGGATGAGGAACGCGATGCGCTGGCGCGCTATTTTCAGCTGCTGATTGCGCGGTTAACCAATAACGAAGAGATCGACGAAGAAGCGCAGCAGGAGATGGCCCGCGAGGCGGCCATTGACGAGCGCCGTATTGACGATATCGCTAACTTCCTCAATCAGTGGGGCAACGAGTAAGTCTTATCGTCAGCTCACCGGCAGGGCCGCCGCCCGCCGGTGTTGCCGCTGAAGGCGACGCCGCTGCTCAGGCATCGGCGAGCGTTTCCCCCAGACGTCGCTGCAGCGCATCCAGAAACAGCGGCAGCCCATCGGGCTGATAGTCGCGGGAAAGATAGATGCCGTAAACGCTCAGCGCCTTCGGCGTCCAGTCAGGCAGCACCACCTCCAGCGCGCCGCTGGCAATCGCGCCCCGCGCCTCCAGTTCGGGGAGCATCGCGATGCCGCACCCGGCGACCGCCGCCTCCAGCAGCAAGGAAGAGATCCCCGCGCTCAGATTACCGTTCACCGCCACCGACGCCTCCTGCCCCTGCGCATCGCTGAACTGCCAGCGCTGGCCGGCAAAATGGCTGTATAACAGGCAGTTATGCTGTTGCAGATCGTCAAGCGTCGTCAGCGGACCATGCTGGCGGAGCCAGCGCGGCGCAGCGCAGAGTAGCGACCGGCACACGCCGAGACGGCGAGCGATAGCCCCGGCCTCCGGATTATCGGTAATGCGAATGGCCACGTCGATGCGCTCGCCGATCAGGCTGACCGGATGGTTATTGATATCCAGCTCCAGGCGCAACAGCGGATAGCGAGCGAGAAAGTCCGGCAGCAGCGGGGAGATCAGCTGCATCGCGGTAAAATGCGCGCACGCCACCCGCAGCGTGCCGCTGGGGTCGGCCCGCTGGCGCTCGCCGGCGATTTCATCGGCGATCCGCGTCAACCCGCGGGTCTTGAGCAACACCTTCTCCCCCGCCGGGGTCAGCGTCAGCCGCCGGGTTGAGCGATGGATCAGCCGGGCGCCGGCCCAGCTCTCCATCTGTTCCAGATAGCGGCTGACCATCGGGCGCGACATCCCCAGCGCGCGCGCCGCGGCGCTGAGGCTTCCCAGTTCGCAAATCCGCAGATATACCTGCGCCGCAATCACCCTGTCCATCACGCCTCCTTCATCTGCACGATTTATGAAACTCAGCATCTCTTATTTCAGGAATTCTATCAAATAGCGAAATCCGTACAATGCTACGCATTCCCCTGTGACTGAGAATAAATGATGAAATTATCTGCCCTTGCTATTGCCACCGCCCTGTTCAGCGGCGCGGTCTTCGCGGCACCGCTGACGCTGCAGACTTACAACCCTCAGGAGAAAGGTATTTTTGCCGTCAACTCCACCCTCGTTTCCGGCCCGCATGAAGCGGTGCTGTTTGACGCCCAGTTCAGCGTCAAAGACGGCGAAAAGCTGGTGGACATGATCAAGAAAAACGGCAAACCGCTGTCGCGGATTGTGATCACCTCCGGCGATCCTGACTTCTACTTTGGCCTTGAGCCGCTGGTGAAAGCCTTCCCGCAGGCGGAAGTGGTCGCCACGCCGGAAGTGGTTAAACATATTGAAGCCACCAAAGCGGCAAAGCTGGCGTACTGGGGCCCGCAGATGAAAGACGGCGCGCCGACGCAGGTATACGTCCCGCAGGCGCTGAAAGCCAACAGCTTTACCATCGATGGCGAAACAGTGACGATTATGCAGCCGCATGACTACGCGGCGTTCGTTTGGATCCGGGCGAACAAAACGATCCTCGGCGGCACCGGCGTGGCGTGGGGCATGCATCTCTGGACCGCCGACACCCAGACGCCGGCCAGTCGCCAGCAGTGGCGCACTACGCTGGACCAGATGATTGCCCTGCACCCGCAGCAGGTGATCCCGGGGCATTACCTCGGCACGCCGCCGGAGGGTGACAGCGCGGTGCGCTTTACAAAAACCTACCTCCAGCAGTTTGAGCAGGCGCTGAAGACACATAAGGATTCCGCCGGGGTGATCAAGGCCATGGAGACGCAGTGGCCGGGGCTGGCGGAAACCAGCTCGCTGGAGCTTAGCGCCAAAGTTAACACCGGCGAGATGAAGTGGTAATGCCGGCGCTGCGCGAGGGAGACTGTTCTTAATCTGGCGCGCTAAGGTTGCTATTGCCCTGAAAATGGACCACCCTACCTGAGGCCGCATAAAAAACGTGCGGCCAACTTTGGGTTACATTTCATCCGGTCACCACCGGGTTTGCCCTTGAAACCAGAACAGGATAAAGGAGTCAGAATGAAATCGAACCATCAGGCACGTCATCTTCTCGGTCTGAACTACAAGCTTTCCCAGCAGAAAAAAGTGGTGCTGGAAGGCGATGAAGAAACCACCCTCAACCATATCCATGCTACCGGCCGCAAACGCCGCGGTGGTTAATTTTCAGCCTGAGTGATGATAAACAACACCGTCCTGTTGCCAGGATGGTGTTTTTTTATGGCAATTGACGGCTTGTTTACCCGCTTGAAGACCTTCTGCTCTATACTCTGCCCGCTGCTTTTCCACCCGCCCTTCGCTTATCGCCGCGCCGGGACTGTGGACACGATCAAGGAGTTAGTGCGATGCAATTTACCCATAAGAAAAACCGTTCCCTGTACATCCCCTACGCGGGCCCCGTTCTGCTTGAATTCCCTCTGCTCAACAAGGGCAGCGCCTTCAGTATGGAAGAGCGCAGCAGTTTCAACCTGCTTGGCCTGCTGCCGGAAGTGGTTGAAACCATCGAAGAGCAAGCGGAACGCGCCTGGATCCAGTATCAGGGATTCAAAACAGAAATCGACAAACACATTTACCTGCGTAATATCCAGGACACCAACGAGACCCTTTTCTATCGCCTGATTGGCAACCATCTCGAAGAGATGATGCCGGTTATCTATACCCCGACGGTGGGCGCCGCCTGCGAACGTTTCTCCGAGATTTACCGTCGCGCCCGCGGCGTCTTTATCTCCTACCAGAATCGCCATAACCTTGACGACATTCTGCAAAACGTCCCGAACCATAATGTCAAAGTGATTGTGGTGACCGATGGCGAGCGTATCCTCGGCCTCGGCGACCAGGGGATCGGCGGGATGGGGATCCCGATCGGTAAACTGTCGCTGTACACCACCTGCGGCGGCATCAGCCCGGCTTACACCCTGCCCATCGTGCTGGACGTCGGGACAAACAACCAGCAGCTGCTGGACGATCCGCTGTATATGGGCTGGCGTCATCCGCGTATTACCGACGACGAGTACTATCAGTTCGTTGACGATGTGATCCAGGCGATTAAAGCCCGCTGGCCGGACGTGCTGCTGCAGTTTGAAGACTTTGCGCAGAAGAACGCCATGCCGCTGCTCAACCGCTACCGCAATGAGATCTGCTCCTTTAACGACGATATTCAGGGCACCGCGGCGGTCACCGTCGGGACGCTGATCGCCGCCAGCCGCGGCGCCGGCAGCCAGCTGAGCGAACAGAAAATCGTCTTCCTCGGGGCGGGCTCCGCCGGCTGCGGCATCGCCGAGCAAATTATCGCCCAGATCGTCCGCGAAGGACTCAGTGAAGAAGAGGCCCGTCAGCGCGTATTTATGGTTGACCGCTTCGGCTTGTTAACCGACGGCATGCCTAATCTGCTGCCGTTCCAGAACAAGCTGGTGCAGAAGCGTGAACATCTGCAGGACTGGGATACCACTAACGATGTGCTGTCCCTGCTGGACGTGGTGCGCAACGTGAAACCGAACATCCTGATCGGCGTTTCGGGTCAGCCGGGGCTGTTCACGGAAGAGATTATCCGCGAGATGCACAAGCATTGCCCGCGGCCGATCGTGATGCCGCTCTCCAACCCAACGTCACGGGTGGAAGCCACGCCGCAGAATATCCTGAGCTGGACCGACGGCGAGGCGCTGGTCGCCACCGGCAGCCCGTTTGCCCCGGTGACCGTGAAAGGCAAACAGTATCCCATCGCCCAGTGCAACAACTCCTATATCTTCCCGGGCATTGGTCTGGGGGTGATCGCCTCCGGCGCTTCGCGGGTCACCGACGAGATGCTGATGGCCGCCAGCGAAACCCTGGCGAAACACTCGCCGCTGGTGAACAACGGCGAAGGTCCGGTTCTGCCGGAGTTGAAGGATATCCAGACCGTCTCGCGGGCGATTGCCTTCGCGGTCGGTAAGGTGGCTCAGGAGCAGGGCGTGGCGGTGAAAACGTCCGCGGAAGCGCTGCTGCAGTCCATCAGCGATAATTTCTGGCTGCCGGAATATCGTAATTACCGCCGCACCTCAATTTAATCGCGCTCACCGGGCCGCACGATCGGCCCGGTTATTAATAGCGTCCGGATAATATTCCCCGCCACAGATACGCCTTTTTCGCCCATATTCATTTATCGTAAAAATAGAAACCAGATAGCATTTGCCGCGCGCCCTGTGCCACGCAAAATCATGGCCTCTGCCCCCTAGCAGACGATCCGCAGGCAGAAACTGCAGCCGCGCGGGGCGGGACAATCGATATCCGACGCTTCTCCACACCCTGCCAGTTTTGTCACTGGCGCGCTTTTCCTTTCCCCACTACACTGCCATCACCCATTCACTTACTGAATATAAAAGGAGGCCCCCCATGCTGTATTGTGAAATGTTTATTGTTTCACATGCCTTAGGCAATGGCGCCAGCTCAAGCGTTATCGGTATCGTGCTGCGATAACTTTGGCTTGAGCGAAGACCCTTCACAGAATCCCTTCTCTCCGGCTTACCGGGTTATCGTCAGCGAGTTTTGACGAGGCATTTGCATGCCTGTAACTCTTGAGTAAGTTGACTATGAGTACATTACTAACTGCCCATGCGCTCCACGTGGAGACTGCCTTCGGGCCGCTGTTTAATACCCTCTCCTTCACCCTGAAGAAAGGCGACCGTATCGGTCTCATCGGCCATAACGGTTGCGGCAAAAGCACCCTGCTGCAGGTGCTGGACGGCACCCTCGCGCCCACCTCGGGCAGCGTCTCACTCGCCGGTCAGTGTCTGATGGCCCGCGTTGAACAGCATCTGCCGGAGGCGCTGCGTTCGCAGTCGCTGCTGCAGGCGGTGCTGGCCCTGTTACCCGCGGACGCGCGGGAAGCACAGCGCTGGCTGGCCGAACGCCTGCTGGCGCAGATGGGCTTCACGCCGGCGGTGATGGAGCAGCAAACCAGCACCCTGAGCGGCGGACAGCATACGCGCCTGCTGCTGGCCCGGGCGCTGATCCGCCAGCCTGACCTGCTGCTGCTGGATGAGCCCGGCAACCATCTCGATCTGCCCACCCTGCTGTGGCTGGAAAGCTTCCTGCAAACCTGGCAGGGGAGCTTCGTGCTGGTGTCACACGACAACGCTTTACTGGATGCTGTAACTAATGCCAGTTGGATCCTCCGCGACCAGACGCTGCACAGCTTCGCCTTGCCCTGCAGCGCTGCCCGTCAGGCACTGCAGGAGCAGGATGAAAGCGCCGCGTTACGTCATAAGGCGGAGCAAAAAGAGATCGACCGGGTCAGCGCCAGCGCCCGGCGGCTGGCCACCTGGGGGCGGGTGTATGACAACGAAGATCTCGCCCGCAAAGCCAAACAGATGGAGAAGCAGGTCGCCCGCCTGAAAGACGAGCAGACCGAGCTCAGCATCGGCCCGCCGTGGCGCCTGGTGTTGCAGGGGGACGCCCTGCCGGCGGACCGCCTGCTGGAGATGGACAGGCTGCCGGTGGCTCCCGCGCCGGGACTGCCGGCCCTGTTCACCACCGGCGTGGCGCGACTGCGCAGCGGCGATCGCGTGGCCATCATGGGCCGCAACGGCGGCGGGAAATCGTCCTTGCTGCGCCTGCTGTGGCAGCAGATGAACGACGCATCGCCGCTTCCGGGGCTGCGTCTGCACCCCCGGCTTCACCCCGGGTACTACGACCAGACCCTGGCGCAGTTGCCGGACGAGGCCAGCCTGCTCGACGCCCTGACGCCCTTCGCCCCGTCGGCGGACACCCGTAAACGGGCGCTGATCGCCGCCGGGTTTGGCTGGGCGAGGCATGGACAGAAGGTCTGCACCCTCAGCGGCGGCGAGCGGTCGCGGCTGCTGTTCGTCGGCCTGTCGCTGGCGCGCTACAGCCTGCTGCTGCTGGATGAACCCACCAACCATCTGGATATGGAGGGCAAAGCGGCGCTGGCGCAGACGCTCCGCGACTATCCCGGCGGCGTGCTGCTGGTCAGTCATGACCGCCAGCTTATTAGCGAAAGCTGTAACCGCTTCTGGCTGATCGACAGCGCCGGGTTAACGGAGTGGCACAGTCTGGAGGAGGTCTATGCCCGTCTGCAGGCACAGATCCCCACCCTGACGGCGGCCTCCTCATCCCAGGAGCCGTCACTCGCGGCTGATGATGAAGAGGCGCTGCTGACGCGCCTGATAGCCCTGGAGCAATGGCTGGCGGACGATATGGCCCGTAAGCCGAAACATCAAAAGCCCTCGCTACAGACCCAGTGGCGAGAGGAGATCGCCCTGCTGCTTAACCAGCTGGCGTAATCTTCGCGCTCCCCGCCGGCTAAGGCACCACGCCCTTAGCCGGCGTTTCCTGGCCGGGTAAACTGCTGCTCGGTCATCATCTTTCCCCACTGGTCCCCCTGCCATTCGCGGGTTAACGTGAAGCCAAAGGACTCATACAGTTTGCGGGCCGCGTCTAGACCTTTAAACGTCCACAGCTGAACGGCGCTGAACTGACGACTATCGCAGAAAGCCATCGCCTCACTGAGCAGCCGCCTGCCAATGCCGGTTCCCCGGCAGCTGTCATCGAGAATGAACCAGCGCAGATGCGCCTGCTGCTGGCCGAGATCCTCGCCATCGATCGCCACCGAACCGACAATCTTCCCCTCGCGCATCGCCAGCCAGATCTGGTTGACCGGCGAGGAAAGCCGGGTGGCGAATTCCGCGACGCCGCTGGCAACCTTGCCTTCAAAAAAAGCGCCGAAATCATGGTGCCGGGCGTAATACTCCCCGTGCATCTGGGCTATCCGGCCGATCGCCCCCGGCTGATAGCCGGTCACCAGCGAAATTTGCGGCGTCGTTTCCGCAAGCGCAGCATCCCGACACTGCGCCAGCGCCTGAGCATAGGCCGCCAGTCCGCTGGCGACGGTCCGCTGCTGCGTCTCATCGAGATGCGCTAACGCCTCCACCACCCGGCGGGTACCGTAGGCGTTAATCGTTGCCACCGTGTCGTACCCTTTCGCGGTCAGCGCCAGCGATTTAGACCGCGCGTCCTCCGCGCAGGGGCGCTCCTCCAGCTCTCCGGCGGCCAGCAGACGGGCGACCATCCGGCTGACGCTCGATTTTTCCAGCCCGAGCAATGTGACCAGCTGCGCGGCGGTTATCGTCCCCCTGACCGACACCTCCAGCAGGGTATGCACCGCCGAGGGTGAATAGTGGGTGGCGGCCAGCGTGGTGTTCATAAAACCCAGCTCGCGCACCATTAATCGCGAGGCCGTTCGAATTTGTTGGATTAAAGGCGTGTCAGACATAGTGAGGCGTCCAGTGAAGTAGATAGTTGTATAATACAACCATTTACTTCAGGCCGCGTCAAGAGGATAAACTATCCAGCATGGCAAGGTAGCGTATCGGATGATGGCGTGCCGCGGGCGCCGGACTGCGCCCGCGATAAGTATTATTGCGGGTTCTTCGCCTTCCAGGCCTCCCAGGCCGATTTGATCTCCTGCTTCGCGGCGGCCGCATCATTAAAACCGGCCAGCTCGACCTTTTTCCGCCCCTCTGGTAGTTCTTTGTAGACCCGGAAGAAGGCCTCCAGCCGCTGCTGCTCGATTTTCGGCAGATCGGTGATGGTCTGAATGTCGTCATAGGTCGGATCAATTTTACTGGCCGGGACGGCGATGATTTTGTCGTCTTTCTCACCGCCGTCTATCATCTTAAGAACGCCGATCGGCCGCAGCTTAATCAGCGTGCCCGGGGCCATCGGCGCGCGGGTGTAAAACACCACGTCCAGCGGGTCGCCATCCCCGGCCAGCGACTGGGTTAACGAACCGTAGTTCGCCGGGTAAGCCACCGGCATCGACTGAAAGCGGTCGGCGACGATAAACCCCGTTTTAGCGTCGGTTTCATACTTAATGATCCCGCCTGCCGGGATCTCGGTGACCGCGTAAAACTCTTCCGGATTGTTTTCCGGCTGCGGGAATTCCAGCACATTGTGAGCCTGCGCGGCGGCGGAAAAAAGCAGACCGGCGGTGAGGAGCGTTTTGACCAGATGCATTGTTGTATCACTCTGTTGTTATAAGAAATTGATGCGCAAAACAATAGAGTTGGGTGATGAAGAAAACATGACCATTCCGTGACACTATTATTACCTACCAAAATTAGAGGTATTGTCTGAATTTTGTGCTACGACTGTAGCAAAAAACCACATCCTGTACTAAAGCGCCTTGTTTTTTTCTCCATAGCGTCTAATCCTTATTGGGTAATATTGCATTAATAAAATTAATCAATCCCCTCTCAAGGAGACAGGCATGAAGGCAGCTGTTGTTACTCACGACCATCAGGTTAACGTTACGGAAAAAACGCTGCGCCCGCTGGAATACGGCGAAGCGCTGTTGAAAATGGAATGCTGCGGCGTGTGTCATACTGACCTGCACGTGAAAAACGGCGATTTTGGCGATAAAACCGGCGTTATCCTCGGTCATGAAGGGATCGGGGTAGTACAACAAGTCGGCCCTGGCGTCACCTCCCTGAAGCCGGGCGATCGCGCCAGCGTGGCGTGGTTCTTCGAAGGCTGTGGCCACTGCGATTACTGTAACAGCGGCAACGAGACGCTGTGCCGCTCGGTGAAAAACGCTGGCTATACCGTCGACGGCGGCATGGCGGAAGAGTGCATCGTCACCGCCAACTACGCGGTTAAAGTCCCGGACGGCCTCGACTCCGCCGCCGCCAGCAGCATTACCTGCGCTGGGGTCACCACCTACAAAGCCGTTAAGGTCTCCCACATCAAGCCGGGCCAGTGGATCGCTATCTACGGCCTCGGCGGGCTGGGCAACCTGGCGCTGCAGTATGCCAAGAATGTCTTTAACGCCAAAGTGATCGCTATCGACGTCAACGACGGCCAGCTGGAGCTGGCGGCGTCGATGGGCGCTGACCTGACCATCAACTCGCGCAATGAAGATGCGGCGAAAGTGATTCAGGAAAAAACCGGCGGCGCCCACGCTGCGGTGGTGACCGCGGTGGCCAAAGCGGCCTTTAACTCGGCGGTGGATGCCGTTCGCGCCGGCGGCCGCGTGGTGGCGGTAGGCCTGCCGCCAGAGGCGATGAGCCTCGATATTCCACGTCTGGTACTCGACGGTATCGAGGTGGTCGGCTCGCTGGTCGGCACCCGTCAGGATCTGGTGGAAGCGTTCCAGTTCGCCGCCGAAGGCAAAGTGGTGCCGAAAGTCACCCTGCGTCCGCTGGAAGATATCAATGCCATCTTCAAAGAGATGGAGCAAGGTCAGATCCGCGGCCGTATGGTTATCGATCTGCGTAGCTAATCGCCAGCGCCTCTCCCGCCCGGGCGAGGCGCTTCTCCTTTCGCGCTTCCCCTCGCTTCCCGCCGCGTAAAGTAAATGCAATTTCCGCAAATGCTTAGCGCAATTCCTTGGTTCCTTTGTTTTTAGCCGCGCCCGATGATGGCAACACAATAGATAACAAAGGAATTCACCATGCATCGTCATTTTCGCCTGCCCGCGCTGGCCGCGCTGTTTCTCTCCGGCGCCTTTTCCGTCTGGGCCGCCGACACGCCGGTTAAAGGCGGTACCTTGATTTATCTGGAGCAGCAACCGCACACCAATCTCTATCCACCCGCCGGCGGCTTTTATCCCAATGGCGGCATACTCAATCAGATCACCGACAAGCTGACCTGGCAGAACCCGAAAACGCTGGAGATTGAGCCGTGGATCGCCGAAAGCTGGACCAGCAATGCCGATAAAACCGAGTACACTTTCCACCTGCGAAAAGGGGTCACCTTCTCGGATGGCACGCCGCTGGACGCCGCCGCGGTCGCCAAAAACTTCGACACCTATGGGCTGGGGGATAAAGCCCATCGCCTGCCCGTCTCGGAGGTGATCAATAACTACCAGCGCAGCGAAGTGATCGACCCGCTGACGGTGAAATTCTACTTCAACAAGCCGTCGCCGGGCTTCCTGCAGGGGACCGCCACCATCGGCTCCGGCCTGGTCTCCCTCAGCACCCTGCAGCGCAATTTCGAGGAGCTGGGCGATGCCCGGCACATCATCGGCTCCGGTCCCTTCGTGGTGCAGGATGAAAAACCGGGCCGCGAGCTGACGCTGGTGGCGCGCAAGGATTATCAGTGGGGGCCGAAAAACATCGCCCAGCAGGGCCCCGCTAACCTCGACGGCATCACCTATATCGTGACCCCGGAAGACAGCGTGCGCATCGGCGCGCTGCTGGCGGGCCAGGCGGGCTTTATTCGCCAGGTGCAGGCCTACGATGAAAAGCAGGCGACCGATCAGGGATTTACGGTCTACGCCGCGCCTACCCGCGGGGTCAACGACAGCCTCAGCTTCCGCCCGGATAACCCACTGGTCGCCGACCTGCGGGTGCGCCAGGCCCTGCTCCATGCCACCAACGCCCGGCAGGTGGTGGAGACGCTGTTCTCCGCTAACTACCCGCAAGCCACCTCCGTGCTGGCCAGCTCCGCCGCCGGCTATGTCAATCTGAGCGATAAGCTCACCTTCGACCAGGCCAAAGCCCGGCAGTTGCTGGATGAGGCCGGCTGGAAACCCGCCGCCGACGGCATTCGCAGCAAAGACGGGCAGCGGCTGGCGCTGACGGTCTATGAGTCGCTCCCGCAGCCGCAGAATAAAGAAGTGCTGCAGCTGATCGCCCAGCAATGGCGCCAGGTGGGGGTAGCGTTAACGGTCAAAGCCGGGGACGCCGGCAGCCGGACGCTCGACAACCTCGACCCGCAGAAAACCCCGCTCACCGTCTCGGAAGTGGGCCGCGCCGACCCGGATGTAGTGAAAAGCATGTTCTTTCCTAACAACCGTGACGCGCTGCTGCAGAAAGGCGGCTCCAGCGATAAAGTGCAGCACTTCCGCGATGATAAGCTGAACGACCTGCTGACCGGCATCTCCGCGGCGGTGGAGCCGCAGCAGCGCCTGCAGTTAACCGGCGATGCCCAGCGCTATCTGATCGATAACGCCTATGTGATCCCCATTTTCGAAGAGCCGCAGGTGTTCGCCGGCGCGCCGTGGGTGAAAGGCGTCAGCTTCGAAGCCGTCGGGCGTCCGTCGTTCTACGGCGCCTGGCTGGATAAACACTAAGAGGCCGGATATGAGCGCTTATCTTCTGCGACGGTTCGGCCAGGGGCTGCTGGTCCTGTGGGCGGCGTTTACCCTCACCTTTTTCCTGCTGCAGGTGCTGCCGGGGGATGCGGTGCTGATCAAGTTTCAGAACCCGGACCTCGGTCTGAGCCCGGCGCAAATCGCCGACATGCGGCTGGCCTACGGCGCCGACAGCCCGCTGTGGCGCCAGTACCTGCACACGCTGCTGGCGATGCTGCACGGCGACTTTGGCTATTCCCTGCAGGCGGGTCTGGCGGTCAGTAGCCTGATTGCCAGCAACCTGCCGGATACCTTAAGCCTCGCCCTACCGGCCTTCCTGCTGGCCGTGATCCTGGCGTTTGCCCTCGCTTTCGCCTCACGTCTGCCGGGGCTGCGCTGGCTCAGCAACCTCCTGCAGTCGCTGCCGGTGCTGTTTATTTCGCTGCCCACCTTCTGGC
Source organism: Klebsiella sp. GG_Kp146 (assembly GCF_040061975.1). Taxonomy (NCBI): domain Bacteria; kingdom Pseudomonadati; phylum Pseudomonadota; class Gammaproteobacteria; order Enterobacterales; family Enterobacteriaceae; genus Klebsiella; species Klebsiella sp. GG_Kp146. The sequence goes on from NZ_JBEAHA010000003.1 coordinate 214,713, forward strand.
TGGGTATCGCCCTGATTCAGCTCTTTTCGTTTCAGCTGCGCTGGATCCCGGTGATCAACCCCGGTCCGCTGGAGGGGCTGATTTTACCGGTTATCGCCGTCGCGCTGCCCATCTCCGCCCCGCTGGCGCAGATCCTGATGCGCAGCATGGATCAGGTGGCGGTTCAGCCCTTCGTCGCGGTCGCCCGCGCCAAGGGAATGAGCGAGACCGGCGTCCTCTGGCGCCATGTGATGGGTAACGCCCTGCTGCCGGCGCTGAATATAGCCGGGCTGCTGCTGGGCGAGCTGATTGCCGGGGCGCTGATCACCGAGACCGTCTTCGGCCGCAGCGGGCTCGGCCAGCTGACCCAGCAGGCGGTGAATAACCAGGATATCGCCGTGCTGCAGGCGGTGGTGATGATTTCGGCTCTCGGTTTCGTCCTGATCAACCTGCTGGTCGACCTGGTCATGCCGCGGCTGGATCCCCGACTCCAATTACAGACCGGAGGTGCGAAATGAGCCTGGTCGACTATGCCATCGCGGTTCGCCGCCGCCCGGAGTGGCGCAAAGTGCGTCTGCAGCCAGGCCTGTGGCTGGCGTGGGCGGTGATGATCACCGCCCTGTTAATGGCCCTTGCCCCACAGTGGTTTACCTCCGCTAACCCGCTGGAAGGGATCCCCGGCGCTCAGCGCCTGGCGCCACAGGCGCACCACTGGCTGGGTACCGACCAGCTGGGCCGCGACCTGTGGACGCGGGTGGTTTACGGCGCGGTACATTCTCTGTCGGCGGCGCTGATCGCCGTCGCCATCGGTCTGGTGGTGGGCACCGCCCTTGGCACCCTCGCCGGGGCGCTGGCCGGCCGCGTGGAATCAACCATCATGCGCCTGGTGGATGTCCTGCTGGCTATCCCTTCCCTGCTGCTGCAGCTGACGGTGATCATTCTGCTGGGTTTTGGCACGGTGAATGCGGCGGTGGCGGTCGGCGTGGCGGCCATCGCCAGCTTCGCGCGCCTGGCGCGGGCGGAGGTGGTGCGCGTGCGCCACAGTGATTACGTCGAGGCGGCCCGGGGCAGCGGCGGCACCTTTCTCGCCATCTTCTGGCGTCATATCCTGCCCAACTCGCTCACCGCGGTACTCGCCTTCGCCACGCTGCAGTTTGGTCAGGCGATGCTGGCGCTGGCCACCCTCAGCTTCCTTGGCTACGGCACCCCGCCGCCGGTCCCGGAGTGGGGATTACTGATCGCCGAAGGTCGTAATTACCTGTCGACCGCCTGGTGGCTGACCACCTTCCCCGGCCTCGCCGTGGTCGCGGTGGTCCTTGCCGCCAATCGTCTTAGCCGCCTGTGGAGTGGAGTACGCCCATGACCGTTCTCTCTGTTGAAGATCTGCGCATCAGCTACCGGTCGCGGGGCGAATGGCGCGAAGTGGTGCATAACGTCAGCTTTTCCATTCAGCGCGGCGAAATGCTGGCCTTCGTCGGTGAATCCGGCTCGGGGAAAACCACAACCGCGCAGGCCATTATCGGCCTGCTGGCGGATAACGCCCGCCGCGACGCCGGGCGGATTATCCTCAATGGCGAAGTGATTAGCGACTGGTCGGCAAAACGCCTGAACCGCCTGCGCGGGGTGAGCATCAGCCTGGTGCCGCAGGACCCCGGCAATTCGCTTAATCCGGTAAAAACCATTGGTCAGCAAGTGGAAGAGATCCTGCGGCTGCATCAGTCCCTTTCCGCCGCCGAACGCCGGCAGCAGGTTCTCAACCTGCTCGCTAAAGTCGGGCTCAGCCACCCGGAACAGCGTTTTGACCAGTACCCGCATCAGCTGTCGGGCGGGATGAAACAGCGGGTGCTGATCGCCATCGCCATCGCCCTGCAGCCGGATCTGATTATTGCCGACGAGCCCACCAGCGCCCTCGACGTTACGGTGCAAAAGCGCATTCTCGATCTGCTCGACATCCTGCGGTGCGAGTCGGGAACCGCCGTGCTGTTTGTCACTCACGATCTGGCGCTGGCCGCCGAACGCGCCGACCGGATCATGGTGTTTCGCCAGGGCGAGATTCAGGAACAGGGTGCCACCGAGGCGATTATCCGGCGTCCGCAGCACCCTTACACCCGCCAGTTGCTCCACGATCTGCAGGACGCGCCGCTGAGGCTGACGGCGGATCGTCACCGTCCGCTGGCCACGCCGGCCATTCGCGTCGAAGGGATCAGCAAACGCTTCTCGCTGGGCAAACAGGCCCTGCAGGCGCTCGACAGCGTCAGCTTTGAGGTCAAACGCGGCTGCACCCATGCGCTGGTGGGCGAATCCGGCTCCGGGAAAACCACCCTGGCGCGGATCCTGCTGGGCTTCGAGCGCGCCGACGCCGGACAGGTGACCATCGACGGTATTGACGCCGGGCATCTCAGCCGGGAGGCGCAGCGTCAGCTGCGGCGCAAAATCCAGTTCGTCTACCAGAACCCCTTTGCTTCGCTCGACCCGCGCCAGACGCTGTTTGCGATTATCGAAGAGCCGTTAAAAAACTTTGAGCGCCTCAGCGCGGCGACGCGTCGCCAGCGTGTGGAGAGCGTCGCCGCCCGGGTGGCGCTGGCCCCGGAGCTACTGTCGCGGACGCCGCGGGAGCTTTCCGGCGGCCAGCGGCAGCGGGTGGCGATTGCCCGGGCACTGATCCTCGAGCCGGCGATACTGGTTCTTGACGAAGCGACCTCGGCGCTCGACGTCACCGTTCAGGCGCAGATCCTCGCCCTGCTGCAGCAGCTACAGCAGCAGCTTGGTCTGAGCTACCTGTTCATTACCCACGATCTGGCGACGGTGAGGCGGATTGCCGACAGCGTCACAGTGCTGCGCGCCGGCCAGGTGGTGGAGCATGGCGACGTTGGGCGCCTGTTCGCCGCCCCGCAGCAGGCCTACACCCGCGAACTGATCGCCGCCATTCCCCAGGTTTCCCCACGCCTGGCACAGGCCCACATGGAGAACGCATAATGCCTAAACGCCTCGGCTTTTTTACCCGTCTGCTCGATCAGGGCTCCGCACAAACGCGCTACCGGCTGGCGGCCGAACAGATCCGCCACGCGGAGCGCGTCGGCTTCGACAGCGCATGGATTGCCCAGCACCATTTTCATGAACAGGAAGGCGGCCTGCCTTCCCCGCTGGTGTTTCTCGCCCACGTGGCGGCGCAGACGGACCGCATTCGCCTCGGCACAGCGATTATCACGTTGCCCATGGAAAATCCGCTGCGCGTCGCCGAAGACGCGGCGGTGCTGGATTTACTCACCGACGGGCGTCTGGAGGTGGGATTTGGTTCCGGCGGCACGCCAACGTCGTTTCTGCCCTTCGGCCTGACCAGCGAGCAGCGCGGGGCGGTGTTTGCCGACCATCTGCACCTGATCCACAGCGCCTGGCGCGGCGACACCCTCAGCCACCCGGACAACCGTCTCTATCCGCCCGCGCCGCAGCTGGCGGCGCGCATCTGGATCGCCACCTTCTCGGTGGAAGGCGCCATCCGCGCCGGTCAGGCGGGGCACGGGCTGATGCTGTCGCGCACGCAGCCCCGGCCGCCCGGTGAGCCGCGCCTGCCGCTGGACGCCATTCAGAACCCGATCGTCGACGCCTACCTGGCGGCGCTGCCGGACGGCGTTGCGCCGCGGATCCTCGCTTCGCGCACCGCCTTCGTCGCCGACAGTCACGCCAACGCCCTGCAGATCGCCGAACCCGGCCTGCGCAAGCAGGCTGCACAGTACCGGGCTGCGGGTCATCTGATAGAAGGTGACAGTGTCACTGACTATCTGCAACAGCTGGATGCCCACGTGGGCGATCCTGAGCATGTTATTGCCTCCGTGGCGCAGGACAGCGTGCTGGCCCGCGCCACCGATGTTTCGTTCCAGGTGCACTCGGTGGAGCCTTCGCACCGGGATACGCTGCGTTCCATTGAGCTGATCGCTCAGCATATTGCCCCCCACATCAGATAAGGAGTCACCATGACGCTGAGTCAGGATATTCTGGCCGAACTGGCGGAGATCGCCGCCGGTTCCCCGCTCGACCAGGCGCGCGCAGTCCGCGATGCCGCTACCCGACATGCGCAGGGAAGTTATGAAGTGCTGTTCAGCCAGCAGGACGCCGATTTTCCCCTCGATGAACGCTTCGCGGTGGCGGCAAAGGTGGCGAAGCTCCATCAGGCGGACGCGCTGGCGGCGCACTATGCCGGCTTCGGCCTGGCCGATCCGACCACGGATCGTCTGGTTCCGGCGCTGGCCTTTGCCCGCCTGCTGACCTTCACCCCCGTCGAAGCGACACCCGGCGCGCTGCAGGTTCTGACAAACGCGGGCTGGAGCCTGCGGGGCATCGTCACCCTGGCGCAGCTGGTGGCCTTTGTCAGCTTCCAGAGCCGCCTGCTGCTGGGTCTGCGGGCGCTCAACCACCAGCCCATCGTCAGCGCCGACACGCCGGTGGTGGCCGGGTACTGGCACACCACCCCGCACGCGCAGAGCGGCAAAGCGGCCCCGGTGCGCTTCACCCGCGAGGAGCTGCACTGGGAACCCTGGCTGGCGGATAAACCGTTGGCGGAATTTAGCGCTGAAGAACAGGCGATTCTGGCCAAATATGGCCATAGCGATTCGCCCTACTTCCGCCTGCTGGCGCGCAACCAGCCGGTGCTGGAGCAGCGGACGCTGACCGATAAAGGCATTTTCTATACCCCGGGGGGATTGCCGCGCGCCGAACGTGAACTGGCCGCCACGGTGGCCAGTAAAATCAACGGCTGTATTTACTGCGCCTCGGTGCATGCCCGCAAAGCGGCGCAGCTGGCGAAGGACGAGACTGCCGTCGACACGCTGCTGGCAGTGACGCCGGGAGAGGATCTGCGCGGCGGGCAGTCGCCGCGCTGGCAGGCGGAAATCGACGCCGCCGCCGCGCTATCGGTGACGCCGCCCGCGCTGAATGCCAGCCATCTGGCAGCGCTTGATGAACAGGGCTTAGATACTCTGGCCCAGCTGGATCTGCTGCAGTCAGCGGCCTTTTTCGCCTGGGCCAACCGGCTGATGCTGACGCTCGGCGAGCCCTGGCGTGAGTAAGCATCGTTAGCAAGCCTGTCGGCGTTGATGGCGGCCGTAGATGAGCAAGGCGCTCATCGCCAGAAACGACAGCGTGGCGGCGGGGAGCGCCACGCTGTTCCAGCCGAAGCCCTGGGCAATCATCATTCCGCCGCAGAAGGCGCCGATGGCGCTCCCGAGGTTAAAGGCGATCTGCCCCCCTGCCGCCCCCAGCATCTCGCCGCCTTTGGCGTTCTGCAGCAACAGGATCTGCAGCGGCGCCGACAGGGCGAACAGCCCGGCACAGCAGAAAAACGCCAGCGTCAGCGAAGCGATTTTATGCTCCCCGAAGGCAAAGATCAGCAGCAGCGTCACAGCGATCGCCCCGTCGGTGATGGCCGCGATGCGCAGCGGACTGTAGCGCCCGGAAATTTTGCCGCTGAACAGGTTGCCGACCACCATGCCCAGCCCCGCCAGCATCATAATCAGCATCATCCGGCTTTCGGCAAAGCCGGAAACGTTGAGCATAAAGGGCTTGATATAGCTGAACCACGCGAACACCCCGGCGTTGCCGAACATGGTGGCGGCAAAAATCAGCCACGGCGCCGGGGAAGCGAGGAAACGGAACTGCTCGCGCAGCCGGGTGGTGGCCCGATCATACAGCGTAGGGACCCAGCAGAAGATGGCCATAAACACCGCGACGTTAAACACCGCGATAAGCGCGAAGGTATAGCGCCAGCTAAAATGATGCCCAAGCCAGGTGCCCCCGGGAACGCCCACCAGGTTAGCCACCGTCATGCCGCCGATCATCCCCGCCACCGCGGCGGTCACCCTCCCCGGCGGCGCGATTTTCGACAGGATGATCGCCCCCACGCCGAAGAAAGCCCCGTGGGGAAACCCGGAAACCAGCCGGCCAAGCGCCAGCATGGCGTAGCTGCTGGAGAAGGTAAACAGGGTATTGCCGAGAATGCACAGGGCGGCGAGAAACAGCATCACCGATTTCAACGAAAACCGACTGGAGAGCAACGCCATGATCGGCGCGCCGATCACCACGCCGAAGGCATACCAGGCAATCATATTGCCGGCGGCGGGGATTGAAATCCCGACATCGCGCGCCATGTCCGGCAGCACGCCCATAATGCCAAATTCCGCCATGCCGAGTCCGAAAGTGCCCAGCGCCAGTGAAAAAATCGTTTTTTTCATACATCTTATAGGGGTATTGAGAGACGGCCGGCATTATTGACCATCCCGCCTCGCCACACCAGCTAAAAACGCCCGACGACAGTATCCTCCATACAACGGCCTGATTCGTTCATGCGCTCGCCAGCGCCGCCGTTGGCGGTCCTGCTGGCGGCAGAGGCGCCTGGCGGTGGATAATTCCCTGTAAAAATTGGTGGGCACGCAGGGACACATTGTGGATTGATCTCAAGTTAACTTGAGGTTGTAAAGTCGAGACATCGTTCACCTCGGGAGAATCATCCATGCAAAATGTTGATGTTGGCTTTACCCATGTCGCCTTTACCGTCCGCTGTCTGGCCAGCAGCATCGATTTTTATACCCGCTACACGGCGATGACCGTTATTCACCAGCGCGAACCCAACCTCCCCTCGGCGCGTAAAGTGGCGTGGCTCAGCGATCGCACCCGACCTTTCGCCCTGGTGCTGGTGCAAAGTGATGGCCCTGCCGACACGCCGCTGGGTCCGTTCGGCCATCTCGGCGTCGCCTGCGCCACCCAGGAGGAGATCGATGAGAAGGTCGCCCAGGCGCGGCGGGAAGGCGTTCTGCGCCGGGAACCGGAGCAGCTGGGCGATCCTGTGGGCTATTTCGCTTTCTTTGCCGACCCGGACGGTAACACCCTGGAGCTGTCATGGGGGCAGCGAGTGGGGCTGGAAGTCATTGCCGCGGGGAACGTCAGCTAGCCCGTCCCGGGCGCGAATATTTTCCACCGCCACGCCAGTGAAGGATTACACTTCAAAGGGATACCTCGGCAACACGGAGCATGGCGATGGGTAATAAGAAAAGCGGTCATCCTGTCGACGCGGCGGTGAAGATCGCCCCGCTCGACAATAAAGCGTACGAGAAGGCGCTGCGCAAGCTCCACGTTGAGCTGGTAAAACTGCAGCGCTGGGTGGTGCATAAAGGGCTGAAGGTGTGCATCGTCTTTGAAGGCCGGGACGGCGCCGGCAAAGGCGGCACGATTAAGGCGATCACCGAGCGCGTCAGTCCGCGGATCTTCCGGGTCGTCGCCTTACCCTCGCCCACCGAACGCGAGAAAAGTCAGCTCTATTTTCAGCGCTATATCAAGCACCTCCCGGCGGCTGGCGAAATCGTGATTTTCGATCGCAGCTGGTATAACCGCGCCGGCGTCGAACGGGTGATGGGCTTTTGTACCCCGGAGGAAGTGCAGAAGTTCCTCGACGGCGCGCCGATGGTGGAGCGCGGCATGGTCGAGTCGGGCATTATCCTGCTCAAGTACTGGCTGGAGGTCTCTCCGCAGGAGCAGGAGCGGCGCCTGCGGGATCGCATCGACGACGGGCGCAAGATCTGGAAGCTCTCGCCGATGGACATCAAGTCTTTCAACCGCTGGGATGAATATACCGCTGCCCGCGACGCCATGTTCGCCGCCACCGACACCGCCTGGGCGCCGTGGTTCGTCGCCCGCTCCGAAGATAAAAAGCGAGTGCGTCTGAATATCATCACCCACCTGCTGTCACAGATCCCCTACGAAGCCTTGCCAGTGGAGCATGTCACGCTGCCGAAGCGCAAAATGGGCAAAATGAAACAGACCAATTTCCCCTTCCGCTTTATTCCGGAGAAGTTCTGATTATTTCCCGCCGCGCTGGTTAATGCCAGCGCCGGGTTTATTACCATAACCATGAATATTTCATGCGGTTGCTTTCCTCTGGAAGTTGTCTCGCAAAATAAAAAACAAATCCGAACCAGGTATTTCTTTTCATCGCACACCGCGTGATAATCAGCTCGCCAACAACAAGGAGCAGATAATGAAACAGAATGCCGTTAACAAGTCACAGAATCGCGATCGCACAACAACGTTTAACCCGCAAAACCAGTCACTTACCATCGTCGATGCGGACAAACGCCGAAAAGACCAGGAATTCATTAAGGCACTGAATGAGTTCACTGCCCGTGCAGGGTTGTTGTCAGAGGATCCTTTTTTCGGAGGGATTTAATGGCGGCACAATTTGATATTTTTCGTAACCCATCATCGAGAACCAATGCGTTTCAACCTTATTTAATGGTAATCCAACATGATTATTTTAATGACCTTGGCACACGTTTAATTGTGCCGCTGAGCTATCATTCTCATTTGACCGGCCATTATCATGCTGCCGCCCCGGTTATTAATATGGAGTTTGAGAAACTGTTCATCAACGCGCCGGCAATCACCAGCGTGGCAAAGCAAAGGCTGGATAAAAAATATTTTTATCTGCAATTTGGCTAAAGAAAGAACGACCGTGATATCAGCGATGGACGCATTAATCACTAACACATAAACCCGCTCCAGCAAAACTGGAGCGGGCCTCCTGGCCAGACGGCTTACTTCATCCCTTCGCGACTCTCTTTGATCGCCTCCAGACGTTCGACATCGCGATACCAGCGCGGGTGATGTTTCTTCGCCCAACGGCGGCTGACCTTGCCTTCAATCATCCCCTTAATCGACCCCTTCACCCAGAACGCCATATACATATGGATAAGGATCGCGTGGATCAGAATAATGGCCGACGTCGCGTGAATTAACAGGCTGTAGCGAATCACCTGAATCGGGAAATAGTGGGCAAACCAGGGACGCCAGATAATCACGCCGGTCACCAGCAGCACAAAAATCATGCTCATGATGGTCCAGAACATCATCTTTTGCCCGGCGTTATATTTACCGACCCGCGCCACTTTATGCTCGTTGCCTTTCAGCACCTCCACAATGCCTTTCAGCCAGGGGATATCCTGTTTATCAGGGATGTTGTGATGGACAAAACGCACGAACATAAACATCAGGGCGATAAAAATCAGCACTCCGAAGAAGGGGTGCAGAATACGCCCCATCTGCGGGGTACCGAAGGTTTCCGTCAGCCACTGCAGGGTCGGGAAGAAAAACGAAATACCCGATAGCGCCACGAGGAAGAAAGCGATCACCACCGTCCAGTGACAGGCACGATCGATAAAGGTCGTGCGTACTATCATCTTCGATTTACTCATCATGCTCCTCCTCGTCGTCGTCAACTTCCTTATTTGGCCCGATACCGATGTAGTGATAGATAAGCCCGGCAAAGGTAGCGATAAAGCCCGCCGCCGACAGCGGCTTCAGGATCCCTTTCCACAGCTCCACCGAGGTATCAATCTTCGGCGCAGCAGGCAGCTTGTGATAAAGCTCGGGCTGGTCGGCATGATGCAGGACGTACATCACATGGGTGCCGCCGACGCCCTGCGGGTTGTAAATCCCGGCCCTGGCATAGCCGCGTTTTTTCAGCTTAGCCACCCGCTCCTCGGCCACCTCCAGCATCTCTTTCTTCGTACCGAAGTGGATCGCGCCGGTCGGACAGGTTTTCACGCACGCCGGTTCCTGACCGACGCTGACCCGGTCCACGCACAGGGTGCATTTATAGACCCGGTTATCCTCTTTATTGAGACGCGGGACGTTAAACGGACACCCGGCAATGCAGTAGCCGCAGCCGATGCAGTTTTCCTGCTGGAAATCGACGATGCCGTTGGCGTACTGAATAATCGCCCCGGCGGACGGGCAGGCCTTCAGGCAGCCCGGCTCTTCGCAGTGCATACAGCCATCCTTACGGATAAGCCACTCCAGTTTGCCGTTCTGTTCGGTCTCGCTAAAGCGCATCACCGTCCAGGATTTAGCGCTGAGATCCGCCGGGTTGTCGTACACCCCGACGCAGTGCCCCAACTCATCGCGGATGTCGTTCCACTCGGAGCAGGCCACCTGGCAGGCTTTACAGCCCACGCAGGAGGAGACATCGATAAGCTTGGCGACTTCCGCCTTATGGTCCCGCGCGCGCGGTGCGGGCGTGATCGGGTTGGTCGCGGAGCGTTTAATAATGTCTTGTGTTTCCATCGCCATTGAATCGCTCCTTACGCTTTCTCGATGTTGACCAGAAACGCCTTGTACTCCGGCGTTTGCGAGTTGGAATCGCCGACGTTCGGCGTCAGGGTGTTAGCGATATAGCCTTTGCGAGCCACGCCTTCAAAACCCCAGTGCAGCGGGATCCCGACGGTCTCCACCTGCTGGCCGTTGACGTTGAGGGTTTGCAGACGGCGCGTCACCACCGCCACCGCGCGAATAAAGCCGCGCTGGCTGCTGACTTTTACCCGGTCGCCGTTGGCGATGCCTTTCGCTTTTGCCAGCCCTTCGCTGATTTCGACAAACTGTTCCGGCTGCGCGATGGAATTGAGCAGCGCATGCTTGGTCCAGGTATGGAAGTGTTCGGTCAGACGATAGGTGGTCCCGACGTACGGGAACTTATCCTTCTTACCTAAGCGAATGGCGTCCTCTTCATACACACGCACCACCGGGCTGGAGACCACCTTCGGGTGCAGCGGGTTAGTGCCAAGCGGGGTTTCCATCGGCTCGTAGTGTTCCGGGAACGGCCCTTCCGCCAGCTTATCCAGTGCGAACAGACGACCCAGCCCCTCCTGCTGCATGATAAACGGCCCGGTGTTGCTCCCCGGCGGCGCGGTATTGAAGTCCGGAATATCATTCCCGACCCACTTGCTGCCGTTCCACTGGATCAGCATCCGCTTCGCATCCCACGGCTTGCCGTTGATGTCGGCTGACGCGCGGTTATAGAGCACCCGGCGATTGAGCGGCCACGCCCAGGCCCAGCCCAGCGTATTGCCCAGACCCGACGGGTCGGCGTTATCGCGGTTCGCCATCTGGTTGCCCTGCTCCGTCCAGCTGCCGCTGTAGATCCAGCAAGACGACGCGGTGGTGCCGTCATCGCGCAACAGCGCAAAGCTGTTCAGTAATTGGCCTTTCTTCGCCACCAGAGCACCGCTGGCATCATACAGGTCCGCCAGCGCGTAGCCGTTGTTTTCTTTGGCAACTTCTTCCGATTCCGGATGGTCCGGTTGTTTGTAGTGCCAGCCCATCTTCAGCAGCGGCTCAGCGCCTGTACCGCCTTCGGTGCGGTACAGTTCGCGCAGACGATGGTAAATCCCGGCCAGGATCTCGCCGTCGTTACGTGCTTCACCTGGGGCATCCTGACCTTTCCAGTGCCACTGCAGCCAGCGGCCAGAGTTAGCGATCGAACCGTCCTCTTCGGCAAAGCAGGTGGACGGCAGGCGGAAGACTTCCGTCTGAATGGCTGCCGGGTCGACATCGTTCGACTCGCCGTGGTTTTGCCAGAAGGTCGAGGTTTCGGTGACCAGCGGGTCGATAACCACCATATACTTCAGCTTGCTCAGGCTGCGAACCACCTTGTTTTTATCCGGGAACGACGCCACCGGGTTAAAGCCCTGGCAGATATAGCCGGTGACGTTGCCGTTATCCATCATGTTGAAGTACTTGATCACGTCGTAAGCCTGGTCCCACTTCGGTAACCACTCAAAGCCCCAGTCGTTCTCTTTTTGCGCCGCCTCGCCGTAGAAGGACTTCATCAGGCTGACAAAGAATTTCGGGTAGTTGCTCCAGTAGTTCACCTGGTCCGGCAGGGTCGCTTTTGGCGTGTTGGCCGCCAGATACGTCTGCAGATCCGGCTGCTTATCAGAAGGCAGCGTCAGGTAGCCCGGCAGGCTGGTGGACAGCAGGCCAAGGTCGGTCAGTCCCTGAATGTTAGAGTGACCGCGCAGGGCATTCACGCCGCCGCCGGCCATGCCCATATTGCCGAGCAGCAGCTGGATCATCGCCATGGTGCGAATGTTCTGCGCGCCGACGGTGTGCTGCGTCCAGCCCAGGGCATACAGGAAAGTGGTGGTGCGATCGGCGGCGCTGGTTGAGGCCAGCACGTCGCACACCTTGAGGAAGTCCGCTTTCGGCGTACCGCAGATGTTTTCGACCACCTCCGGCGTGTAACGGGAAACGTGCTGCTTCAGCAGGTTCCACACGCAGCGCGGATGGCTGAGCGTCTCATCGCGTTTGGCGTAGCCGTTTTCATCGAACTGGTAGTTCCAGGACGATTTATCGTACTGGCGTTTGTCCGCATCATAGCCGCTGAACAGCCCCTCTTCGAAGGCAAAATCATCCCGCACCAGCAGGCTGGCGTTGGTGTAGTGCTTCACGTACTCGGCATTGATTTTGTTATGTTCGATCAGGTACAGCAGGACTCCCGACAGGAAGGTAATGTCGGTACCGGAGCGAATCGGCGCATAGATATCCGCCACCGACGCCGTACGCGTAAAGCGCGGGTCGACAACGATAAGCGTGGCGTCGTTGTTGTTTTTCGCTTCCATCGCCCAGCGGAATCCCACCGGGTGGGCTTCCGCGGCGTTGCCGCCCATCACCACCACGACGTTCGCGTTTTTGATATCCACCCAGTGGTTGGTCATCGCACCGCGACCAAATGTTGGAGCAAGACTTGCTACCGTTGGTCCGTGTCAGACGCGTGCCTGGTTGTCTACCGCCAGCATGCCGAGCGAACGCACAAATTTTTGCGTCAGCATGCCGGTTTCATTACTTGCTGCCGAAGCGCACAGCATGCCGGTGGAAAGCCAGCGGTTAACCGTCACGCCCTGTTCGTTCTTTTCCATAAAGTTGGCGTCGCGGTCGGCTTTCATCAGCCGGGCGATGCGGCTGAAGGCTTCATCCCAGGAGAGTCGCTGCCATTTATCAGATCCCGGCGCGCGGTATTCCGGGTAGCGCAGGCGGTTGTCACTGTGGACATAGTCCAGCAGGCCGGCGCCTTTCGGGCATAACGCGCCGCGGCTCACCGGATGGTCCGGATCCCCTTCAATATGGTAAATCGCTTCTTTGGCGTTTTTCGCGCCGTCGCCGAGGCTATACATTAATAGCCCGCAGCCAACGGAGCAGTAAGTGCAGGTGTTGCGGATCTCTTTCGCACGCAGCAATTTGTAGTTGCGTGCCTGAGCCAGCGCCATTTTGGGGGCAAAGCCCAGGGCGGCAGCTGTGGTTCCGGCCATACCGCCTGCGCAGATCTTAAAGAACTTTCTGCGGCTGACGTCCATTGCATTCCTCCATGCAGGATGTTGATTCATCGCGCGGAGGAAACTAACAGCAAAATCCCAGGAAAATTTGCGTCAAATCAAGGAGCAAAACCAACGCCCCCTTAATCGCCAGCCGCGGCCGTTTTCACTAATCCCTAGGGATTACCCATGGCGGAAAATTTCGCCCCGCGGCGGTAAAAAGATGATATATATGCCGGCTGCATTTGCGTAACCCTCAGGATAAGCATGGAGAAAAAGAGAGCCACGACCATCGGCTTCGCCGCCATTATTTTATGGAGCACCATGGTCGGATTGATTCGCGGCGTCAGCGAAGGACTGGGACCGGTCGGCGGCGCGGCGATGATTTACAGCCTCAGCGGCCTGCTGCTGATTTTTACCGTCGGTTTCCCTAACCTGCGCCAGATCCCGCGCCGCTATCTGCTGGCCGGCAGCGCGCTGTTCGTCAGCTATGAAATCTGCCTCGCGCTATCCCTGGGCTATGCCGCCAGCCGTCAGCAGGCCATTGAAGTGGGGATGGTCAATTACCTGTGGCCCAGCCTGACCATCCTGTTCGCCATCCTGTTTAATGGTCAGAAAAGCAGCTGGCTGGTGATCCCCGGTTTGCTTCTCGCCCTGCTTGGCGTCGGCTGGGTGTTGGGGGGTGAGCACGGCCTGCAGCTGGACGAGATTATCAGCAACGTCATCTCCAGTCCGCTCAGCTATCTGCTGGCCTTTATCGGCGCCTTTATCTGGGCGGCCTACTGCACGGTGACGGCCAAATATGCCCGCGGCAAAAATGCCATTACCCTGTTCGTCCTGTTAACCGCGCTGACGCTGTGGCTGAAGTTTCTCGCCACGCCGCAGCCGCCGATGGTCTTTAGCTGGCCGGTCAGCATCAAGCTGCTGACGGTAGCGGTGGCGCTCGGTCTGGCCTACGCCGCGTGGAACGTGGGGATCCTCCACGGCAACGTCAGCCTGCTGGCGGCGGCCTCCTACTTCACGCCGGTGCTCTCCTCCGCGCTGGCGGCGATCCTGCTTAGCGCCGCGCTATCGTGGCCCTTCTGGCAGGGGGCCGGGATGGTGTGTCTCGGCTCCCTGCTCTGCTGGTACGCGACCCGCCGTTAGCCGAGATCGCCGCCCGCCACCGGGAGGGTCACGCCGGTGATATAGCTAGCCTCATCGCTGGCGAGGAACAGGATCGCGTTCGCCTGTTCCGCCAGCGTGCCGTAGCGGTGCATCAGGCTGCTGGCCACTGTCTGATCGACCACCTGCTGATACCACGCCTTCTCCTGCTCACCGGGCTGCTCGTCGTTACGCGGCGTCAGGCGCGGCGGCGCCTCCGTCCCGCCCGGCGCGACCGCATTGATGCGGATGCCGCTGCCGCTGTACTCCATGGCAATCGACCGGGTCAGCGCATTGACGCCGCCTTTCGCCGCCGAGTAAGGCACCCGGTTGACCCCCGCCGTCGCCACCGATGAGACGTTGACGATGCTGCCTTTGCCCTGCTTGAGCATCCAGGGCAGCGCCGCGCGGCAGCCCCACAGGGTGGGAAACAGCGAGCGGCGGATCTCTTTCTCAATCTGGTCCGGCTGGTATTCGGCAAACGGCCGCGCCCAGATGGTCCCCCCGACGTTATTGATTAGCACATCGATGCGGCCAAAATGCGCGACCCCGTCGGCAAACGCCTGCTCGGCGCTCGACCACTGTTCCAGGTCCGCCTCCAGCGCCAGCACCTGACTGCCGGACTGCGCCAGGGTCGCCGCCAGCTCGCGCACCCAGGGCGCGCGATCGATGAGCAGCAGAGCCGCGCCTTCCGCAGCCGCCTGCTCCGCGGTCTGGCGGCCAATGCCCTGGGCCGCGCCGGTGATGGCGACCACTTTATCGCGAAAACGCATACTACCTCCTTATGCCGCCGCGCTCTGGCTGGCGATAAATTTCTCGTACCAGAAGCCCGCCGGGGCGATCCCTCGCTCGCGCAGCGCCGTGGCGACCGCGTTGACCATCGGTGGCGGGCCGCAAAGATAGATATCGACCTCGCCATTATTCAGCATGGCGTCGTCAAGATGATCGGTGACAAAGCCGCGCTGCGGGCAGGCACTGTTTTCCTCCGCCACCACCGGCAGCCAGCGAAAGTGGGTTAACTGCTGACGGAATGCCTCCAGCGCCTCGGTCTTCACCAGGTCGCCGTCGCGCGTGACGCCATACAGCAGGGTCACCGGGCGCGAGCTGTTCTGCGCCTGCAGGGTCTCGAGCATGGAGAGCAGCGGCGCCAGCCCGGTACCGCCGGCCAGCATCAGCAGCGGACGTTCGCCATGGCGCAGATAGAAGCTGCCCATCGGGCCGCTGAGGATCAGGCGATCGCCGGGCCGCGCCTGCCGGGTTAACCACTGGCTCATCATGCCGCCGGGCACGTTACGGATCAGGAAACGTCCTTCTGCCGAGCCTGGGCGGGAGCTGAAGGAATAGGCGCGAACGTGCGGCGTGCCTGGCACCTGGATGTTGACGTACTGCCCCGCCAGGAAGTCCAGCGGCTCATCGAGGGCGACCACCAGCTCGACGGCGGTATCGGACAGACAATTCACCTGCCGCACCTGCGCCCCGGTGTTCGTCAGGGCGGTTTTACACTGGGCGGCAACCACCGGCACATCGATTACGCAGTCGCTGGTGGGCACCATCTGACAGGTCAGCACCTGGCGGGCCTGCGCTTCCTCGTCGCTTAGCGCTTCGTCGAGATACTCGTCGCCGAGAGCGTATTCCCCGCTGGCGCAGTGGCATTTGCAGGTGCCGCACACGCCGTCCGAGCAGTCCATCGGCAAATTCACCTTCTGCCGATAGGCGGCATCCAGGACTTTCTCTCCGGCATGGCATTGAATAAAGCGGGTAATACCGTCCTCAAAATTAAGAGCAATAGTGAAGGTCATAAGCGCCTCTTAAATGTGGTAAACGTCGATCACCTGACGGATATAATCGTTATTCAGGCGCACGGTTTTGCGCACGATCTGCGGCCTGCCGTCCTGCTCGGTCAGCGTGCAGCAGGTGGCGCCGAAAAAGGCGTCGGTGTGCTGATAGCGGTGGCTCCAGGTCACCCAGCTGTAACGCACCTCCAGCCCTTCATCGTTCTCCCCCAGCAGCTCGACGTTACTGATGATATGGGTGGTCCGCGGCTCCGGCGTGCTGGCCCCGGACCGCTCGGTTTTAATGCGGTAGACGCGATCCTCCAGCCCTTCGCGGTTGGGATAGTAGATCAGCGAAATCTCTTTTTGCGGATCGCGCGTCAGCTGGTCATCGTCGCCCCACGCCGGCATCCAGTAGACGACCTGCGGGCTGTAGCAGCTGAGCCATTCATCCCACTGACGATCATCCAGCAGACGGGCTTCGTAGTAGAGAAACTGGCGTACCTGTTCGAGGTTCAGCATCAGGCCACCTCCACGCGCTGGGTGATCGACTGGTCATAGCGTTGCTGCTCTTGTTCAATCGCCGCCAGCATCAGCGTCTGCCAGTGATGGTGATGGGCGATATACAGCGCCTCGTCCTCCGATTTCACGCCGCTTAAGCGCGGATGAAATCCGGCGTGCTGCGCATGCTCATCCGGACCGTCGACCCAGCGCAGCGCGCCGCGGCTGAGATCGCTCCACGCCAGGTTTTCGCCGAGATAGCCGCGCTGACAGGCGCTGAACTCTTCGAGGTCGTCCGGGGTCCCCATCCCGCTGACGTTAAAGAAATCCTCGTACTGGCGGATGCGCAGGGCCCGCGCCTGGTCGGATTCCCCCTTCGGCGCAAAGCACCAGATAGTGACTTCGGTTTTGTCCACCGCCAGCGGACGAATGACGCGGATCTGGGTGGAGAATTGATCCATCAGATAGACGTTGGGGTACAGGCACAGGTTGCGGGTTTCGTTGACCATCTGGTCGGCGCGGAGTTCGCCGAATTCCGCCTGCAGGCGCTCGCGGTGGGCATACACCGGGCGCACCTCCGGGTTCAGCGCCCGGGTCCACAGCAGCATATGGCCGTTATCAAATCCGTAGCCGCCGCCGAGGCTTTTTGACCAGCCGTTGGCGTCCACCGCATGGGTGCCTTCCGCTTCATAGTTGCGCCGCGACATGGTGGAGGCATAGTTCCAGTGCACCACGCTCACGTGGTAGCCATCAGCGCCGTTCTCTGCGCCCAGCTTCCAGTTGCCCTCGTACACATAGCTCGACGATCCCTTGAGCACCTCCAGCCCCTCCGGCGCCTGGTCGACGATCAGATCGATGATTTTGCAGGTTTCCCCGAGATAGGCTTCCAGCGGCTGCACGTCGGCATTGAGGCTACCGAATAAGAAACCGCGATAGGACTGAAAACGCGGCAGCTTTTGCAGGTCGTGCGATCCTTCCTGTTTGAAAGTGTCAGGATAGCCGCCGGTGCTTTCATCTTTGGCTTTTAATAGTTTGCCATTATTGCTGAAGGTCCAGCCGTGAAACGGACAGGTAAATGAGTTTTTATTCCCGGTTTTCCGTCGACATAACATCGCGCCGCGATGGGCGCAGCTGTTAATTAACGCATGCAGCTCGTTCTTTTTATCGCGGGTAATAATGACCGGCTGACGCCCCAGCGTCAGGGTATAATAATCCCCCGGTTCGGCTATTTGGCTTTCATGGGCGAGAAACGCCCAATTACCTTCAAAGATATGCTTCATTTCAAATTCAAACAGCTGCGGGTCGGTAAATATCGAACGGTGGCAGCGGTAAATATGGTTTTCACGATCGACAATTAAGGCGTTGTTAATTTTTTCTTTAAGCGCTGATAGCGTTTTTTGCATGAGTCAGTCCCTCCTGCAGTATTCAGGATGAAAGAAACCGGGTGAATGGTTTGCTTTCAGGTGCAATGTCTGGCCCGGGCAACCGCATGCCCGGGGCCGTTACAGCAGATTACGCTTTGGCGCGCAGGCGGGCGCCGCGCTGCTCTTCGTCGGCGCTGAGCGCTTTACACAGGGTGAAATCAAAACAGACCTCAGTGTGCTCTCCCTCAAGGTCGCGCTGCGCGATAGTCTCGCGGTCCGTCACTTTGATCGGGTCGGCAATCAGGCCGTCGCGGGTGGCAAAGGCAAAATCATCCCACAGGTATTTATCGCCGCTGAGGTTGATCTGGCTGGTGAGATGTTTATGCCCCGGCGCGGAGACGAAGAAGTGAATGTGCGCCGGACGGTTGCCATGGCGGCCTAACCGATCCAGCAGCTTCTGCGTCGGGCCATCCGGCGGACAGCCGTAGCCGGAAGGCAGGATGCTGCGCACGCTGTAGCGGCCATCGGCGCCGGTGCGGATCCGCCGGCGCAGGTTGTATTCGCTCTGGCTCGGGTCGAAGAAGGAGTAATTGCCGAGGGTATTGGCGTGCCAGATATCGACAATGGCGTTGGCCACCGGCCGGCCCTCGGTATCGTTGACCTGGCCATGCAGCCACATCACTTCCCCGGCGTCGGCGCCATCATCCATCCGGGCGTGGCCGTCCGCCAGCGGCGCATTAGCCACATACAGCGGCCCTTCGATGGTGCGCGGGGTGCCGGTTTCCCGGCGCGCCGCCGCGTCAATGGCGTCCTGACGCAGGTCGAGGAAATGCTCCAGACCCAGTCCCGCCGCCAGCAGCGCCGCCTCCTGACGGCCGCCCAGCGCATGCAGATAGTTCACCGCATGCCAGAACTCTTCTTCGGTGACGTTATAGTCGTCGATCAGCGTACAGATATTCTCCAGCAGACGGTGAATAATGGCTTTAAAACGTTCGTTACCGCCAGGGACATGTAAACCCGCGCCTTCACGTAATAATTTCTGCACGGCTTCTTGTTGTACGAAAGCATTACTCATCATTATTCTCTCTTATCGTTGTAGGGTATTTCCCGGGTCACCCCGGCATAAGGTCAGGTGTTATTATTATTAGCTATCGTCGTCACGAACAGACGAGGGATGACGGCACAGCGCCTCGACGCGAATATCCATAAAAGGATACAGCGGCAATCCCATTAATATTTGATGTAACTCTTCGGCATCGTTGACATCGAAAATACTGACATTGGCGTAAAGACCGGCGACGCGCCAGATATGTCGCCATTTGCCTTCCCGCTGTAATTGTTGTGAATAGGCTTTTTCGCGTTGCTTTATTTCCTCCGCTTCGGCGACGGGAAAACCAAGCGGAATATTCACGGTCATCTCCACTTTAAATAGCATGTGTTTCTCCTGTTACCCGCTACGCCTGGCGGGTGTAAAAACGCAGTTTGTCTTCATCCAGCTCGACGCCAAGACCCGGGGTTTGCGGGAGCACCACCTCGCCGTCGGCAAAGGAGAGCGGTACGCTGACGATATCGTCTTTCAGCAACAGCGGGCCGAACATCTCGGTGCCCCACTGCAGCGGCAGCGTCGACCAGGCATGCAGCGAGGCGACAGTCCCCACGGTCCCCTCCAGCATGGTGCCGCCATACAGGCCAATCCCCGCCGCCTGGGCGACGCGAGCCAGCGCCAGTACGCTATTCGGTCCGCCGGCCTTGGCTATTTTCAGCGCGTAAGCGCCGGTAAAGCCCTGCTGCGCCAGTTGATAGCCATCGTAAGCGGTGGCTACCGCTTCGTCGGCGAGGATCGCGGTTTCAATATGCTGGCTCAACCGCACCAGCGCCGCGTTGTCGTGGGCGCTGACCGGCTGTTCGATGAGGTCGACGCCCATCGCCGCCAGCTCGCGGCAGCCTTTCGCGCCGGTCGCGGCGTCCCAGGCCTGGTTGACGTCGACGCGGATGCTGGCGCGATCCCCTAACGCTTCCACAATGGCGCGGGTATGGCGCAGGTCGGTAGCTAATTCGCGGGCGCCAATTTTCAGCTTAAACGCCCGATGGCGGCCCTCTGCTAACAATTTTTCCCCTTCGGCAATATCTTTTGCGGTATCGCCGCTGGCTAACGTCCACAGCACCGGCAAGGACGTTTGCAGCGCGCCGCCGAGTAGCGCCGACACCGGCAGGCCCAGCGCTTTGCCATGCGCATCCAACAGTGCGGTTTCAATGGCGGACTTCGCAAAGGTGTTGCCTTTAACGGCGCTGTTCATGCGGGCGGTCAGCGCATTCAGGTTATCGGCCGGTTGCCCCAGCAGCAGCGGCGTCAGGTAATGCGTTATCGCCGACGAGATAGCCTCCGGGCTCTCGACGCCATAGCTCAAGCCGCCGATGGTGGTGGCCTCGCCAATGCCGCAGATGCCGTCGGAGCGAGTAAGGCGCACGATCACCAGCGTCTGACATCCCATGGTGGTCATCGACAATTTATGTGGCCGGATGGTTGGGACATCCACAATCCAGCTCTCAATACCTTCTACGGTGGCAGTCATTTTCGCTTCCTGATGAGATGTATAACTTTTTGTACCCACATCCATAACGGGGAGGGCTGTGCCATTGACAATAGGGTTCGGTCTGGCGGGTGGTCAACGGCGATAATCGAAATGTTGTGCGATTATCGGCACGTTTGTTAAAAGGCGGTTAATAATGTGATCGCGGTGGTAAAACCGGCACAATTCAGGACGGTGCGGTTTGCGCACGGTATAGTGATGCCCCGTGAGCTTTGCAATGCAACGGAGAGGGAATCCATGCGTGACCATACCCCCACCACCCTAAGCGCCAGGCAGGCCGAGCACGATCCCAACTTTATGCTGTCTCTGGCTCGCGGGCTGGAGGTGCTTAACGCCTTTACCCCGCAGCGTCAGCGGCTGACCATTTCCCAGTTAAGCCAGAAAACGCAAATTTCCCGCGCGGCGGTACGCCGCTGCCTGTATACCCTCGCCGCGCTGGGCATGGTCCATAGCCCGGATGGCCGCCATTATGAGCTGTTGCCCCGGGTGCTGGCGGTGGGCCATGCCTATCTCGCCGGCACCCCGCTGGCGAAAGTGGCGCAGACGGCGCTGGATAGCCTCGGCAAAGCCCTCGGCGAATCCTGTTCGGCGGCAACGCTCGATGGGGATAACGTGCTCTATATCGCCCGCGCCGCGGTGAATAATTTACTGAGCGTCGATCTCGGACGCGGCAGCCGTCTGCCGGCGTGGGCGACGTCGATGGGTCGCGTATTGCTCAGCGCGCTGCCGGAGGAGCAGCTGGAGGTGACACTGTCACGCGCTATGCTCATTCGCTACACCCCACACACCCTGTGCGATATGGCCGGGCTACGCGCGGAGATTGATCGGGTGCGCATGCAGGGCTATGCCCTCGCCGACCGCCAGATAGAGGTGGGCCTGTGCTCGCTGGCGGTGCCGGTGCTGTCGCGTCATGGCCAGGTGGTGGCCGCGCTGAATGTCGGAGTGCCGGCTGCGACGGTCAGCGCCGCGGCGTTAAAAGAGAAGGCCCTCGCCCCGCTACGTCGCGCGGCGATGGACCTGTCGCTACAGCTATAGCGCCGACTGCGGCTTCGTCGCCGTGGCGAGACTGCGCCAGATCCCGGCGGCCAGCAGCAGAAGCATGACCCCCGCTGTCGCCAGCACCAGGCTGTGCGCCTGGGTAAAGGCCGCCTTCGCCGCCGCCATTAGCGCCTCCGCCACCCCGGCGGGCAGCGCCTGGGTCAGGCTGACCGCCTCGCCGATCGATGACGACGCCTGCTGCGCGATCGTCTCATTCAGCCCGGACGGTAGCACAATGCTGGCGCTGTAGCTGCGGGTGAGGATCAGGCCGAACAGCGCAATGCCGAGGCCGGCGCCCAGCTCATAGGCCATGGTTTCGATCGCCCCGGCCGCCGCCGCTTTCTCCTTCGGCGCCGCCGCCATAATGGCGGAGCTGGAGGCCAGCAGCGCGCTGGCGACGCTAAAGCCCAGCAGCGTCATCAGCCCCCAGGCCAGCCAGTGTTGAGTGCTGAAATCGGTCAGCGCCAGGCCCAGAAAGCTGAAGGCGCTCAGCAACATCCCGCCGGTAGCCACCTCGCGCAGTCCGAGCTTCGACACCAGCATCCCGGCAATCGGCCCGCTAAAGCCGCTGGCCACCATCACCGGCAGCATAAACATCCCCGCCTCGAACGGCGTTTTCTGATGCACAAACTGCAGCTCCTGCGCCATCAGCAGCTCAAAACCCACCAGGGTAATCAGGGCCGTCATCGCCATCATCACCCCGCTTAAAATAATACGATGGGTGAACAGGCGCATATCCACCATCGGCCGGGCCGCCGACAGCTGTTTGCGGATAAACCAGGTCAGCATCGCCGCCCCGCCGATCGCCACCAGCGCGGTGAGCCACAGTGCCAGCTGGCCCTTCAGGGCCGATTTGGCGCTAAACACCAGCATCAGGATCGCGGCAATCAAAATGAGCGCCTGCAGCAGGTTCAGCGGCTGGTCGCGGCGCGCGGGCTGGCGCGGCACCACTTTCGCGTTAATGGCGATAACCACCAGCACAATCGGCACGTTGATCAGGAACACCGATCCCCAGTAGAAATGCTCCAGCAGCATGCCGCCCACCAGCGGACCAAAGGCCGCGCCGCCGGAGCCCACCGCCGCCCACAGCCCCAGCGCCATATTGCGCTGGCTGGCCTCGGCGAAGGTGCTGCGGATCCCGGCAAGCGTCGCCGGAACGATCATCGCCGCCCCCACCGCCAACAGGGCGCGAGAGGCAATCAGCGTCAGGGCGGTCGGCGACAGCGCGGCGCACAGCGAGGCGACGCCAAAAATAGCGCTGCCGAGCAGTAGCAGACGTTTAAAGCCGATTTTATCGCCAAGGGCGCCCATCGGCAGCACCATCCCGGCCATCACCAATGAATAGATATCAATGATCCACAACAGCTCATTGCCACTGCTGCCCAGCGCGACGCTGAGGGTCGGCGCGGCCACATGCAACACCGTGGCGTCAATCGCCACCGGAATATAAACCAGCAAAATCGCCATCAGCGTCATCCATTGCCGTGACATAACGTGTACCTCAATGTTAGAACTTGGACACATGTCCAGGATGGCGATCCTGCCGGATTGTTGAACACATGTCCAACTTTTTGTTACACTCGGCCAAAGCCAGATATCAGCGGGGTTCTATGCACTATTTACAGCGGGATGAGCGACGGGAAGGAATTATGCAGGCCGCCATGCGTCTGGCGCTGCGCGGCGGCTTCAGCGCCATGACCGTCCGGCAGATCGCCCGCGAGGCGCAGGTGGCCGCCGGACAACTGCACCACCACTTCGCCTCCATTGGCGAGCTGAAGTCCCAGGTGTTCATCCGTCTTATCCGCGAGATGCTCGACATGCCGCTGGTGGCGGAGGATGCCAGCTGGCGCGAGCGGTTATTCTCGATGATCGGCAGCGAGGATGGCCGGCTGGAACCCTATATCCGCCTGTGGCGGGAAGGCCAGGTCCTGGCCGACAGCGACCCGGACATCAAAGCGGCCTACCTGCTGACCATGACCATGTGGCATGCCGAGACCGTGGCGATCGTGGAACAGGGTCTCGCCTGCGGAGAGTTTCACTCGAGCGAGCCGCCGGTGGATATCGCCTGGCGTTTTATCGCCCTGGTGTGCGGCCTCGACGGAATTTACGCCCTCGGCACCCAAACCCTGGACGAGACGGCGTTTAGCCGTTACGTCAATAAGATGATTACGCTGGAGTTATTTTAGTTAAATTTTACATTTAGTAACAATTAATCCCGTTACGCTCTCCACGTGCTCTCCGACAGCACGTTTTTTTTATCTACGCTTTTTAGATAACGCCAATTAAGGGTTATTCACCGTCACCTTGTATTCAGCTGTTGACCTTATTTATTTACTCCATTCCGGGCAATTAGAGGGCAATATGTCGGTACAGAATGAGAAAGATAATCATTACCTTTTGAAAAACTGGCGGCCAGAAAATAAGGCCTTCTGGGAAAACAAGGGTCAGGCCATTGCGAGAAGAAACCTCTGGATATCAGTCACCTGCTTACTACTTGCCTTCTGCGTATGGATGTTATTCAGCGCCGTGGCGGTCAACCTTAATAAGGTCGGTTTTCATTTCACTACCGACCAGCTTTTTTTATTAACCGCACTTCCTTCACTTTCCGGCGCGATATTACGGGTCCCCTACTCCTTTATGGTACCCCTCTTCGGCGGGCGCTACTGGACCGTATTAAGTACAGTGATCCTAATTGTGCCTTGTATTTGGTTAGGCGTGGCGATCCAGAATAGTGCTACTCCATTCTGGGTATTTATTGTTATTGCGCTGCTGTGCGGTTTTGCCGGGGCTAATTTTGCTTCCAGTATGGGAAATATCAGTTTCTTTTTTCCCAAAGCCAAACAGGGCAGCGCGCTGGGGGTCAACGGCGGCCTGGGCAATCTCGGGGTCAGCGTGATGCAGATGGTCGCCCCGGCGGTGATCTTCCTGCCGCTCTTCACCTTCCTCGGCGTCCATGGCGTCACCCAGCCCGATGGCTCGACCATGGCCCTGAGTAATGCGGCGCTCGTCTGGGTACCCCTCCTTCTGCTTGCCACCGCTGCCGCCTGGTTCGGTATGAATGATATCGCCAGTTCGAAGGCCTCGATTCGCGATCAGCTTCCCGTACTCAAGCGCCCGCATATGTGGCTGTTGAGCCTGCTCTATCTGGCGACTTTCGGCTCATTTATCGGCTTCTCCGCCGGCTTCGCCATGCTGGCGAAAACCCAGTTTCCTGCGGTCGACATTCTCAAGCTGGCTTTCTTTGGACCGTTTATTGGCGCGCTGGCGCGCTCGTTCGGCGGGATCATCTCCGACCGTCTGGGCGGTGTGCGGGTGACGCTGGTCAATTTCGTGCTGATGGCGCTCTTTACCGGTCTGCTGTTCCTCACCCTGCCGGGCAGCGGATCCGGCAGCTTCCTCGCCTTCTACGTGGTGTTTATGGGGCTGTTCTTAACCGCCGGGCTCGGCAGCGGCTCCACCTTCCAGATGATCGCCGTCATCTTCCGTCAGCTCACCATCGAGAGCGTGAGGCAGCGCGGCGGCAGCGAAGAAGAAGCGCAGCATGAAGCCGTAACCGATACCGCTGCCGCGCTGGGCTTTATCTCGGCAATTGGCGCCATCGGCGGCTTCTTTATCCCGAAAGCCTTCGGCACCTCGCTGGCGATGACCGGTTCGCCGGTCGGGGCGATGAAGGTCTTTTTCGTTTTTTATGTGGTTTGCGTATTGGTGACCTGGCTGGTCTACGGCCGACGTAAACCCGCTTAACCATAACGATTTATCTGCCGGATGGCGGCTTCCGCCTTATCCGGCGTACGCGTTCGTTCGCTCATCCGGCCGGGTGGCACGATGCCGGACTTTATCGGAGCAGGAGAAATGTCATGAGTAAACTACTGGATCGCTTTCGCTACTTTAAGCAGAAAGGCGAAACCTTTGCCAACGGCCACGGTCAGGTCTACAACAACAACCGTGACTGGGAAGACAGCTACCGTCAACGCTGGCAGTTCGACAAAATTGTCCGCTCCACCCACGGCGTGAATTGCACCGGCTCCTGCAGCTGGAAAATTTATGTCAAAAACGGTCTGGTGACCTGGGAAACCCAGCAGACCGATTATCCGCGTACCCGCCCGGATCTGCCGAACCATGAACCACGCGGCTGCCCGCGAGGCGCCAGCTACTCCTGGTATCTCTATAGCGCCAACCGTCTGAAGTACCCGCTGGCGCGTAAACGGCTGATTGCGTTGTGGCGCGAAGCACTGGCGCAGTTTCCCGACCCGGTGCAGGCCTGGGATAGCATCATGCAGGATCCGGCCAAAACCACCAGCTATAAAGCGGCGCGCGGCAAAGGCGGCTTTGTCCGCTCCAGCTGGAAAGAGCTGAATCAGCTCATCGCCGCCGCCAACGTCTGGACCATCAAACACTACGGCCCGGACCGTGTCGCCGGGTTCTCGCCGATCCCGGCGATGTCGATGGTCTCCTACGCGGCGGGTACCCGCTATTTATCCCTTATCGGCGGCACCTGCCTCAGCTTCTACGACTGGTACTG
The DNA here is from genome assembly GCF_040061975.1 of Klebsiella sp. GG_Kp146. NCBI lineage: Bacteria > Pseudomonadati > Pseudomonadota > Gammaproteobacteria > Enterobacterales > Enterobacteriaceae > Klebsiella > Klebsiella sp. GG_Kp146. The sequence continues at coordinate 240,753 of NZ_JBEAHA010000003.1, forward strand.
CGATCTGCCCCCGGCCTCGCCAATGACCTGGGGCGAGCAGACCGACGTGCCGGAATCCGCCGACTGGTACAACGCCAGCTACATTATCGCCTGGGGCTCCAACGTGCCGCAGACCCGGACCCCGGATGCCCACTTCTTCACCGAAGTACGCTACAAAGGCACCAAAACCATCGCCATCACCCCGGACTATTCGGAAGTGGCCAAACTGTGCGACCACTGGCTGGCGCCGAAGCAAGGTACCGACAGCGCGCTGGCGATGGCCATGGGCCACGTCATCCTCAAAGCCTTCCACCTTGATAACCCGAGCGATTACTTTCTTAACTACTGCCGCACCTATACCGACATGCCGATGCTGGTGATGCTTGAGCCGCGCGACGATGGCAGCTATGTGCCAGGCCGCATGCTGCGCGCCTCCGACCTGCTGGATGGACTGGGCGAAACGAATAACCCGGAATGGAAAACCGTCGCCTGCACCGCCGACGGCGAACTGGTTGCGCCAAACGGTTCCATCGGCTTTCGCTGGGGCGAAAAAGGGAAATGGAATCTCGAACCGCTGGCTGACGGCAAAACGGTGGAGCTCACGCTGTCTCTGCTGGATATTCGCGACAGCGTGGCGTCAGTCGCCTTCCCCTACTTCGGCGGCAATGAAAACCCGCATTTCCGCAGCGTGCCGCAGGCACCGGTAACCCTTCATCCGCTCCCGGTGAAACAGCTGACGCTGGCCAGTGGCGAAAGCGGCCTGGTGGTCAGCGTATATGACCTGATTCTGGCTAACTACGGCCTGGACCGAGGGCTTGATGATGTCAATGCGGCGAAAGATTTCGCCGAGGTTAAAGCCTATACCCCGGCGTGGGCGGAGCAGATCACCGGCGTGCCGCGCCAGCATATCGAACAAATCGCCCGCGAGTTCGCCGATACGGCGCATAAAACCCATGGCCGTTCGATGATTATCCTCGGCGCCGGGGTAAACCACTGGTACCACATGGATATGAACTACCGGGGGATGATTAACCTGCTGGTGTTCTGCGGCTGCGTCGGCCAGAGCGGCGGCGGCTGGTCGCACTATGTCGGCCAGGAGAAGCTGCGCCCACAGACCGGCTGGCTGCCGCTGGCGTTCGCGCTGGACTGGAACCGCCCGCCGCGGCAAATGAACAGCACCTCCTATTTCTACAATCACGCCAGCCAGTGGCGCTATGAAAAACTGACCGCGCAGGAGCTGTTGTCGCCGCTGGCCGACGCCAGCAAATTTAGCGGCAGCCTTATCGACTTCAACGTCCGCGCGGAACGGATGGGCTGGTTGCCTTCTGCGCCACAGCTCAACGTCAACCCGCTGACCATCAAGCAGCAGGCCGAGGCCGCCGGGCTATCGCCCTCGGAGTTCACGGTGCGGTCGCTAAAATCCGGCGAGATCCGCTTTGCCGCCGAGCAGCCGGACAGCGGCAAAAACCATCCGCGGAACCTGTTTATCTGGCGCTCTAACCTGCTGGGATCGTCCGGTAAGGGGCATGAGTACATGTTGAAATACCTGCTCGGGACCGACAGCGGTATTCAGGGGGATGAACTGGGCGCCAGCGATGAGGTGAAACCTGAGGAAGTCGAGTGGCAGACGGCGGCTATCGAGGGCAAACTCGACCTGCTGGTGACGCTGGATTTCCGCATGTCCAGTACCTGTCTCTTTTCCGATATTGTTCTACCGACCGCCACCTGGTACGAAAAAGACGATATGAACACCTCGGATATGCATCCGTTTATCCACCCGCTTTCCGCCGCCGTCGACCCGGCGTGGGAGGCAAAGAGTGACTGGGAGATTTACAAAGATATCGCCAAATCCTTCTCGCAGGTCTGCGTCGGCCATCTCGGGAAAGAGACCGACGTGGTGCTGGTCCCGCTGCAGCATGACTCTCCGGCTGAGCTGGCGCAGCCGTTCGAGGTGCTTGACTGGCGCAAGGGCGAATGCGATCTGATCCCCGGGAAAACCGCTCCGTCGATTGCCCTGGTGGAGCGCGACTATCCCGCCACCTGGGAACGCTTCACCTCTCTCGGGCCGCTGCTCGATAAGCTTGGCAACGGCGGGAAAGGCATCTCGTGGAATACGCAAAGCGAAGTCGATTTCCTCGGCAAGCTTAACTACCTCAAGCAGGACGGTCCGGCCAAAGGCCGGCCGCGGATCGACAGCGCCATTGACGCCTCCGAAGTTATTCTCAGCCTCGCGCCGGAAACCAACGGCCAGGTGGCGGTGAAAGCCTGGCAGGCGCTGGGAGAATTTACCGGTCGCGACCACACTCATCTGGCGCTGAATAAAGAGGATGAGAAGATCCGCTTCCGCGATATTCAGGCGCAGCCGCGCAAGATCATCTCCAGCCCAACGTGGTCCGGACTGGAAAGCGAGCACGTCTCCTACAACGCCGGTTATACCAACGTGCACGAACTGATCCCGTGGCGCACCCTCTCCGGGCGGCAACAGCTGTATCAGGACCATCCGTGGATGCGGGCTTTTGGCGAAAGCCTGGTGGCTTATCGCCCGCCCATTGATACCCGCAGCGTCAGCCAGATGAAGGCCGTGCCGCCGAACGGTTTTCCGGAGAAAGCGCTGAACTTCCTGACCCCGCACCAGAAATGGGGGATCCACTCCACATACAGCGAAAACCTGCTGATGCTGACGCTGTCGCGCGGCGGGCCGATCGTCTGGCTCAGTGAAACTGACGCCAGAGAGCTGGGCATTGAAGATAACGACTGGATTGAAGCGTTCAACGCCAACGGCGCCCTCACCGCCCGGGCGGTGGTGAGCCAGCGCGTGCCGCCGGGGATGACCATGATGTATCACGCTCAGGAGCGGATTATGAATATCCCGGGTTCGGAAGTGACCGGCCGCCGCGGCGGCATTCATAACTCCGTCACCCGCGTCTGCCCGAAGCCGACGCACATGATCGGCGGCTACGCCCAGCTGGCCTATGGCTTTAACTACTACGGCACCGTCGGCTCCAACCGCGACGAGTTCATCATGATCCGCAAAATGAAAAATATTGCCTGGCTGGATGACGAAGGTCGCGATCAGGTACAGGAGGCGAAAAAATGAAAATCCGTTCTCAGGTTGGAATGGTGCTGAATCTGGACAAATGCATCGGCTGTCACACCTGCTCGGTCACCTGTAAAAACGTCTGGAGCAGCCGGGAGGGCATGGAGTACGCGTGGTTCAATAATGTGGAAACCAAACCGGGCATTGGCTACCCAAAAAACTGGGAAGACCAGGAGCAGTGGCAAGGCGGCTGGATCCGCGGCATCAGCGGTAAACTGACGCCCCGCCTCGGCAATCGGGTTAGCGTGCTGTCCAAGATATTCGCCAACCCGGTGCTGCCGGCGATTGACGATTACTACGAACCTTTCACCTACGATTACCAGCATCTGCACAACGCGCCGGAGGGAAAATATCTGCCTACCGCCCGCCCTCGCTCGCTGATCAGCGGCGAGCGGATGGATAAAATTGACTGGGGCCCGAACTGGGAGGAACTGCTCGGCGGTGAGTTCGAGAAACGCGCCCGCGACCGTAACTTCGAAGCCATGCAGAAAGAGATGTACGGCCAGTTCGAAAACACCTTTATGATGTACCTCCCGCGCCTGTGCGAGCACTGCCTCAACCCGAGCTGCGTGGCCACCTGCCCGAGCGGCGCCATCTACAAGCGTGAGGAAGATGGCATCGTGCTGATAGACCAGGACAAATGCCGCGGCTGGCGGATGTGCATCAGCGGCTGTCCATATAAAAAAATCTACTTTAACTGGAAGAGCGGTAAGTCGGAAAAATGCATCTTCTGCTATCCGCGCATTGAGTCCGGGCAGCCAACGGTGTGCTCCGAAACCTGCGTCGGGCGCATCCGCTATCTCGGCGTCTTGCTGTATGACGCCGACCGTATCGAAGAGGCTGCCAGCGCCGAGCATGAAACCGACCTCTATGAGCGCCAGTGCGAGGTATTCCTTAATCCAAACGATCCGGCGGTCATCGAGGAAGCGTTAAAACAAGGCATCCCCCACAATGTCATTGAGGCGGCGCAGAAATCGCCGGTCTATAAGCTGGCGATGGACTGGAAACTGGCCCTGCCGCTGCATCCGGAGTATCGCACCCTGCCGATGGTCTGGTATGTGCCGCCCCTGTCGCCGATCCAGTCGGTTGCCGACGCCGGCGGCCTGCCCAACAACGGCGCCATCCTGCCGGCGGTGGAGAGCCTGCGCATTCCGGTCCAGTACCTGGCGAACCTGTTGAGCGCCGGGGATACCGGGCCGGTATTGCGCGCGCTGAAACGGATGATGGCGATGCGCCACTACAAGCGCTCGCAAACCGTCGAGGGCGTGACCGATACCCGGGCAATTGAAGAGGTGGGACTCAGCGTTGAGCAGGTCGAAGAGATGTATCGCTATCTGGCGATCGCCAACTACGAAGACCGCTTCGTGATCCCCACCAGCCATCGCGAACTGGCGGAGGATGCCTTCCCGGAACGCAACGGCTGCGGCTTTACCTTCGGCGACGGCTGCCACGGGTCAGATACGAAATTCAACCTGTTTAACAGCCGGCGGATTGACGCCATCGACGTCAGCGGCGTGCGTAAGCATGGGGAGGGAGAGTGATGCGGATCCTGAAAGTGCTCGGTCTGCTGCTGGAGTATCCCGACGAGGTGCTGTGGGAGAACCGCGACGAAGCCCTGGCGCTGGTCAGCGCCGATATCCCATCCCTGACGCCCTTTGTCGGGGAGCTGCTGGCGGCGCCGCTGTTGGATCGCCAGGCCGACTGGTGCGAGGTGTTCGAGCGAGGGCGCGCCACCTCGCTGCTGCTGTTTGAACATGTGCATGCTGAGTCCCGCGACCGTGGCCAGGCGATGGTGGACCTGATGAATCAGTATCAGCAGGCAGGTCTGCTGATCGATTGCCGTGAACTGCCCGACTATCTGCCGCTGTATCTGGAGTATCTCAGTATTTTACCCCTCGCCGACGCCCGCGAAGGGCTGCAGAATATCGCGCCGATTCTGGCGCTGATCGGCGGCCGCCTGAAGCAACGAGAATGCTCGTATTATCAACTGTTTGACGCCCTGCTGGCGCTGGCAAAAAGCCCGCTCACCAGTGACAGTGTCACCAAACAGGTGGCGGGAGAAAAGCGCGACGATACCTGTCAGGCGCTGGACGAAGTGTGGGAAGAAGAGCAGGTGAAGTTTATTGAAGATAATGCGACCGCTTGCGACAGCTCGCCTATGCAAGCTTATCAACGACGCTTTAGCCAGGATGTGGCGCCGCTGTACGTCGACATCCGCGCCGGAGGCCCGAAATGATCCAGTATCTGAACGTCTTCTTTTACGATATCTATCCTTACCTTTGCGGCGCCGTGTTTCTGCTCGGCAGCTGGCTACGCTACGACTATGGGCAGTATACCTGGCGCGCGTCTTCCAGCCAGATGCTGGATAAACGCGGGATGGTGCTATGGTCGAACTTGTTTCATATCGGCATTCTCGGCATTTTTTTCGGCCATCTCTTTGGCATGCTGACCCCGCACTGGGTCTACTCGTGGTTCCTGCCGATGTCGCAGAAGCAGCTGATGGCGATGATCCTCGGCGGCGTGTGCGGGGTGCTCACCCTGGTGGGCGGCATCGGCTTGCTGGCGCGCCGCCTGACCAACCCGCGCATTCGCGCCACCTCCACCACGGCAGATATTCTGATCCTGTGCATTTTGCTGATTCAGTGCGCGCTGGGGCTGACGACGATCCCCTTCTCCGCCCAGCATCCGGACGGCAGCGAAATGCTCAAGCTGGTGGACTGGGCGCAGGCGGTGGTCACCTTCCACGGCGGCGCCTCGGCGCATCTGGACGGCGTGGCCTGGATTTACCGCGTCCACCTGGTGCTGGGGATGACCATCTTCCTGATCTTCCCGTTCACCCGTCTGGTTCACGTCTGGAGCGCGCCGGTGGAGTATTTCACCCGCCGCTACCAGGTGGTGCGCTCCCGACGCTGAGCGCTGGCGGCTGTTATTATTCATCCTAACCGGTAGCCCGGACGCGGCCTTCGCGCGAGTCCGGGTAGTTATCGGCCCGGGCTCCAGCCGTTATGCCGGGTGGCGGCTGTCGCCTTACCCGGCCTACAGGGCCCTCTCACAGGCTCAGACCCCGTAGGCCCGCGCAAGCGCAGCGCCGCCGGGCAAGATATCAGGCACGGTACCTGTAATTTCGCCGGGTGGCGGCTGTCGCCTTACCCGGCCTACAGGGCCCTCTCACAGGCTCATCCCCCGTAGGCCCGCGCAGGCGCAGCGCCGCCGGGCAAGATATCAGGCGCGGTACCTGTAATTTCGCCGGGTGGCGGCTGTCGCCTTACCCGGCCTACAGGACCCTCTCACAGGGCTCATACCCCGTAGGCCCGCGCAGGCGCAGCGCCGCCGGGCATGAGGAGATTTACTTCCCGGCTTCCGGATGGGTATCGAACGCCGCCATCACCGCCGCCAGCGCCGCTTCGCTGAAGCCATGTTTAGGATCGTCCACGCCGAGGCCGAAGCGGGTCTGCAACCCTTCGTACAGCGCGGAGACATCGGCAAAATCGACCTTCTCCACCACGTGGTTATTCTCCCAGTGGGTAAAGTGGAAATTGGTGAGGGTCATTTTGCCGCCGTCAGGCAGATGACGGCACATCAGCAGGTGGTGACGGAAGTGGGACTGCGGCCAGTGCGCCGACCAGAAGTTACCCATCACATAATCAGACGCATACTGGCGGCCTAAATCGAAATGGTACATCGACTGCCAGTGTTCGTGATGGTTGAACTGCAGCGTCCACTCATCCCCTTCATGCACCAGACGATAGCTGCCGTGCGGCGTCTGCTGCGGGATATCGGCCAGCAGCTTGATCGGCGCGGTCAGCGTCTGGCCGCCGAAGCCAACGTCGGCTACCCAGCGCTCGCCCGCCACTTCCACCAGCAATAAACGGTGAGTGCGCGGCGGCATCTGCGGCGGATTGGCCAGCACCACCCGGCCAAGCAGGCTGCGAACGTTAAAGCCTATTTCGCGCAGCGCGCGCTCCAGCAGGCCATTTTGTTCAAAACAATATCCCCCGCGGCGGCCGGCGATCAGCTTCTCTTCCAGCGCCAGGTCGTCAAGATGGATCTCGCGCGGCAGCAGGACGTCGAGGTTTTCAAAGGGGATGGCGCTGTTATGCTGCAGATGCAGTTGGCGCAAGGTATCAATGGAAACTTCAGGTTCGCCCGTCCAGCCCAGACGGGAAAAATAGGCGCGTAAAAAGGGACTCATCAGGGTCTCCAGCTGTAGGTGTCCGACATTTATAGCCTATTTTTCCGCACCGACCCTCTTTTTTGTGCGCTTGCCGTTAACCGCGCGTGCTGCGCTGCATCAGCGCCAGCGCCGTCAGCATCAGGACCAGACCGGTCAACAGCGTCAGGCTGGCCATCGCCATGCCCTGACCAACGGATCCCTGTTCAAACTGGCGCCAGATAAACACCGCCACGGTCTGCGTGCCGGCGGGCGACAGCAGCAGCGAGGTCACCAGCTCCCGGGACGCCACCGCAAACACCATCAGCATCGCCGCCAGCAGCGCCGGAAAGACCAGCGGCAGGACAATCAACCGCAGCGCCCGCAGCGGCGACGCGCCGTGCACCCGGGCGGCGGGCTCAAGGTTCGGGCCCAGCTGGCGCAGCGCGCTGCCGACATAGCGCACCGGCCAGGGCAGCAGCAGGCAGCAATAGGAGAGCAGCAGCATCCACAGCGTGTTGTAGGGCGAGCACGGCCAGAAGGGCTGATTCCACAGCAGGATCAATCCCACCCCCACCACCACGCCGGGCAGCGCCGCCGGCATCAGCGACAGCGCATCCACCACCCCGCGCCCTTTGATCTTCTGCACCATTACCAGCCAGGCGGCCAGCAGCCCCAGCGCGCCGACGATCAGCGCCGAACCTAACGCCAGCGACAGGCTGACGCCGAGGGCCGACAGGGCGTCGCCCTGCTGGTCGAACAGCGCCGCGAAGTGACGCAGCGTGACATTCTCCAGGCTCACCCCGCCCGAGAGGGTGCCCATCAGGCTGGTGAGCATCATCGAGACGGCGGGGACCCCGACCGCCAGGCCGCCGACGGCCGCCATCACCAGCAGCGCGGGCAGCGTCATCCAGCCCAGCGACGCTCCGCGGTTTTCTCCCGGTTTACCGGTGACGCTGGTGACCTCCTTCTCCCCCACCAGCCGCGTTTGCAGCCACCAGGCGAACAACGCCACCGCCATCAGCAGCAGCGACAGCAGCGCAGCGCCGGTGAGATCCACCGGCCAGTCGGCCAGCTTTTTCTCAATGCCCACCGTCAGCATCACTACTCCCGCCCGACTGCCCAGCGCCGCCGGGACGCCAAACTCCTCGATGGCGAGAGTAAAGGCCAGCAGCATCCCCGCCGCCAGCGCCGGGGAGAGCATCGGCAGCGTCACGTGCCAGAAGCCGCGCCAGGCGCTGGCGCCATGGACCCGGGCGACCATCGCCAGCCGTTGCCCGCTCGCCAGCAGGCTGCGGGAGACGGCAAAGTAAACCACCGGAAAAATGTTAAAGGTCATCACCAGCACGATCCCGCTGCGGCTGAACAGCAGATCGTTTAGCTGCCAGCCAGTCAGCTGCTGCAGATAGCCCTGGCTTTGCAGAGCCAGCATCCACGAGAGCGCCGAGATATAGGGCGGCGTCAGAAAGGGGATCAAAAACAGCAGGTCCCACAGCCGGGGCAGCGGCAACGAAAACATACCGCGCAGAATACCGAGCGGCAGGCCGATCATCACGCTGGCCACCGCCACGCCGCCGGCAATCCACAGCGTACCGCCGAGCATCGACGGCAGCTGGGGGTCGGCCAGCAGCGGCGAGACACCGCCAAAGGCGTCATGGAGCGAACCGGCGCTAAAATGGGGAAAAATCGCCTGCAGCAGAATAAACAACAGCGGTAACGCGACCAGCAGCGTCAGGGCGGCAAGCGTCACGCCGGAAAGGAATTTTTGTTTCACAGCGGTTCCTGAAACGAAGCGTTCTCCGGCGGCCAGCGCCGGAGAACCGTGTCAATTAGTGGGCATACAGCTGACTGAAGCGGCTGAGGACGGCGCTACGCTCGCTACTCCCCTCGCCGCTGGTGGGCAAGACCTTCAGCGCTTCCAGCAGCGGGCGTTTGGCGGCCACATCGCGGCGAGCGGGCATCAGCCAGGCGTCGGCGACCCGCGCCTGACCTTCCGGCGACAGCACGTAATCGATAAAGGCTTTGGCCTCGTCGGCATGCTGGCTGGTTTTGAGGATCATCATCGGGCGCGGGGCGATCACCGTCCCGCTGGCCGGGAAAATCACCTTCAGCGACTCGCCCTGCTGAATATTGCCGTAGGAGACATAATCCACCGCGCCGAACACCGCCGCTTTCGCCCCCTGCATCACCGGCGTCACCGCCTGGGCGTTGGGGCCGCTGACCACCATGCCGTTCTTTTTCAGATCGTCAAACAGCTGCCAGGCCTGGTCGCCCATGCTGTTTTGCAGGCCAATCAACAGATCCAGCGACGCGCCGGAGAGCGACGGGTCGGGCGTGGTCACCTTGTCTTTAAACGCCGGCTGGGTGAGGTCGCGCCACTCTTTCGGCTCCGGAGTGCCGCTTTTGCTGTTCCAGACGATGCCAAGCGCCGAGACTCCCTGGGCGATATAGTCCGCCGATTTCAGATTAGCCAGTACCTTGTCGGCGTTGGCGCTGTGAAAAGGCAGCAACCAGCCCCGGTTGTGCAGATCCTCCGCGGTATCCCATGAAGCGGAGATCAGCACATCCGCCTGCGGGTTGGCCTGCTCGGCCTCCAGACGGGCCATCACTTTGCCGGTGGTGGCCTGGAAAACGGTCACCTTCACCCCGGTCTGTTGTTCAAAACCACTGGCCAGGTTTTTCGCCAGCGAGCCGGGGCCGGCAGTGTAAACGGTCAGCGCATGGGCGCTGGAGAGCATCATGGCGGAGAGAGCCATCGCGAGTACCACTCCTTTCTTAACGGTCATAACGGTGTTCATGCAACTTCCCCTGAGGTTGGCGTAACGGCGCGGACAGCGGCCACGCGGCCCGCGGATAAATGGACGATCCGGTCGGCTAACAGGTCGGCTTCACGGCGGTCGTGGGTGACATACACGGCGGTGGTGCCGAGCTGTCGCAGCAGGCGGCTCATTTCGCCACACAGCGATTCGCGCAGTTCGCTGTCCAGGTTGGATAGCGGCTCATCAAACAGCAGCACCCGCGGCGCGGCGACGATCGCCCGCGCCAGCGCCACCCGCTGCTGCTGGCCGCCGGAAAGGCCTGAAGGTTTACGTTCCGCAAAGCCGTGGAGGCCCACCCGCGCCAGCGCCTCGCTCACCCGGCGCTCGCGTTCGGCGCGGGCAACGCCGCGCATGCGCAGCGGAAAGGCGACGTTCTGCGCCACGCTCATATGCGGCCAGAGGGCGTAATCCTGGAAAACCATGCCGATATCGCGCTGTTCCGGGGGCAATCCCCATCCTGCGCGGGCGACCAGCCGATCGCCAAAGCGGATTTCACCGCTGGCCGGCACGCTCAGCCCGGCCAGCAGGCGCAGCAAGGTGCTTTTGCCGCAGCCGGACGGGCCCAGCAGCGCCACAATGCTGCCGGGTTCGATATGCAGCGAGAAGCCATCGAGAATGGGGATCTCTGCGAAGGCGAATGAGACCGCCTGCAGAGTGATAGGGGTCAGCGCGCGCATTGTCGCCCTCCCTTGCGGGAAAGCAACCCCTGCCCGGCGGTCGACATCCGACGGGGCGCGCTCACCTGGGATAACATCAGGGGAGCCAACATATTGTGATCCTCTTTGGGACTTTGTGCTGGCGACTATAGTCAGACGAGATGACGTATTGATTACATTTTCATTGCGGCTTAACGTGTTACCTGCCAACCGACCCATTACTCAAGGAACGCCTATGAGCCGCTTTCGCCACGTGGAACTGCAGTATGCCAGCCGCCTGCTCAACCACGGCCCGACCATTTTGATCACCAGCTACGACGCTGCGTCCGACCGGCGCAACGTCATGGCCGCCGCCTGGTCGATGCCGGTGGAATTCGCCCCGCCGCGGGTGGCTATCGTGGTGGATAAAAGCACCTGGACGCGGGAAATCATCGAGCGCAACGGCACCTTCGGCATCGTGGTTCCCGGCGTGGCCGCCGCCAGCTGGACCTACGCGGTCGGCAGCGTCAGCGGCCGCGATGAAGACAAATTCAATGCTTACGGAATTCCGGTGGTGAGCGGCCCGGAACTGGGACTGCCGCTGATCGAGGAGAAGTGTCTGGCATGGATGGAGTGCCGTCTGCTGCCGGCGACGGCGGCCCAGGAGCAGTACGATACGCTGTTTGGCGAAGTGGTTTCCGCCGCCGCCGATGAGCGCGCATTTGTCACCGGACGCTGGCAGTTCGATGACGATAAGATCAATACCCTGCATCATCTGGGAACCGGCAATTTTGTCGCCAGCGGCCGCCACGTGCGGGCCAATACTCCGGAAGAATAAATATTCAACTACTGCGCACTTTCTCCCGGGGGCGGCGCGCAGCGCCTTGCCCGGGCTACCGGATCGCAGATCGCTGGAGACGCGTAGCCCGGACAGATGCGCAGCATCGCCTCCGGGGAGAGAACTAGCTCTGCAAACGCCGCCGGTCTTCGCTGGGCGTCAGGCCAAAAACCTTTTTATATAAAGTGGTAAAGTGATTACTGTTGGCAAAGCCGCATAGATAGGCCACTTCGGTAATCGTCATATCGGTCTCGCGTAATTTTACGCGCGCCGAAACTAATCGCAGACGCTTTAAATAATTATCCGGCGTCAATCCCGTCGCCTCTTTAATATGGCGAAAAGCGGTACGCGTGGTCAGATGGAATTTCTCCGCCAGTTGCTGCCAGTTATGCTCTTCAAAGCAGTGCTCCTGTAACCAGGTCAGCAATTTATGCAGCTTATATTTAGTGGTGCTATATTCGGCTTCGGTTTCGGCATGCAGAATCGTCGTCACCAGCTGGAAAAACGCGGCTTCGCGCAGAGCAATATTTTGCTCCTGCCGCAGCTCGGCAGAAAATATCTTATCCACCAGTTCCTTGCAGATATGGCGGGTGTCCGGCGCCAGCCAACCGTAGCAGGACGCATTCTGCGCAGAGAAAGTCTGTAATAAGGTATCGAGAGGCTGTAAATAATGAAAGCCTACCAACGGATTAATCAGCACATTAATTAACTTAAGCGTCCCCAGCTCATCATAATAATGAACGTCGCCAGGCTGAACGTAAAAAACGTCGCCCTGTTGAATATATAGTGGTCTGCCATTAATAACGTGTAAACCGTGCCCTTCCTCAACGATCACCAGCTCAGCAAATTCATGACAATGTTCATGGCTATTATCTTCCGGATCGCTGGCATACATGCCCAGCTTATCCTGCGGATGGGTGAAATAATACTCAACGGTCAACATCATCATCTGTAAAGTCCAAAACGGCTTACGGCGCAGAGGCAAGATAATGCATTTTCCCGACCGCCACGAGCAATATGTTTGGAAGTGTGATCGGCAACTCGCCCATCTCATTATCAGTGCCAATCTGGCAAATGCATTGGCATTGCCAGAGTGGTTGCCCCCGTGGCCGGCATCTTATGCTGCGGACAAATAAATACAGAGGACGCAGTATGTCACAGGCAATTCAGCATAATTCTCAGGTCTCGATGACCCGCCACCCGGATTTTCTACGCACCGCCGAGACGCTCCGGCCCGCGCTATGCCGCCAGGCGTACCCGCCGATCGCCGTGGTGGAAGCCCACGCCGACGCCACGGCGCTGTTTGGCTGGCGCGCTGAGCCGGTAAGTTCCCTGGCCGCGTTTTATCAGCGCGAGCTGAGCAGCGGCGATAGCGTCATTATTGATTTTGGCAGCCACTTTGTTGGCTACCTGCATTTTCTCTGTCAGAGCGTCGGGAGCCCGCCGGACGCTCCGGCCCATCTGCAGTTCACCTTCGGCGAAACGCTGAGCGAGGTGTGTGAACCGTTCAGCGATTACCAGGGCTGGCTCAGCAGCAGCTGGCTGCAGCAGCAGGATCTGTGGCTTGATGTCCTGCCGGCCAACGTTGATCTGCCGCGCCGCTACTGCTTCCGCTATCTGAAGGTGGAGGTCAAAGCCGTGTCGCGCAAGTTTCGTCTGCAGTTCAACCAGATTCAGGTGAATGCCGTTACCTCCGCCAGCGGCGCATGCCCGGCAGCGACAACCGCCGACCCGCAGCTCAAGGCCATCGACAGCGTTGCCGTTCTGACTCTGCAAAACTGCATGCAGGAGGTGTTTGAGGATGGCCCCAAACGCGACCGCCGCCTGTGGCTCGGCGATTTACGTTTGCAGGCGCTGGTGAACGATGTGACCTTCGCCCGTCACGATTTAGTACGCCGCTGCCTGTACCTTTTCGCCGGGCATACTCGTGAGGACGGTATGGTATCGGCCAACGTGTTCGTGCAGCCGGATGTCATTGCTGACGATACCTTTCTTTTTGATTATTCTCTGTTTTTTGTTGACGTTCTCTACAACTATCTGCAAAGCGCGGAGGATATTGCTACGGCCCGCGAGCTGTGGCCCACGGCCCGTCGTCAGATTGAACTGGCGCTGAAACGCTGCGACGCCTCCGGGGTTGTGCGCGATAGCGACGACTGGTGGGTGTTTATCGACTGGCAGGCATCGCTGAATAAACAGGCTGCAGCGCAGGGCGTGCTGATTTACTGCCTGCAGCGCGCCGTCTGGCTGGCGGAGCGTTTCGAACCTGAGCTGGCCGTCCGCTATCGCCAGCGTTTACAGCAGCTTAAAGCTGCGGCCCTCGATGTCTTATGGGACGAGCAGCAAGGCTTCTACATCAGCGGCGAGCAGCGGCAGGTCTCATGGGCATCGCAAATCTGGCTGGTACTGGCGGAAGTCGGTACTCCTCAGCAGCGCCGGGAGATCATGCATAATCTGGAGCAAAATCCCCCCGCGATCGCCATGAACACGCCATACCTGCGTCACCACTATATTGCAGCTCTTCTGCAGTGCGGGCTGCGCGACGACGCTATTGCGCAGATCAAAGCCTACTGGGGAGCAATGGTCGACTACGGCGCCGATACCTTCTGGGAAATCTTCGACCCGGCGCATCCTGATTTTTCCCCTTATGGCAGCAAGCTGATAAACAGTTATTGCCATGCGTGGAGCTGCACCCCGGCCTGGTTTATTCGCCAGTACGGACTTTAACAACAACGATAAGCGAGTTTACTTTTATGGCAGAAACAACCTTTACCCTTTGGCGGCAGCGCCTTGGCTATGGCATCGCCGACCTCTCCTGCAACCTTGTGTGGCAGATGATCTCTCTTTATCTGATGTTCTTTTACACCGACGTGATGGGCCTGCCCGCTTATTACGTAGGCCTGATGTTCCTCGTGACGCGCCTGGTGGACGGCGTTGCCGACGTGCTAATGGGGCTGGTTATCGACAATACCGCCACCCGCTGGGGGCGCTGCCGTCCGTATCTGCTGATTGGCGCGATCCCCTTCGGACTGCTGTGTATTCTGGCCTTCTACGTGCCTGATTTCGGCACCACCGGTAAGCTGATCTACGCTTTTGTCACCTATCTGTGCCTGTCGTTTCTCTATACCCTCGTTAATATTCCATTCTGCGCCATGCTGCCGTTTCTGACGAACGACTCGCGGGAGCGCACGACGCTGTCGGCGGTACGTATTCTGCTCGGCTCGCTCGGCGCGACTATTGTCGCGGTCGCCACGCTGCCGCTGGTTGGCGCGCTGGGGAAAGGCAATCAGGAGCACGGCTTCTTCTATACGGCGGTGGTTTTCGGCGTTATTGCCACCTTTTTTCTGCTGGTGAGCTTCCGGAACGTTAAGGAAAATATCAGCATTACTCAGGAGCGCATGACCTTAAAACGCGCCTGGGTCAGCCTGCGCGCCAACCAACCATGGTTCGTCTTCGCCATCAATATTTTCCTGATGTGGGGCGCGTTTTTCTTCCAGACCGGGGCGCTGGTCTACTTCTTCCATTATTACGTCGGTAATAACGATCTCACGGCGATCGTCGCCGGGATCTCCACCTTCGTTCCTCTGCTGGGTACCCTCACCGTTCCGCTGCTCGCCAGCCGGATGAAAAAGCGCCACGTCTATCTGGTCGCCAGCGCGATCAACCTGGTCGGCATGGTCATGATGATGGCGGCAGGCGTTAACAGCTGGGGTCTGGTTGCCGGAGCGGTCGTACTCTCGCTTGGCGCCGGACAGCGCACGGCAATTTACTTCTCTATGCAAGCCGATCCGGTGGATTACGGAGTATGGAAAACCGGCATCAATACCGCCGGCATTTTAACCTCCATCAACGGCTTTCTTGGCAAGGTGGCGATGGCGGGCGCGGGAGCCATTACCGGGGTCCTGCTCTCATCCGGCGGTTATATCGCTAATCAGACGCAAAGTGACGGCGCGATGCTGGCGATAAAAGCCTGCTACCTCTATATCCCGGCGCTGCTGATTGTCGCCTCAATGCTGTGGATGGGTCGCTTCTACCGACTCGACGACCAGTACGAGCAGATCCGCGCCGACCTTGACGCTGGACGCCGTGCGCCGTCGAACCCATCGCCCGTTGCTGGAGAAAACCACGCCCTGTAAGGCGCAGCACCCCCTACATACCTCTGAAAAAAATAAGGATTGATATGCGTATCTCTTTGATTAGCGCAGCGGTTTGCTGCGCCCTTTTTTCGGCTTACGACGCGAGTGCGGCCCCGCTCACCGTCGAACAACGGCTGGCGCAGCTGGAGGCCCGGCTTAATCATGCGGAGCAGGAGGCCGGAGAGGCCAAACGTCGGGCGCAGCAGGCGGAGCTGCGCACCAGCGCCGCGGAACAACGCGCGGCGGCAGCGGAAAAGCAGGTGCAGACCCTCAGTCAGCGCACCGCAGCGACCGAGCAAAAGCAGCAGGCTGCCGACAAACAGCTGGCGAAAAGCAGCCTCAGCGATGGCTTCGAGTTCAACGCCTACGCGCGCTCCGGGATGCTGGTTGACAGTCATGGTAAAGGCGCGCGCGGCGGGCCGGGAATCTCCCCGGCCAGTTCGCTCAACGGCGATGCCCACGTTGGCCGTCTCGGCAACGAGAAAGATAACTACGTGGAGCTCAGCTTCGGCAAAAAAATGACCTTCAGCGACGGGTCATGGGCGCACTTTAAAACCATGCTTGCCGACGGGGCAACCAACCCGGATCCATGGGTACAGGATAACGACAGCCACCACCTGAACGTGCGTCAGCTGTACGTCGAGATGGGCAATTTCGCCGATTTTTCCGGGCCGTTCAGGAGCGCGTCCATCTGGGCGGGCAAGCGTTTCGACCGCGATAATTTCGATATCCACTTTACCGATAGCGATATTATGTTCCTCGGCGGTACCGGCGGCGGGATCAATGACGTGAAGTGGGGGGATACGCTGCGCGGCGATTACTCGGTCTATGCGCGTAACTTCGGCGATCTGGGTAGCGATAACTACCAGGATAACGATATACAGAACCTGATGTTCACCGCCAACCACTTCTGGAACAACTGGCAGCTGATGACCACGGCGATGACCGCCCAGGGCAATGATGATCTGAAAGATAATACCTCGACCACCGGCAGTTACGCTCTGCGCAGCGATAATACGGCGAAAAACGGCTACTACGCGATGCTGGCATATCACGACAAACAGCAATTCTATGGCCTCGCGCCGGGCGTATCTGAGAGCGCCCTGCAGTACGGCGGCGGGCTGGGCGCCGAGGCGCGCCAGCCCGGCAGCGATGGCGATCTTACCGAGAACGCAAAGTCCCTGCGTTTTGCGTCCTACGGCATTTTGCCGTTGGGGAAAAACTGGCAGCTTGCACCATCGGTTATCGCCCAGCATAGCGAAGATCGCTACCGCGATGGCGACCGCTACGATTGGGCAACCTTTAACCTGCGGGTTTCCCAGGGCATCACCCGCAACTTCGCCCTGCTATACGAGGCGTCCTGGCAATATATGGACCTGAATCCCAACGGCCGAACCTATCGCTACGACAGCGGCGTGCATCAATACCAGGCGGTGAGCGGCGATTTTTACAAGCTGACCTTCGCCCCGACGTTCAAAGTGGGCGATGTGTTTGATATCAAAGCGAGGCCGGAGATCCGCTTCTTTGTCACGTGGATGAATTGGGATAAAGACCTGGATCGCTATGCGATCAACGATGATTTCGGCAGTAAAGGCTTTACCGCCGGAGGAAACTGGAACTTTGGCGTGCAGACGGAGATTTGGTTTTAATAAAGCAGCCCGTCCGGGGCAAACGCCTGGACGGGTTGATTTAAATACACGCTGTTACTTAACGCCTACGGCCGCTGCAAAGTCCTGCTGTTTTAAACCTGTGGCTTCACGTATCGCTTTCACGTCAATTTCGCTGAAGGTATGAACGTGCTGCTCCTTCGGCATTTGTTGACCTTTCTCGATCC
The DNA here is from genome assembly GCF_040061975.1 of Klebsiella sp. GG_Kp146. Taxonomy (NCBI): domain Bacteria; kingdom Pseudomonadati; phylum Pseudomonadota; class Gammaproteobacteria; order Enterobacterales; family Enterobacteriaceae; genus Klebsiella; species Klebsiella sp. GG_Kp146. Next base: position 258,238 of record NZ_JBEAHA010000003.1, read on the forward strand.
TGACCATTTCTTCTGCACTCGCCAGCAGATCGGCAAACAATTCATCTTTCATATACACCTCAGTTGGCTCTCTGGCGCTTAGGATAGATGAATATGATGTTTCTCTCAGTGCGTAGCCGGAGATTCCCCTGCCGGAGGCGGCGCAAAGCACCTTGTCCGTTGGACAGATGCGCAGCATCGCCTCCGGGGCGCCGGGTTACATGCTATAACCCGGCTTCTTAATCAACTGCGCCATCTGCGGGGCGATCTCGCTGTCCCACACCGCCTGCCACGCGTCCGGCTCAACCTGAGTGAGCGCGACGCTGACCGCGCCCTCTTTACTGTTCAGATGGCGGATCAGCACCTCGGTAATGTCGGCGGCCAGCGCGGTTTTTTGTTCGTCAGTCAGTTCACGGGGAAAGCATTTAATATCAACATGCGGCATAGCAAAGACTCCTTGTGGTGAAGGCCATAACGCTACCACAGAATGGCGGTTGCGGTTGGCATCGCGTGCGTTAAATCAGCTTGTTACGTCGTAGCGCCGCGGCCAGCTCCGGTCGCTGATAGATCGCCAGGGCGACGGCGGCAAATTTGGGCGTATGGGCGTTAAACCACGCCTGCCTGGGCCCCCAGCTATACATCGCCGCGATATAGCAGTCCAGGAGGGTAACCGACGCGCCCAGCGCCCATGGCCCGGCGACCAGCTGCTGTTCGAACCAGAGATAAAGGTTGTTCCGGTACTGGCGACAATTTTCCACCAGCTGCTCCGCCGCGGCGGGCGCCCAGCGTTCCGGGTAGTCGGCATAGGTAAAGGTGGGATAGACATTCGCCACCAGCCAGATCAGCAGACGCTGAAACTGCTGACGCTGCGGCGTCCCCGGCGCGGGGGCCAGATCGGGGCGCTGGTCGAGGATCATCAGCGCGATGGCGGCGGTTTCGGTCATGATGCTGCCGTCGGCCAGCGTCAGGGTAGGCACCTGGCACAGCGGGTTAATCTGCCGCAGGCGCTCGCGCGCCGGGCCGGGCTGGTCAAAGCCCTCGACGTCAACCACCTCGTAGGGAATATCGGCCAGGGAGAGCATCAGCTCGCTAATCGTCGAGCCCCATCCCGGCACGCCATATACGGTAATCATGGTCTGCCTCCAGGGTAAAGCCTAAGTGTAGGCAGAAAATTGCCGCTCACCCACCCGGCATACCCTGGCCCTGGCGGTTAGTAGGTGATCCCCGGCGGGTTGACCACCGACTGCGCCACCGCTTCGCCCTGCTCTCCCCAACGCGCCAGCACCTGTTGATATTCACCGCGGGCGATCGCCCCGTCGAGGGCGGCCTGTAGGGCAAAGACCAGACCGTTGCCTTTTTTAGTGGTCGTCGCCACCCAGGCTTTTTTCGGCCCGAGGCCTACCACCCGGGTCTGGCCGTTAAGGGCCGCTTTATAGGCGGCCACCGACTGCGGGCCGAAAAAAATATCCGCCCGCCCGGACTGGATATAGAGGTTGCCGGATGCATCATCGGTCAGGTAGACCGGCTGGGCCGGCGCCCGCCCGGCGGCCCGGTTGTCCTCATTCCAGCCCAGCAGGATCCGCTCCTGATTGGTGCCGGACCCAACGATCACTTTGCGCCCGGCGAGGTCTGCGGGTCCATGCACCGCGGCGATGTCGCTGGTGGATTTCACCGAAAAGGCCAGAGAGTCCACCCGGTAAGTCGCAAAATCAAACTTCTCTTTACGCTTCTCGGTTACCGCGATATTGATCAGCGCCACATCGTAGCGGCCGGCGGCGATACCCAGCGGCCAGTCCTCCCACGCGGTGGGCACCAGCCTGAGCTTCAGGCCAAGGCTCCCGGCCAGCAGGCGGGCTATATCCGGGTCGCTGCCGATCCGCGTGCGGTTGTCGCTGGCCAGCAGCGCCAGCGGTGGCGAATTGAGCGCCGAGATCGCCACCGTCAGCGTCCCCGGCTCCACGAAGCGGTAGCCCGGCGGAATTTTCGCTATCGCCTGCGGGTCCCGGGTGACCGGCAATGGCTGCTCATTGGCGCGCAGATCCAGCGCCGCGTGAGCGTCCAGCGCCAGGGCGCTGAATACAAGGGTCGCTATCGCTCTGTTCATGACGGCAGCACCCTGGATAAAAACTGCCGGGTACGCGGATGCTGCGGATGGTTGAGCACCTCGTCGCTGCTGCCCTGCTCGACGATCCTGCCGTCGACCATAAACACCACCTGGTCGGCCACCTCACGGGCAAAGCCAATCTCGTGGGTGACCACCACCAGGGTGGTGCCAGAGCGCGCCAGCTTCTTGATCACATCCAGCACCTCGCCCACCAGCTCCGGATCCAGCGCCGAGGTGGGCTCATCAAACAGGATCACCCGCGGGTCCAGCGCCAGCGCCCGGGCTATGGCGATACGCTGCTGCTGGCCGCCGGAGAGATGCCGCGACCAGGCGTCGGCTTTATTGCGCAGTCCGACGACGTCCAGCAGCTCCCAGGCACGGGCAATGGCTTCTTTGCGCGTGACCTGCCTGTGGGCGATCGGCGCCTCTATCAGGTTCTCCAGCACCGTCAGGTGCGGAAACAGGTTAAAGTTCTGGAACACGTAGCCGACGTTGATCCGCTGGCGGAGGATCTCCTTCTCTTTCATCTCATACAGCTTGTCGCCTTTGCGGCGATAGCCAATGTAGTCGCCATCAATCTGAATAAACCCCTCATCGACGCGCTCGAGGTGATTAATGGTGCGCAGCAGCGTCGACTTGCCCGAACCGGAAGGGCCGAGGATCACCGTCACCGTGCCCGGAGGTATCTCCAGCGACACATCGTCCAGCGCCTTGTGGCGGCCATAGTATTTGCTGACCCCGGTGATAGAGATATGGCCATTACGAGAGCTGAGCATGGACGGCCTCCTGGGGCTGTGGTTGACGTGCGGGTTGATTCAGACGGCTGCCGCGGGTGCTGTTCACCGCCGAGCGGCGCTCACTGCGCGCCAGGCCACGTTCCACCAGGTACTGAATGGCGGAGAGGACGCTGGTGATCGCCAGATACCAGGCGGCGCCGACCATCAACAGCGGGATCACCTCCTGGGTACGGTTGTAGATCATCTGGATGGTGTAGAACAGCTCCGGCATCGCCAGGACGTACACCATCGCCGTTCCTTTCGCCAGACTGATGATCTCATTGAAGCCGGATGGCAGGATGGTGCGCAGCGCCTGCGGCAGAATAATGCGCAACGTGCGTCGCCAGGCGGGTAGCCCCAGCGCGGCGGCGGCTTCATACTGCCCGTGGTCAACGCCGAGGAAGCCGCCGCGAATAATCTCCGCGGTATAGGCGCTCTGCACCAGGGTCAGGCCTACCACCGCCGTGGAGAATTGCCCCAGCACGTTTATCGTCTGGTAGCTGGCCCAGGTGACGCCGGTAAACGGGATCCCCAGCGACAGGGTGTCGTAGAGATAGGAGAAGTTGTAGAGAATGATCAGCACGACAATCAGCGGCAGCGAGCGAAACAGCCAGATATAGCCCCAGGCGAGGCTGCTGAGCAGCCACGATGAGGACAAGCGGGCCAGCGCCAGCAGGCCGCCGAAGATCACGCTCAGCACCGTGCCGAGCAGGGTCAGAAGCAGGGTTTGCCCCAGCCCTTCGAGGATCACCGGGTCGAAGAACCAGCGGGCGAAGACGCCCCACTCCCAGCGCGGGTTAAAGGCCACCGACTGGATCACCACCGTCAGCACCAGCAGGGCCACCAGGGCTCCCACCACCCGCAGCGGATAGCGCGCCGGCACCACTTTGATCGTTTCAGATGTATGCATCATGCCTCCTCAGGCGCTGTGGCTGAAGGCGCTCACCGCCAGCGCTTTAGTGAACCGCAGCCGGCCATCGTAGGGCGGCTGACTGTACTCTTCGGGGTCTCGCGCGAGGTCGAACTGCGCCTCATACCCCTGGCTGAGATAGAGCTTGACCGCCTCCGGCTGACGAAAGCCGGTGGTCAGGTAGATATGGCTGTACCCGGCCAGCACCGCCCGCCGCTCCAGCTCCTGAACCACCTTCGCCGCCAGCCCCTGCTGGCGCAGACGGCGATGCGTCCAGATACGTTTGATCTCTGCGGTGTGGCGATCCTTCGGCTTATAAGCGCCGGTGGCGATAATTTCGCCCTCACGCTCAAGGACGATAAACAGCCCCTGCGGCGGCAAATACCACTCGCTCAACTCCACTTCCGCATCGCGGGAAAAATAGTCACCGTAGCGGGCGGCGTATTCGGCAAACAGCCCGCTAATAATCGGCTGCAGCTCCGGTGCGTCCGGAGAAATATCGCGGAATGCTTCGCTCATCGCGCCTCCTGTCAGTCGCCCAGTCCGGGTGGGTTGATTTCTGATTGCGGAATGCTTTCCACCCCTTCGCCCCAGCGGTTAAGCACTTTGGCGTAGTCCCCGCTGGCGATAGCGCCGTTCAGCGCCGCCTGGACGGCATTCACCAGCCCGCTGTCTTTTTTCAGCGTCACCGCGATATGCGCCGCTTTCGGCCAGCCGCCGTCAACGCTGCCCACCAGTTTGGTTTTGCCGGTCAGCGCCGCCTTCCACGCGCCAATCACATTGGGGCCGAAAAAGGCATCGGCTCGTCCGGTCTGCAGCGCCAGAGTCTGGGCGGCATCATCCTTGGTGTAGACCGGGGTAAACGGCTTCAGCCCTTTTTTGACGTTCTCCGCGTTCCACGCCAGCAGGATCGCCTCCTGGTTGGTACCGGAGCCGACGATAATCTTCAGCCCGGCGATGTCTTCCGCCTTGTCAATCTTGCTCAGCGGACTGCTGCTTTTGACGTAGAAGCCCAGCGAGTCTTTGCGGTAGGTGGCGAAATCGAACTTCTCTTTCCGCGCTTTGGTGACCGTAATATTGCTGATCGCGGCATCATATTTGCCGGAGGTAACCCCCAGCGGCCAGTCTTCCCAGGAGGTGGGAACCACGTTCACCTCCAGCCCGAGACTCTCCGCCACCAGCCGGGCGATATCCGCCTCGCTGCCGAGCAGGGTTTTGTTGTCATCGGCGAAGACCGTCAGCGGCGGTGAGTTCAGGGCCGCCACCGCGACGGTAAATTTCCCCGGCGCCGCCAGATGCAGATCTTTCGGCAACAGGGCAATGGCCTGCGGGTTTTTCGCTGTGTGAATGGGCGTTTCGTTGGCCTCAAGGCTTACCCCGGTGCCATTGATCTTGACGTCCTGTGCCCACGACGAGGCGCTAAATGCCAACGCGACGGCCAGCAAGAGTGTTGTTTTCTGCATAGCATGATTCTCTTTTCTTATTTTTGGAATTGATTAGCGGGTAGCGCCAGGCCCAGACTTTCCCGCAGGGTGGTGCCCGGATAGTCGCGACGGAACAGGCCGCGCGCCTGTAACAGAGGCACCACCTCATCCACAAAGCGCGGGAAGGTTTCCGGCGTGCCGCCCTGAATAATGAAGCCGTCCGCCGCGCGCTGTTCGAACCACAGTTGCAGCCCGTCGGCGACATCGCTGGCGGTGCCGGTAAAGCGCGGACGCGGGCTCGCTGCCTCCAGGGCCACCTGGCGCAGGGTTAATCCGCGCTCGCGGGCGTGACGTTTAATCTCGTCGGTGGTACTGCGGAAGCTGTTTTGCCCGAGGTCGCCAATATCCGGGAACGGTTCATCAAGCGGATATTGCGAAAAATCATGGTGTTCGAAATACCGCCCCAGATAGTTCAGCGCATCCTCGATGGAGACCAGCGCCGCGGTGGTCTGGTACTGGCGCTCCGCGTCTTCGGCGTCATCGCCGACAATGACGCTGACGCCCTGGAAAATATGCAGCTGATCCGGGGTGCGCTGCCAGGCCGCCAGCTGGCTTTTCACGTCCTGATAAAATGCCTGCGCCTCGGCCAGCGATTCCTGATGGGTAAAAATGGCATCGGCGTGGCGTGCGGCTAATTTTTTGCCGTCGTCCGACGCGCCAGCCTGGAAAATAATCGGTCGTCCCTGCGGCGTGCGGGCAATATTCAGCGGTCCGGCCACTTTAAAGAAATCGCCGTGATGATCGAGCGTATGCAGCTTATTTTTGTCAAAGAACTGACCGGTCGCTTTATTACGCACAAAGGCATCTTCTTCCCACGAATCCCACAAGCCTTTCACCACCTGCAGATATTCATCGGCAATGCGATAGCGCAGCGCATGATCCGGATGCTGGGCCCGGGAGAAGTTTTTCGCCGACCCTTCCAGCGGCGAAGTGACCACGTTCCAGCCCGCCCGCCCCTGGCTTAAATGGTCGAGGCTGGCGAACTGGCGGGCGGTGGTAAACGGCTCGCTGTACGAAGTGGATAAGGTCCCCACCAGTCCCAGACGCCGGGTGACCGCGGCCAGCGCGGAAAGTACCGTTAAAGGTTCGAAGCGATTTAAAAAATGGGGAATCGATTTTTCATTAATATATAAACCGTCGGCGACAAAAATAAAATCCAGTTTTCCCGCTTCCGCTTTTAACGCCGTCTCTGTAACAAAATCAAAATTAATACTGGCGTCCGCTTGCGCTGCCGGATGACGCCAGGCGGACATATTTCCCGATGCGCCATGTAATATCGTCCCCAGACGCAATTGTCGATTTTCAGACATAGCTACCCCTTCCCCTGTCATCCATTAAATGTGTTGTAATGCCTGCTCCGCCAGACGGGCGAAATAGTGCGCTGCGGGCGCCATCAACCGTTCGTCCGGATTAAATGCCGGATGGTGCAGACCATATTCGCTGGCGCTGCCGATGCTGACGAACGCCCCGGGAATATGCTGAAGATAGACCGCAAAATCTTCACCACCGAGATGCAGATCGGCGTGGTGGGTGCGGTACCCGGCCTGGGCCGCTACCTCGCTGGCGAAGTCGGCCCAGCGGGCGTCATTGACCAGCGCCGTCGGGCCGGCATACCAGAAGACGTCAATCTGTGCGCCAAAGGCGCTGGCGAAACCGGCCGCGATCTCGCTGACCCGGGCCTTGACCCGCTGCTGCACTTCACTGCTGTGGGTGCGCAGCGTCCCTTCCAGCTCGACGCTCTCCGGCAGCACGTTCCAGGTATTGCCTCCCTGGATCCGCGTCACGCTGAGCACCACCGAGTCGAGGGTGTTCACTTCCCGGCTGGCCACGCTCTGCAGCACCGTCACCAGCTGGCTGGCCAGCAGGATCGCATCCTTGCCTTCGTGGGGGCGGGCGGCATGCGCGCCCTTCCCGGTCACTTTGAAGACGAAGCGGTCGACGTTGGCGTAGAACGCGCCGCCGCGGGTGGCAAATTCACCCACCGGCAGGCCGGGCTCATTGTGCATGCCAAAGATCGCCGACACCTCCTCCAGCGCCCCGGCGCGGATCAGGGTTTTCGCCCCGCCGAAATTTTCTTCCGCCGGCTGGAACAGGATCCGCACCCGCCCCGGGAGTTCCGCTTCCCGATCCTTCAGCAGCAGCGCCGCTCCCAGCATTACGCTGGTGTGAATATCGTGCCCGCAGGCATGCATCACCCCTTGATTCTGCGAGCGGTAAGGCAGACCGGTCGCCTCCTCGATGGGCAACGCGTCGATGTCCGCCCGCAGGGCAATCACCTTGTCGCCGCTGCCGACTTCGGCCACCAGCCCGGTTTTCAGATCGTAGGGCAGCAGGGTCACCCCACCGCTTTGCAGCCAGTCGCGGATCCGCGCAGTGGTGGCCACCTCCTGCAGGGAGAGCTCCGGGTTCTGGTGCAGCTCGCGCCGCCAGCTAATCAGTTGTTGTTCAAAGGACATTCAGCACCGCCTTGCCGTAGTGAGCCTGCGCCAGCAGGCGCAGGGAGCGCAGGCGCGCAGGCCCGTCGCTAATGGGGGTATCAATGATGAGTTCATCCAGCTGATCTTCCGCCTGCAGCGCGTCCAGCCGGGCTTTCACCTCTTCGGGGGTACCCGATATCAGCGAAGATTCGCGGCGGGCGATACGGGTGGGACGGCTACCGGCCTGGCGGGCAAAGGCAACGGCCTGCGCCTCACTGCCGACGGTCACCCGCTGGCCGTTCTCCAGCTCAACGCCCCACGCCTCCACCTGCTGCGCCAGCGCGGCGGCGGTAGCGGGATCGTCGGCGACCACCACCTGCACGGCGACAATCGCCTCGCGCGGACTCAGCTCGCGCCAGCGGTTGAGCACCGTGCGGCGCAGCGCGCTGTCGCCATTGAGATGGGCGGCAAAGACAAAGTTCCAGTCAAGGCGGGCCGCCAGTTCAGCACTATCCAGGCTGGCGCCGAGCAGAAAACCGTCTGCCCGGCGCGGCGGGATCGGCGTGGCGCGCAGGCTCTCTTCCCCTCCGGGCTCAGTCAGCGACAGCCAGTTATCCAGCTGCGCCAGCTGGTCGGCAAAGGCGCCTTTCTCTTCCTGATGCAGGCCCTGCTGCAGCGCGCGGGTGGAGAGCGGCAGGCCGCCAGGCGCCTTGCCGACCCCGAGATCGATGCGGCCCGGCGCGAGGGCGGCCAGCAGGTTGAAGTTTTCCGCGACCTTATAGGGGCTATAGTGCTGGAGCATGACGCCGCCGGACCCGAGGCGGATCCGCCGGGTGTGGCCCAGCAGCCAGGCGATAACCAGCTCCGGCGAGGGGCTCGCCAGCTGATCGGTATTGTGGTGTTCGGCGACCCAGAAGCGGTGATAGCCCCAGGCTTCGGCGTGTTGCGCCAGCGTTAATGTACGCGCCAGCGCCTGCGCGGCGGTTTCCCCGGCGGCAAGCGGACTTTTATCCAGGATACTGATTCGATAAGACATTTCGCAGGCTCATATGAAAGTACGTGCCTGCATTATTAAAATCTCTGCTAACTATTGAGAAACAATTAATTCACATGTGTACTGCTGAAAATTAGATATGCCCGCCTGACCGCTGCGCTTCCAGCTCGCGGAGCAGCGCCTCGGCCTGCCGCGGACTGCGCAGCCGGACGAAGCGAATATGACGATATTGAGGATCCTGCATATCGGCCAGATAGCGTCGGCGATTCTGCCGCCAGGTTTTCAGCGTCCAGAGGATGATGGATTCCCGGCTGCAGAACGAACGGCGGAAACTCTCGCGGTTGCCGGTGCCCGGCCACAGCTCCTGACGGCGCCACGCCCGGCTCGCGGCCCGCCACACCGCCTGGCGCAGCGTGCGCCAGAGGCCATAATCCAGCCAGATCACCAGATCCACCTCGCGCCATTTGACCCCGCGGCTGCGATTGTAGTTGCCATCCAATACCCAGCCCGGGGTGGCCGTCGCGGCGGCAATGGCGGCGAAAAACGCCTCATCCGGCGCGCCCTGCCAGTTCGGCCGCCAGTACAGGCGATCCAGTTCGATGCACGGCAGCCCCAGCCTGTGCGCCAGGCGACGAGCCAGGGTGGATTTGCCTGAGCCGCTGGTGCCGACCACATTGATGTTCATCTCTGTTTCTCCCTGGTAGCCATTTCCGTTGTTTGCCGCCTTTGCCGGGATGGGAAAAGGCAGTATGTACAGCCGCTTACGCCAGCAAGCGAAAGGCAAAAAATTTCCGGCTGATCGCCCCACCTGTCATCCCGCGCCAGTGGAGATAGCGCCGCCGCCGACAAAGCAGTCGTTATCCAGCGTCAGGCTGGCGATCTTATGCACCGGGCCTCGCATACAGACCTGAAAATCCGCGCCGAAGGTGATGCGCAGCTGGCCGCCTGGCATGTTGACCTCCACCCGATCGTCCACCTTCCCTAACCGGCGCATGGCGCTGGCCGCCGCGCAGCTGCTGCTCCCGGAGGCCATCGTAAACCCGGCGCCCCGCTCCCAGATACCAATCTTCAGCGTATGGCGATCGACAACTTCCACGAACTGCACATTGCAGCGTTTGGGGAACAAGGGATGATGTTCAATTTGCGGTCCTAAGCGATGAACCTGTTCCAGATCGAGCTTATCCACGAGGACAACGCAGTGGGGATTGCCCATAGAGACCAGCACGACGGACAGGGTTTCATCCGCCAGCGGCAAGGGATAATTCACCGCCTCGGGCAAATTCACCAGGGCGGGTAACGCCGCCGGATTGAAATTCGCCCGCCCCATGTCGACGCTAATCTGATGAAAATCGCTCTCCACGGTGCAATAGACATCTCCGCCCGCCGTGTGCACTAAAAAGGGCTCATGCCCGACACGACCGATATCAAACAGATAGCGCGCATAGATCCGTAGCCCATTACCGCTTTTCTCCGCCTCGGAGCCGTCCGGATTGATAATACGCAGCGTGGGGTGGGTTCGATCGCCGCTGTCGATCAGGAGACCATCAGAACCGACGCCATAGTGGCGATGGCACAGAATTCGAATATGCTCGTTGCTCAGCTGGTCGGCAACGGCGCGATGGCATACCAGGTAATCATTACCCAGTCCGTGATATTTATGAAAGAGTAAGGGTGTCATAGTGTGGGGTCGCCTGGCGCTACGGGTATGGTTTTGCATCTTACAATACCTGCCCCGGCAGAATGAATTAAACAATAAGGGTTAACCGCTCTGTTCATTCTGCTCCCCTGCAGGCATCACGCTTCCTCCGCCTGCGCGGCGCCGTGACCAACGCTGAAGCCATTTATGCTGGAATAACCGGATATTAACATCAAAATCACTGATGATAATGGCTAAAAAATGGTCGTGGATGACCGGTTAAACACCCGGCTGCGACCCGGCGAGCAGGTGGCCATCGCCCGTGGCCAACGGATGCAAAAGCAGCGAACTGCGCCTCCGCCGTCCCCTGACAACCTCGCGCTTACCCCAGTCGACGCCAGCATACCAGCGCTTTCATTCTGTTGCGGGAAACTCTGCGACGCTGATCTCATTGATAAATCTGTCAAATGCTATCGGTAAATGTTTTAGGTGCGTAACTATTAGGTTACGTGTAGGATTCAGCGCCATGTCTGAGCTTATCTCCTACGTCAGAATGATGAGAAAGCCAGCATAATGTGCCAGCCGTCCTCCACGCCGGCTGCAAACATGGGCATTGACAGGAAACTGATACATCAATGAATACGAAACACGACACTGCAGCGGAGCACCATGCTGCAAAACGCCACTGGCTTAACTCACATGAAGCGGGTTATCACAAAGCGATGGGCAACCGTCAGGTACAGATGATCGCCATCGGCGGCGCCATCGGTACCGGTTTGTTCCTCGGCGCCGGGGCACGTTTACAAATGGCAGGGCCAGCGCTCGCACTGGTCTATCTGGTCTGCGGCATCTTCTCTTTCTTTATTCTTCGCGCCCTCGGCGAACTGGTTCTCCACCGCCCCTCGAGCGGCAGCTTCGTCTCCTATGCCAGGGAATTCCTCGGCGAAAAGGCCGCCTACGTGGCCGGCTGGATGTACTTCGTTAACTGGGCAATGACCGGGATCGTCGATATCACCGCCGTGGCGCTGTATATGCACTACTGGGGCGCGTTTGGCGATGTGCCGCAGTGGGTCTTCGCCCTCGGCGCGCTGGCCATCGTCGGCACCATGAACATGATCGGCGTGAAGTGGTTCGCCGAGATGGAGTTCTGGTTCGCGCTGGTCAAAGTGCTGGCGATCGTCGCGTTTCTCGTGGTCGGCACCATTTTCCTCGGCTCCGGTAAGCCGCTGGACGGTAATGCCACCGGCTTCCACCTGATCACCGATAACGGCGGCTTCTTCCCGCACGGCCTTCTGCCGGCGCTGGTGCTGGTGCAGGGCGTGGTCTTCGCCTTCGCCTCCATTGAGCTGGTGGGCACCGCGGCCGGTGAGTGTAAGGATCCGGAGACGATGGTGCCGAAGGCCATCAACAGCGTGATCTGGCGTATCGGCCTGTTCTACGTCGGATCGGTGGTGCTGCTGGTGCTGCTGCTGCCGTGGAACGCCTACCAGGCGGGACAGAGCCCGTTCGTCACCTTCTTCTCCAAACTGGGCGTACCGTATATCGGCAGCGTGATGAACATCGTAGTGTTAACCGCCGCCCTCTCCAGCCTCAACTCCGGCCTCTACAGCACCGGGCGTATTCTGCGCTCCATGTCGATGGGGGGCTCCGCGCCGAAGTTCATGTCGAAGATGAGCCGTCACCACGTCCCTTACGCCGGGATCCTGGCAACGCTGGCGGTGTACGTGGTCGGGGTGTTCCTCAACTATCTGGTGCCGTCGCAGGTGTTTGAGATCGTCCTCAACATCGCTTCGCTGGGGATCATTGCGTCCTGGGGCTTCATCGTGGTGTGTCAGATGCGTCTGCGCAAAGCGATTAAGGAAGGAAAAGCGGCTCAGGTGAGCTTCAGAATGCCTGGAGCGCCGTTCACCTCCTGGCTGACGCTGCTGTTCCTGTTCAGTGTGCTGGTGCTGATGGCCTTCGATTATCCGAACGGCACCTATACCATTGGCTCCATCCCGTTGCTGGCGGTGCTGCTGGTGGCGGGCTGGTTTGGCGTGCGTAAGCGCGTGCATGCGATTCACAGCACAGCGCCGACGCTCAAGCAGTAAATGGCAGGACTCCCGGTTTGTCCATCGCGGGCAAACCGGGAGGTCAGGACTTAGTTATCCTCAACCAGCTGCGACACGTCGCTGCTGTTAATTTCCCGCTTATTACCAGACTCATCGATATAGCTGGTCATCCCCGTTTCTTTATCCAGCTGCGGCTTGCCGTGGGTGACGATCGTCTGACCGCTTTTGGTGGTCATAACGTAGTTGGACGAACAGCCGGCCAGCAGCGCCAGCATCGCGCCGGCGCAAATCACCATGAATGGTTTTTTCATTTTATCTCCACTGATTACCACTGCCCGCGCGAGGCGGGAAAGCGATAAGTGTATAACCTTCAGGTTTATCAGGCCAATACGCGTTTGTAACAGAGGGTGAGATGCCGGGCGCAACCACCGGTGACGATGGTCGTCGCGCCCGGGACCTTACAGGGCGATGCGGATCACATCGTCCGGCGCCGTGGCCTCTTTCTCACGGCTGGATGCTTGTTTCACGCTGACGTACAGCGTTTTGCCGTCCTCAGAGAGCGCCAGGCTGTTGGGATGGGTCGGCGTTTTAAAGGTCTTCACCACCTTATAGCTCTTGCCGTCGATAACGCTCACTTCCCCCGCCTTACGATGCGTCACATAGGCTTCGTTGCGGGTGGGGTTAAACAGCACCGCCAGCGATTCCGGCGCGGTGATTTTCTCCAGCACTTTGCCGTCGCGGGTATCGACCACCAGCACTTCCGGCTGCTTGCTGTCGGTAATAAAGGCGCGGTGGCCGGCGGTATCGAGGCTCAGGTTAAGGTAGAAATGCGCCTTGCCGTCATCCAGCAATTTTTTGCGCGACACAATGGTGTTGCTCTCGCTGTCGATGGTCAGCAGTTCGCCGTCGGCATTGGTGGTATAAAGGCGTTTCGCCTGCGGATCGATCGCCAGGCCGGTGGCCATCGCCCCGGTGCCGGTAATCGTCGTTTTCAGCTTCAGGGTAGCGCCATCCACCACCCAAATCACGCTCTCTTTGCCCAGACCGGTAATGTAGATAGTGTTGGTCTGCTCATTGACCGCCAGCTCGCGCGGCTGCAGCGGGCGCACGGTTTCACTGCGCTGACGCTCGTCCAGCACCAGTCGCCCCTTCACAGCGCCGGTTTTGGCGTCAATGGCGGTGACGGTGCTGTCGACGGTATTACCAAACCACAGCGTACCGGTGGCATGGTTGATAGCGGCGCCAAACGGCTTCAGATCGTTGTGAATAATCTGCGTCACGTCGAGGGTGGTGGGGTCAAGACGATAAACAATCCCCCCTTTGTCCAGCGAACGACTTTGCGAAGTGGCGACCCACAGCGCGTTCTCCTGCTGGCTGTAGGCCATTTCGTAGGCCCCTTTCCCGACGGCCTTGCGCAGCATCTCTTCCGCGGCGTGGGCGCTAAAGCTGCCTGCCAGCAGCAGAGAAGTGAATAACAGTGAATGGCGCAGACGCGGCGCGGCAAACTGACGTAATGACATGACGACTCCCTTTGATGAACCTGTATGTGCTGACCCGACATCGCTTCCGGCGGCAAAGTCATGGCTCTGCCTTATTTTGAATGCGAATAGTAATCATTAATCATCTCAAAGTGGAGCGCTAATTGTTGTTGCCCGGTAAATTCGTCAGCCTGAAGCACTATCCGTTAACCAACGGCAGTTAATAATTTTCAAATATTTTACAAACGGGGTAACATATATACATATGTTCCATTTGGTTCGTCTCCCGAGTACTATCGATGAAAATCCTATCCGTGCGACACGCGGCCCTGCCGGCCCTGCTGCTGCCGCTCATCGCCGCCGCCCAGGCCGCCGATGAACAAACCATGGTGGTGACCGCTGCGCCAACCACTGTTTCTGAACTGGATACCCCCGCCGCCGTCAGCGTGGTCAATGGCGATGAGATGCGCCAGGCCGCGCCGCGCGTCAACCTCTCTGAATCGCTGGGCGCCGTGCCGGGCCTGCAGGTGCAGAACCGACAAAACTATGCCCAGGATCTGCAGTTGTCGATTCGCGGCTTTGGCTCCCGCTCTACCTACGGCGTGCGCGGGCTGCGCATCTATGTGGACGGCATCCCGGCGACCATGCCCGACGGCCAGGGGCAGACCTCCAATATCGATATCGGTAGCGTCGACACCCTCGAGGTGCTGCGCGGCCCCTTCTCTGCCCTCTACGGTAACTCGTCCGGCGGGGTGATCAATGTCACCAGCCAGACCGGCACCCAGCCGCCCACCGTGGAAGCCAGCAGTTACTATGGCAGCTTCGGCACCTGGCACTACGGGATGAAAGCCACCGGCGCCGTTGGCGACGGCAGCCACGCAGGGGATGTGGATTACACGGTGTCGACTAACCGCTTCACCACCCATGGCTATCGCGATCACAGCGGCGCGCGCAAAAATCTGGCCAACGCCCGGCTGGGGGTGCGCATCAACGACGTCAGTAAGCTGACGCTGCTGCTGAACAGCGTTGATATCAAAGCCAATGACGCCGGCGGCTTAACCGCCGATGAATGGCGCGATAACCCGCGCCAGTCGCCTCGCGGCGACCAGTATAATACCCGCAAGGATACCCGGCAGACCCAGGCTGGCCTGCGCTACGAGCGCCAGCTGAGCGCCCAGGACGATCTCAGCGTCATGATGTACGCCGGGGAACGCGAAACCACCCAGTACCAGTCGATCCCGCGCGCGCCGCAGCTGAAGCCGAGCCATGCCGGCGGGGTGATCGACCTCACCCGCCACTACCAGGGGATCGATACCCGGCTGACCCATCGCGGCGAGCTGCTGGTGCCGGTCACCCTGACCGCCGGTCTTGACTACGAGAACATGAGCGAGCGCCGCAAGGGCTATGAAAACTTTGTGATGGTCAACGGCGCGCCGCAGTATGGCGAACAGGGCGCGCTACGCCGTAACGAACGTAACCTGATGTGGAACGTCGACCCTTACCTGCAAACCCAGTGGCAGCTCACCGACAAACTTTCGCTCGATGCCGGGGTGCGCTACAGCTCGGTATGGTTCGACTCGAATGATTACTACATCACCCCAGGCAATGGCGACGACAGCGGCGATGCCAGCTATCACAAATGGCTGCCCGCAGGCTCGCTGAAGTATGCCCTGACCGACGCCTGGAACGTTTACCTCTCCGCTGGCCGCGGCTTCGAGACGCCGACCATTAACGAGCTGTCATACCGCGCCGATAACCAGAGCGGTCTCAACTTCGGCCTGAAGCCCTCCACCAACGACACGGTGGAGATCGGCAGCAAGACGCGGATCGGCAATGGGTTGCTCACCGCCGCCCTGTTCCAGACCGATACCGATAATGAGATCGTGGTCGACAGCAGCAGCGGCGGACGCACCAGCTATAAAAACGCCGGCAAGACCCGTCGTCAGGGGATGGAGCTGGGACTGGATCAGCAGTTTGGCGAGAGCTGGCGCCTGAAGGCGGCCTGGACCTGGCTTGACGCGACCTATCGCACCAACGTCTGCGGCGACGCCAGCTGCAACGGCAACCGTATTCCGGGGATCGCGCGCAATATGGGTTATGCCTCCTTCGGCTATCAGCCGGAGCAGGGCTGGTACGCCGGGAGCGATATTCGCTACATGAGCGACATCATGGCGAATGACGAAAACACCGCCAAAGCCCCTTCCTGGACGGTGGTCGGCCTGACGACCGGCTATAAGTGGAGCTATGGCAGGATGGATATGGATCTGTTCGGCCGGGTCGACAACCTGTTCGACCGCGAATACGTCGGGTCCGTCATCGTTAACGAGTCCAACGGACGCTACTACGAGCCCGCGCCGGGACGCAACTACGGTATCGGGCTGAACCTCGCCTGGCGCTTCGAGTAACGCCCGGCTTCGCCCGCGGACCGGCGGGCGAAGGCGTTACCCTCAGGCGCTGGCGCCCGGGGCGCTGATTACAGCAGGTTTCTCAGGGACAATTCGAAAATGATCTTTTCCGCCTGGCAGGAGAAGGCGATGGACAGATCGAGTTTCACCTCGTCGCCGGCGGCGGCGAGCGTGTAGTCAACCTGCGGTGGTTCACTGGCCGGCGCCGCCGCGGCGGCACGCTCGCGAACGGCGGCTACGGTTGACTCCGCTTCCTCGCGGCTCGGGAATAACTTCTCAGCCCGGTAGACGCACTCCTCGTTATCAATAATTGTCCCGACATCAATGGCGCAGCCTTTGGTGCTGCATTTATCTACTACATCTTTCATCGTCATAACCTCTTGAGTTTTCTTAAGGATAAGAATCCGCTCGCCGAAAAGCAAACCATTAATATCCGTAAGGATTAGCGATTTTTATTCTATCGCGCCGCGCCGGACGCTAGCTTGCGCCACCGCAAGGCGAGGCATGATGATGCAGGACCGCCGCGACTCACCGCGCGATTACCCCTGCAACCGTGCTAGCCATCACACTATTCTGCACACTTTCTCGTCTGCCTCGCGCCTCAGCGTTAGTCTGGTCACAGAACAACGCCAACAAGGAGCTGCTATGGCACTGCCGATAATGATTGATTGCGATCCGGGACATGATGACGCGATCGCCCTGGTCCTCGCCCTCGCCTCGCCGGAGCTGGAAGTGAAAGCCGTCACTGCCTCCGCAGGCAACCAGACCCCGGAGAAGACCCTGCGCAACGTGCTGCGTATGCTGACCCTGCTGAACCGCGCGGATATTCCGGTCGCCGGCGGTGCGTGGAAGCCGTTAATGCGCGATCTGATCATTGCCGATAACGTGCACGGGGAAAGCGGACTGGATGGCCCGAACCTGCCGGAGCCGGCCTTTACGCCGCAAAACTGCACCGCCGTCGAGCTGATGGCCAGGGTGCTGCGCGAAAGTCAGGAGCCGGTGACGCTGGTGGCCACCGGGCCGCAGACGAACGTAGCGTTGCTGCTCGCCAGCCATCCGGAGCTGCACGCGAAGATCGCCCGCATCGTGATCATGGGGGGCGCCATGGGGCTGGGCAACTGGCAGCCGGCGGCGGAGTTTAATATCTACGTCGATCCGCAGGCGGCGGAGATGGTCTTTCAGTCGGGGATCCCGGTGGTGATGGCGGGCCTGGATGTCACCCACCGGGCGCAGATCCTTCCTGCGGATATTGAGCGATTCCGCCAGATTGGCAATCCGGTATCGACCATCGTCGCCGAACTGCTCGACTTCTTTATGGCCTACCATAAGGACGAAAAGTGGGGCTTCGACGGCGCGCCGCTGCACGACCCCTGCACCATCGCCTGGCTCCTCAAGCCGGAGCTCTTTACCACTATCGAGCGCTGGGTCGGCGTGGAAACGGAAGGCAAATATACCCAGGGGATGACGGTGGTCGATTACTACCATCTGACCGGCAATCCGCCCAATACCACCCTGATGCTGGATGTGGACCGCGAAGCCTTTGTCGATCTGCTCGCCCAGCGGTTAGCCTTTTACGCCTGATATTCATGCAGCGCCTCTCTTCCCGGCCGGGAGAGAGGCGCGTTCAGGCTATACCCGGCGTATTAGTCGTCCGCCGACACGCGGATCACCACCTTACCAAAGTTTTCACCTTTCAACAGGCCGATCAGCGCCTGCGGCGCCTGCTCCAGACCGTCGATCAGCTGTTCGCGATATTTAATTTTACCCTCCTGCACCCAGCGCCCCATCTGCTGCTGGAATTCCGCGATCCGATGCCCATAATCCTGGCCGATAATAAAGCCCTGCATCCGAATGCGTTTCTTGAGGATGGTCGCCATCAGCAGCGGCAGACGGTCAGGCCCGTCCGGCAGACCGGTGGCGTTATAGCCGCTCACCAGCCCGCAGACCGGAACCCGCGCCGCGGTGTTGAGCAGCGGCAGTACCGCGTCAAAAACCTTGCCGCCGACGTTTTCGTAGTAAACGTCAATGCCCTGCGGGCAGGCCTGGGCCAGCTGTTCGGCAAAGTCCGCCGCGCGATGGTCAAGGCAGACATCAAAGCCTAAGGTGTCAACCGCATAGCGACATTTCTCCGCGCCGCCGGCGACGCCGACGGTACGGCAGCCCTTAATTTTGCCGATCTGTCCGACCGTAGCGCCCACCGGCCCGGTGGCCGCAGCGACCACCAGCGTGTCACCCGGCTTCGGCTGGCCAATGTCCAGTAATCCCATGTAGGCGGTGAAGCCCGGCATCCCCAGCACCCCCAGCGACCAGGACGGGTGCTGCGGGTTGTCCCCCAGCTTCACCAGCCCGCTGCCGTCGGAAAGCTCATAATCCTGCCAGCCGCTGTAGCCCAGCACCCAGTCGCCGGGTTGAAAATCATCATGCTGCGAGGTCACGACGCGACTCACGGTCCCGCCCACCATCACCGCGCCGATGGCCACCGGCGGTGAATAGGACGGCGCGTCGCTCATCCGCCCGCGCATATAGGGATCCAGCGATAAATAAACGGTACGCAGCAGAACCTGACCCGGCCCCGGGGTGGGCACCTCGCGCTCTTCCAGGCGGAAATGCTCTGCCGTCGGTTCACCATGGGGACGGGAAGCCAGTACCCAGCGGCGATGGCGTTGCGGTTGTTCTGACATAGCAAACTCCTCTTGTTAGCAGACAGTACTGAGGCTAGCTGCTTTATGCGCAATGCGCTTTATCATTACGAGCCGGATGGCGATTGATTAAGGCGCACCACCAGATAGACGCAGGTCTCTGCGGATTCATTGATAAAGCGGCAGTCGTTCGGTGGGCCGAGCTCCAGACAGTCCCCGGTCTGCATCTCGTGGCGGGTATTCCCTTCCAGGAACACCAGCTCGCCCCGCTGCAGCCAGATCAGCTGGCGGGCCAGCGCATAGGACGAAGCCGGCATCGGCACATCGCTGCCGGGCGGCAGCTCGATCTGTACCAGGTCAATGGGCAGATCGCTGCGCGGCGAAACGTGGCGGCGGAGATAGTGGCTTTGCGGGTCGTGCCATACCGGCTGGCTGGCAAAACGCAGCAGCTTACCTTCCTGCATTTCCGCCCTGGCGATCAGGGTCGACATACTGATGCCGAAGGCGCCGGAAAGGCGGCCCAGCATCGACGCCGTCGGGCTGCTTTCGCCGCGCTCGATTTTATGGATCATCGCCCGCGAGGCACCCGCCCGTTCGGCCAGGTCGTTCAGCGACCAGCCACGGGATTCGCGCTCGATGCGGATGCGCGCGCTGATACGCTGATTGAGGTTGTCTTCTATAGTATTCATAACGTAACACTATAGTGTGCGCGCAGGCATTACACAACCGCCCGTCGGGCCGCGTAACCCCTGGCCCATCAGGAAAAAATTTGCTGAAAACGGATGACAGCGTGGCGTTCATTATTGTAATAATATCGTACTACTATAGTGTACGAAAAACTGAGGTTTGCTATGTCCATCCGCCCTGCCATTAAAGACGATTGCGCGGCGATCGCCGAGATCTATAACCACGCCGTCGTGCATACCGCCGCTATCTGGAATGACAAAACCGTGGATACCGACAACCGCATCGCATGGTTTGAAGCCCGCCAGCTGGCAGGCTTTCCGGTGCTGGTGAGCGAGGAAAACGGCGTCATCACCGGTTATTCCTCCTTTGGCGACTGGCGCGCGTTTGACGGCTTTCGCCACACCGTGGAGCATTCGGTGTACGTTCACCCCGAGCACCAGGGGAAAGGCCTGGGCCGCAAACTTCTGGTCGCCTTGATCGCCGAAGCGCGTCGGCTGAATAAACATGTGATGGTCGCCGGGATCGAGTCGCAGAACCACGCCTCGCTGCACCTGCATGAAACGCTGGGCTTTATCACCACCGGGCAGATGCCGCAGGTGGGAACCAAATTTGGTCGCTGGCTGGATCTGACCTTTATGCAGCTACAGCTTGATGCGCGCCAGGACCCGGACGGCCAGGCATGAATGGGTCGCTTACCCTCGCCTTTCTGGTGGCCGCCGGCGTAGGCCTGGTGGTGCAGAACACCCTGATGGTGCGCATCACCCAGTCGGTGTCGACGATCCTCATCGCCATGCTGCTCAATTCGCTGGTCGGTATCGTTATTTTCGTGACCTTGTTGCTGCTGCGCCAGGGTGTCGCCGGCTTTCATGAGCTGGCCCTGAACGTGAAGTGGTGGACGCTGATCCCCGGCATGCTGGGATCCTTTTTCGTCTTCGCCAGCATCAGCGGCTATCAGACCGTGGGCGCAGCCACCACCATCGCGGTACTGGTGGCCAGCCAGCTGGTCGGCGGGTTGATCATGGATTTAATTCGCGCCCACGGCGTACCGCTGCGGGCGCTGATCGGGCCATTATGCGGCGCGGTGATGCTGGTGGTGGGCGCCTGGCTGGTGGCCAGACGCCAGTTCTGAGCGCCTGTTCAGAGGATCGCGCCGCCTTTGGTCAACTGCTCGCGGCGCGCGTCCTGCTCTTCCTGATGCTGTCGCCCATGGTGAGCGATGGCGGTGCGCAGGCGCTGCTGCTGAGTATAGCGTTCCTCACGACTGAGCTGCGCGTCATCGCTCAGGGCGATCAGCAGCTCATTCATATGCGCGATAACGCCCTCGGCAAGGATGTCATCGACTTTAACGATGACCTCATCCAGATGTGCCATTCTGTTCTCCTTTCACTTAATTCAGCTTCGCTTTGGAAAAATCGCTCCCCATCATGCTCACAGTGTAGCCGCTGACGTTGCTGCGGGTGGCATAGAAGGTCTTGCCGGTCGCCAGGGTGATCCACGGCGCCTGCTGGTAGAAGATCTCTTGCGCCTGTTCGTAGAGTTTGGCGCGCGCCTGCGGATCGCTCACCAGCAGGGCTTTCTTCACCAGCGCGTCATACGACTTATCGCACCAGCGGGCGGCGTTAGAGCCGGTCTGGATATTATCACAGCTGAGCAGCGTGCCGGCAAAGTTGTCCGGGTCGCCATTGTCTGACATCCAGCCGTACAGGGCGCTGTCGTGTTCGCCTTTACGCATGCCGGCCAGGTATTCGCCCCACTCATAGCTGACGATCTTCGCTTTCACCCCGACTTTCGCCCAGTCGTTTTGGATCATTTCAGCAATGCGTTTTGAGTTCGGGTTGTAGGGCCGCTGAACCGGCATCGACCACAAGGTCACTTCCGCCCCTTGCTCCAGACCCGCCTGTTTGAGCAGCGCCTTCGCTTTCTGCGGATCGTAGTCGTAGTCCGGGAGGTCTTTTTTATACCCGAGCATGGTGGATGGGATTGGCGACTTCGCCACCGTACCGGAATCGAGGAACACCGCCCTGACGATGGCCTGTTTGTCGGTAGCGTAGTTTAACGCCTGGCGCACCAGCACATTATCAAACGGTTTTTTCTCGGTGTTGAACGCCAGATAGCCGACGTTCAGCGCCTCGACGGCGTGCAGCGTCAGATCGTTATTGCCCTTGATCACCGGGAACTGTACCGGCGAAGGCGCCGGAATAATCTGGCACTCGTTAGTCTGCAGTTTAGCCAGTCGGGTCTCGACGTTCGGCGTGATGGAGAAGATCAGGTGCTTCGTCGGCACCTCGCCTTCCCAGTAGTGGGGATTGGCGATATAGCGGATTTGCGAATCCACTTTATACTGCTGCAGAGCATAGGGTCCGGTGCCGACAGGCCAGTTATCGACGTTTTCTGGCGTTCCTTTCTTCAGCATCGCCTCGCCATATTCCGCCGACAGAATAGAGGCGAAGTCCATTCCCCAGTCGGCAAGAAACGCCGCGTTCGGCTGATTGAGCACAAACTGGACGTGATAGTCATCGACCTTTTTCACCGACTTAATCAGCTTATCGAGGCCCACATCGTGGAAGTACTCATAGTTCCCCTGCGACACCTTGTGATAAGGATGCTGAGGATCCATCTGGCGCAGTACCGAAAACAGGACGTCGTCGGCGTTAAAATCGCGGGTCGGTTTGAAGAATTTATTGCTGTTGAACTTCACTCCCTGACGCAGCGTGAAGGTCCAGGTTTTGCCATCTTCAGAGACGTGCCACTCGGTGGCCAGCGACGGGATCGGCGTGTTCTTCACCGGGTCAAAGGTGACCAGGCGGTTATACAGCACCTGCGAGCTGGCGACGAACGACGGGCCGGAGCTGGCGATCTGCGGGTTAAAGGACTCCGGGGAGGCCTCTGAGCAATAGACCAGCGTGTCATTGCCCGCGGCCCATGCGGCGCTGGCCGGCAGCAGCGCGCTCAGCAGCAGCGCCAGCGTGGTTTTCCCTGTAGACATGGTTATAAGTCCTGATTATTGATTATAAGAACCGTAATAACAGCACAGCCCCTGGCCCCCAGCAAATAATCAATGGCTATCACCTTATGCCAATCGCGCTGAATTTGCTGATTTAATCGGCGTCGCGCTGCTTTTTGCGCCAGGTACGGTTGGGATGTTGTGAGCTACGCACAATTCCGGCAAAAAAATGTGCGATAACCGCCCCGCTCACGCTCGCCGCCAGCCGCGACCGGTACACTGGAGGAACCGCAGAATAAGAGGTTACCTCCATGACAATCACCTGCAATCTGTACCTTGACGGCCAGTGGCACGATGCCGAAGACCGTCGGACCTTTACCCGGCGCCACCCTGCCCACGATGACGTCGCCTCGGTTGCCGCTGCCGCCAGCCTCGCCGACGGTAAACGCTGCGTCGAGGCCGCGGCCAGCGCCTTCCCGCAGTGGCGCGATACATCCCCGGCGGAACGGCGACGCTTACTGCTCGACGCGGCGGAGCATATGCTGCTGCGGGAAGCTAAATTTATCGCCGCCATGGCGGCGGAGACCGGCGCCACCGCCCACTGGGCGGGATTTAACGTCCATTTGGCGGCCGATATCCTGCGCGAAGCGGCGGCGCTGACCACCCAGATCGAAGGGCAGATCATTCCATCCAACGTGCCGGGCAATCTGGCGATGGGGGTCCGCCAGGGTGCCGGCGTGGTGCTGGGCATGGCGCCGTGGAACGCGCCGCTGATCCTTGCCACCCGGGCGCTGGCGACGCCGCTGGCCTGCGGCAACACGGTGATCCTCAAGGGCGCTGAGCTCTCCCCGGCTACACAAGGATTGATTATCGACGCCCTCGACGCGGCGGGCTTCCCGCCGGGCGTGGTGAACTATCTCACCTGCGCGCCTCAAGACGCGCCGGCGCTGGTGGAGTCGCTGATCGCCCATCCGGCGGTGCGGCGCGTCAACTTTACCGGCTCCACGCCGGTGGGGCGGATTATCGCCCGCACCTGCGGGCAGTATCTGAAACCGGCGGTGCTGGAGCTCGGTGGCAAAGCGCCGCTGCTGGTCCTCGACGATGCCGACATTGAGCAGGCGGCGGCGGGCGCCATTTTTGGCGCCTTCGCCAACGCCGGACAGATCTGCATGTCCACCGAGCGCATTATTGTCGACAACGCCGTGGCGGAGCGCTTTATCCCTCTGCTGACCAGGCGCGCCGCTTCTCTCCCCGCCAGCCTGACCGGCCCGGTGGTCGACATGAACACCGTCACCCGCTGCAACGCGTTAATCGACGATGCCTTAGCCAAAGGCGGCCGCCTGCTGACCGGCGGCAAAGCCAGCGATACCCACATGGCGCCTACCTTGCTGGACGGCGTCACCCGCGAGATGCGGCTGTGGAACGAAGAGTCCTTCGGCCCGGTAAAAGCGATTATTCGCGTTAATAACGACGAAGAGGCGCTGGCGGTAGCCAACGACAGCGACTATGGCCTTTCCGCTGCGGTCTACAGCCGCGACAGCGCCAGAGCGTGGAACCTGGCGCAACGTCTGCAAACCGGCATCTGCCATATCAATGGTCCAACTGTTCATGATGAAGCGCAAATGCCGTTTGGCGGCTGCAAAGCCTCCGGCTATGGCCGGTTCGGCGGTCGGGCCGGGATTGCGGAATTTACCGAGCTGCGCTGGATAACGCTCCAGACCCAGCCTCGCGAACTGCCATTCTGACGCCGTCCCCCCCTTAGCCGTGGCTGGCGATAAGCTGCGCCAGCCCTTCCGGGTTTTCCCACGCCATCGAGTGCCCCGCGTGGGGCACAATCCCGACCGGGATCCCTTGCGCCTCTACCCGTTCGATATCCGCATAAGGGAGCGACTGCTCGCCGACGATCAGCATCTTCTGACAGCGCAACTGGCAGAGCTGGGTAAACCAGGGGGTGTCGCTGCCGTGTATCAGGCTGCTGGCGGCTCGCCAGACGGCCCAGGGGGCGCTGTTTTGCAAACAGCCGGCCCAGGGCGAGCGCTCTTCCGCCAGCATCCTGGCGTAACCTTCGGCGATAAAGGCCGCCTCTGACTGCGCCGCTATGCGCCGGCTGTACTCGCCGCCTCCGGCGACCAGGTTGGGTTCAGAAACCAGCAGCGTGGTCACCCGCTCCGCCAGCAACCCTGCCGCTTCGATGGCGATGCTTCCCCCCATGCTATGCCCGTACAGCGCGAAGCGCTGCAGGCGCAGGTGGTCGAGGACTTGCTCCACTCCTTGCGCCTGGCTATGTATGTTGTAACTAAAGTCGTGCGGTTTATCGCTGTAGCCGAAGCCCGGTAGATCGATAAGTATTTTGCGCCGCCCGTTGAGCGCGGGGGCGCTGGCGACGCGGGGGTAGTCGTAAGATGACGCGCAGCCGAGGCCGTGGATAAACACCAGCGGAAGCCCCTCTCCCGGAAGATCGAGCCAACGCAATGTGGCGCCTGCGACGGACGAAAAGAAACCGTTCACCTGTTTGCCTCCATGATAAGGTTACTGTGTTTTTATACAGTAACCTTATCCTTGCCGCCACCCTTTTCTGTCGTCCGCCGCCGGAGCGTTAAAACAGCGAGACGAGGAGCGCCATCGGGAAGCTGAACGGCCAGGTGGCGCCGATCAACAGGGCCGCCAGCAGGCGGATCACCCGGCTCTCTTTGGTTAAAAACCAGCTAATTACGGCGCAGATCACGCCCATAATGGCGTAAAACACCAACATTTTTTGATATAACGTCATTCTTCGTTTTCCTTCCCTGAGGAGCGTTCCATGGTGGGATAATTATCTGCCATGACGTCGTGATTCAGAGATACCTGTATAACAAATTCAGAATCGGGCTGAATATTCAGAACAAAGCCCGATTCGTCTTAATCCGATAGCGCAACCGCGCCCGCCGTACTATACCTTTAGGGACTTACTCATTAAGGTGGCGTTATGGATGTCTCCAGCAAGACCGTCGTTATGATTAATGTCTGCGCCGCGTTCGCGCTTATCAGCCTGCTGTCGGTGAGATTTGGCTGGTTTTAATCATTTTACTCAGCAACGAAACCTAAAAAAGCAGCCCTCTGGGCTGCTTTTTTACGTGCGGAGGCTCGCGCCTATATTAGGGTCATAAACAACACGGGCTGAGTGACCTGCGAAAATAACCTTGTTTAGCGCAGGGTTATAATGAGGCAAAACATTCACTTTCTCACTATCCCATTCGGCGGCGGCGCAAACGGCCTGCCCCACTCCCGCGCTCTCACAGCCCTGAATACGTTTTGCCGGCGCGTTACCATAGCTCAGCGCCACGGTGCCGACAGCCAGCAGAATAAAAGCAAAAATTTTCACAGCGACATCAACGTTAAAACCGAATATGCGTGAAATGATCGCATGAGCGGCGGCGGAAAGTCAAACCCGGGAGCGTGCGCCACCGCGCTGGCGCGTATGGCGGATTGACGCGCCGGTTATTAAATATTGCGAATAAATATTACCCGTTAACCGTAAATATAAAAGCCTTATTTATCGTCGTGAAATAGTTTCTGTTCAGCGCAATCTGATTCGTCTGATAAAGATAATATTTCGCCAATCGCAAACCAAAAGATTATCGCGCGTTGGCCGAAAATGCGATATACCGCGCAGGCGCTGGATCTTAATAAGATAAAAGGCGGCTACAAGCCGTTGTAACTTAACCTTTTCATGTCAGGCCTCGCTGGCGAGGGCCCCCAATAGCGCTAAATGACAACAAATATCATTTGCCTTCTCTTCAGAGAATACTTACATTCATAACTATTGGTAATGTTTTTAGCGCTGTGCGCTTTTCTATTTCGAGGTGGATATGTCCGGAATCATCACCCTGGTCATCGCGCTGATCCTGCTGGTCGCGGCGGTGTATAATCTTATTTCCTATATACGGGACCGTCGCAGCGCCAGCTTGCCGAGCAAAAAAACCAAGCGCTGAACACGGTTAACGCGATTTCCTTCCTGCGCCAGCATCGCTGGCATACTCCTCTTCCTGGCTTAGTGCGGACATAAAAAAAGCCCCTGCCATCAGGCAGGGGCCGGTATTGGGTCGCAAACCGCGACGTTGCCGCCTCACCCGCCGGGCGCGACGCGCCCAGGGTGACTGGCGAACCCCATCCGGCGCTTATCTCCGGCACTCACGATGGCTTAGCTCTTGAAGGGGTATCAGAATAATCTCACATTCCCCGCCGCGAGTTTTAACCATTTTTGCCATCGTGACTATTAGCGAACTAACACACCCATTGCGTAATCATTCGTTGCCGCTTATGGGTCAATCCGTTAGCCATGTTTAACCATCACATGGCGGACCACGGTGTAATCCTCAAGGCCATACATCGACATGTCTTTCCCATAGCCCGACAGCTTCTGGCCGCCATGCGGCATTTCACTCACCAGCATAAAGTGGGTATTGACCCAGGTGCAGCCGTACTGCAGCCTGGCGCTGAGCCGGTGGGCGCGGCCAACATCTTTCGTCCACACCGAAGAGGCCAGACCATACTGGGAGTCATTTGCCCAGCTCAGGGCCTGCGCTTCATCGCTGAAAGGCGTCACGCTGACCACCGGGCCAAACACTTCGCGCTGCACGATGGCGTCTTCCTGCCGGGCGCCGGCGAGCAGCGTCGGCTGGAAATAATAGCCCGCGCCGTCCGCCCGATTGCCGCCGGTCACCACTTTAATATGTGGTAGCGCCTTTGCGGCTTCCACCGCGGCGCTAACGCGCTCAAGATGGGCCAGCGAGCTCAGCGGTCCCAGCTCGGTGGCGGCATCCTCCGGCGCTCCCATTTTCAGGCTGGCCACCGCCGCCCCGAGCTTCTCCACCAGCTGCTCATAAATACCCTGTTGGGCGTAGATCCGGCAGGCGGCCGTACAGTCCTGGCCGGCGTTGTAAAACCCGAAGGTCCGAACGCCATCCACCACCGCATCGATATCCGCGTCGTCAAAGACGATGACCGGCGCCTTACCGCCCAGCTCCATATGGGTACGTTTAATCGACGAGGCGGTATGGCCGATGATATGCGCGCCGGTGGCAATCGACCCGGTCAGGGAAACCATTCGCACCTTCGCGTGGGCGGTCAGCGGATCGCCCACCGTTTTGCCGCGGCCGAACAGTACGTTGACCACCCCTTCCGGGAAAATATCTTTTGCCAGCTCTGCCAGCTTCAGCGCCGTCAGCGGGGTGATCTCGGAGGGTTTTATCACCACGCAGTTGCCTGCCGCCAGCGCCGGGCCCAGCTTCCAGGCCGCCATCATCAGGGGATAGTTCCACGGCGCGATGGAGGCCACCACGCCCACCGGGTCGCGACGGATCATCGAGGTATGCCCTTCCAGATACTCTCCGGCCGCCATTCCCGGCAGGCAGCGGGCGGCGCCGGCGAAAAAGCGGAAAACGTCCGCAATGGCCGGCATCTCATCGTTAAGCACGCAGTGCAGCGGCTTGCCGCAGTTCAGCGACTCCAGCTGCGCCAGGGTCTCCGCCTGCGCCGCGATGGCATCCGCCAGCTTCAGCAGACATTCCGCGCGCGTTTTCGGCGTCGTCTGGCTCCAGGCGTCGAACGCCCGATCCGCCGCCTCAACGGCGGCATCCACCTGGGCCGCTGTCGCTTCGGCAATCTCCAGGATCACATCGCCGGTCGCAGGGTTGTATACCGGCACCTTCTCGCCTTCACCTGCCACTAACTTACCGTTTATCAAGAGGTTGTGTTGCATAGCATTATCCTGTTTCATGGTTTTATTTCCCGTTTCCGGCGACGTTATCGCCGTCGCGGGTGAGCCACCAGGCCCCTAAGATTGGTATCGTTGTTACCAGCATCACCAACAGCGCGACAACGTTGGTGACGGGCACATCTCGCGGCCGCCCCAGCTGATTCAGTAACCACAGCGGCAAAGTTCGCTCATGCCCCGCGGTAAAAGTCGTGACGATGATTTCATCAAATGACAGGGCGAATGCCAGCATCCCGCCCGCCAGCAGCGCCGATCCCAGATTGGGCAGCACCACGTAGCGAAAGGTCTGCCAGCCGGTCGCCCCCAAATCCATCGAGGCCTCCACCAGGCTCCAGGAGGTCCGGCGGAAGCGGGCGATGACGTTGTTAAACACCACCACCACGCAGAAGGTCGCGTGCCCCACCACGATGGTCAGCAGCCCAGGCTCAAGGCCGACCGCTTTAAAGGCGGTCAGGAGCGCCAGGCCGGTAATAATCCCCGGCAGGGCGATGGGCAGCAGCAGCAGTAGCGACACCGCGTTCTTACCAAAAAAGGTGCTCCGCCACAGGGCTCCTGCAGCAAGCGTGCCAAGCACTAAGGCAATGGACGTCGACAGGGCGGCAATTTTAAGTGACAACGTCACTGCCTCCAGAATATCGCTGCGCCCTGCCGCCTCGCTGAACCAGCGCAGCGTCAGCCCCTGCGGCGGAAAACTGAAGGCGGCATCTTCCGTATTAAAAGCATAGATGGCGATGATCAGCAGCGGAAAGTGGAGAAAGACCACCCCGCCCCATGTCGCCAGTTTCAGATACCAGGGTGCGCGTTCAGAGTGCATCGAAGGCTCCCAGACGTTTCACGAACGCCAGATAAAGGGCAATCAGCACGATCGGCACGAGGGTAAACGCCGCCGCCATCGGCATATTGCCGATCGCCCCCTGCTGCGAGTAAACCATATTGCCGATAAAGTACCCCGGCGGGCCGACCAGCTGCGGCACGATAAAATCGCCCAGCGTCAGCGAAAAGGTGAAGATCGACCCGGCGGCAATCCCGGGAATAGCCAGCGGCAGGACCACGTAGCGGAAGGTCTGCCGCGGGGCGGCGCCAAGATCGGCCGAGGCCTGCAGCAAAGAGCCCGGGATACGCTCCAGCGCCGCCTGCACCGGCAGGATCATAAAAGGCAGCCAGATGTAGACGAAGACCAGGAAGCGTCCGAGTCCGGAGGTGGATAAGGTGTTGCCGCCCACCGCCGGGATGGTCAGCAGAGCGTTCAGCGCCCCTTCCAGCCCGAGATGGCCGAGGAACCACTGCGCCACGCCATCTTTGGCCAACAGCAGCACCCACGCGTAGGCTTTGACGATATAGCTGGCCCACATCGGCAGCATGACCGCGATATAAAAGAAGGCCTTCATTTTGCCGCTGGTGTAGCGCGCCATATACCAGGCCATCGGCAGCGCCAGCAGGGCACTGGCCAGCGTCACGCACAGCGCCATGACCAGGGTGCGAACGATAATATCGTAGTTGGCAGGGTTGAACAGCGCCTGCAGATTGGCCAGCGTGAAGTCGCTGGTCACCGACATGGTGAAGTCGTCAAAAGTATAGATACTCTGCCACAGCAGGGTCAGCAGCGATCCCAGGTAGACGATGCCAAACCACATCAACGGCCCAAGCAGCAGCAAAAACAGGCCCAGCGCCGGCCGGCGCCAGAAGATCCCCGATACGCGTCCGGCCTGCGCAGGAACAATCGCCATGGTCATCTCAGCCTCCGCTTTCCAGCGGGGTCATCGCCGCGCGCGACCATGACGCCTGCACCGTTTGCCCGGTTCGCGGAACGCTCGCCGCCGCCGCGCCGTCGATATTGGCCTGACTGACCAGCAGCTTGTCGCCATCCGCCAGCCGGAGCTCGATCCGCGTTGCCGCCCCCTGATACTGTACCGCCTGCACCACGCCCTGCACCTGCACTTCGCCGCCGCCCTGCAGGCGAACATGTTCCGGGCGCAGCGACCAGCAGCCCGCCAGGCCGCATAGCCGCCGGGCCGCCTCGGCCTCAAAGACGTTGGCGGTGCCGACAAAACCGGCGACAAAGGCGGTCTTCGGATGCAGATAAAGATCCTGCGGGGCATCCACCTGCTCAATGCGCCCGTTGTTAAACACCGCCACGCGATCGGACATCGACAGCGCTTCGCTCTGGTCGTGGGTGACGAAGATGAAGGTGATCCCCAGCGACTGCTGCAGCTTTTTCAGCTCCACCTGCATCTGCTCGCGCAGCTTTAAATCCAGGGCGCCCAGCGGCTCGTCGAGCAGCAGCACCCGCGGCTGGTTCACCAGCGCCCGGGCGATGGCGACCCGCTGCCGCTGACCGCCAGAGAGCTGGGAAGGCTTGCGATGGTGCGCAAAACCGAGGGCCACCTTCTCCAGCGCCTCCTGGGCGCGGGCATGGCGCGCTTTCTTCGCCACGCCTTTGACCATCAGGCCGTAAGCGACATTGTCGAGGATCGACATATGGGGAAACAGCGCATAGTCCTGGAACACGGTATTGACGTCCCGCTGCCAGGGCGGCAGCTCGCTGGCCGGCTGACCGAAGATCCGGATGGTGCCGCCGGAGAGCTGCTCAAAACCGGCAATCAGCCGCAGGCAGGTGGTTTTCCCCGAGCCCGAAGGTCCCAGCATGGAGAAAAACTCGCCGTCGCGGATGCCAATGCTGACCCCGTCCACCGCCCGCACATCGCCATACAGGCGCGATACATTCTGAAACTCGACCGCGTACGTCATTGTTTGCCTCCGATCCTTAGCGGCCACCCATTATCGCAATGTAGTCCTGCGTCCAGCGGCTGTAGGGAACGTATTTCCCCCCCTCGGCAACCGGTGTTTTCCAGAAGTGGATGCGGGCAAACTGGTCATAGCCGTTGGTCTCACAGCCCTTCTCTCCGAGCAGCGCGCTGGCTTTACAGCCCTCAGGCACCACCGGCAGCGAGCCGAACCAGGCCGCTACATCGCCCTGCACCTTCGGCGTGAGCGACCAGTTCATCCATTTATAAGCGCAGACCGGGTGCTTCGCCTCGCTGTGCAGCATGGTGGTATCCGCCCAGCCGGTCACCCCCTCCTTCGGAAATACGGTAGCGACAGGCTGGCCTTCCGCCTTCAGGCCGTTGGCCTGATAGGGCCACGAGCTGGAGGCGGCCACCCCTTCGTTTTTGAAGTCGTTCATCTGCACGGTGGCGTCATGCCAGTAGCGGTGGATCAGCGGTTGCTGGTCACGCAGCACCTTCAGCACCGCGTTGTACTGGGTTTCGGTCAGTTGATAGGGATCTTCGATCCCCAGTTGCGGTTGGGTGGCTTTGACAAACAGCGCAGCGTCGGCGATATAGATCGGGCCATCATAGGCCTGCACCCGCCCCTGATTGGTTTTGCCATCCGGAAGATCCTGCTTCACGAAGACCACGCTCCAGCTGTCCGGCGGCGTCGGGAATACGCGGGTGTTGTACATCAGCAGATTCGGTCCCCACTGATACGGCGTGCCGTAAACTTTGCCCCCGACGTTAAACCATGCCCCTTGCGCAATGCGCGGGTCGAGAGTGTGCCACCCGGCAATCAGCGCTGTGTTAATCGGTTGAACGCGTTTGCCCATGATCAGACGCAGCGAAGCATCGCCCGAGGCAGTCACCAGATCGTAGCCGCCCTTGGCCATCAGGCTAACCATTTCGTCAGAGGTGGCGGCAGTTTTCACATTAACCTGACAGCCGGTCTCTTTTTCAAACTGGCTGACCCAGTCGTACTGCTTGTCGGTCTGACCGCGTTCGATATACCCCGGCCAGGCAATAATATCCAGCCGCCCTTCCGGTTTATCCAGCGAGGTGAGTGGCTCAGCCGCCTGGACGGTCAGGCAGGCCATCCCCAGCACATAAAGGCTGCAACGGGCCAATTTTTTGCTCATCAGGTGTTACTCCTGTCACAAGGGAATTAGCGGCAGCCGTGCCGTAAAAATATCTCCTGAAATAAGGGTAGTCAGCGGATTAACGCCCTCGGGGGAATTTATTCAGGTTGTGACCCGGGACGCATTACGCAAAAATCGCCAACACAAGACTGACTTTATGGATTATAGACAACGAGTTAGAGAAAAAGGAGGGGTATGCGTATTTCCTATGGTGAGTGCCGGTAAAATAATGACCGGCCTCGATAAAAATCCATCTTCGTTTATTTTTAGCGATTGTTTATCGCGGCGAATAATAGCCAAAGCGATCAGGAAAGCTGCTCACGAATTAGCTCGCCCAGGCGCTTCACCCCCTGCTCTTCGCGTTCTCCCCAGCCCCAGGCGGTATTAAAGCGGAAAAACGAGGTCCAGCTGGCGGAGGTGGAGAACATTTTTCCCGGGGCGATGCTGATGTGCGACGCCAGCGCCCTGGCGCTCAGCACGCTGGCGTCGGCCCCTTCCGGTAGTTCGATCCACAGAAAATAGCCGCTGTCGCTGTGATGGATAGTGACCTCCGGCGGCAGATGGCGCAGCAGCGCCTGCCAGGCCTGCTGTTTACGTTCCGCCAGCTGGCGACGGAGACGGCGCAGATGGGCGTCATAGCGTTTGGTCGACAGGTAATCCACCAGGGCTAACTGCATCGGCGAGCTGGTGGAGAGCGTACTCATCAGCTGCAGCTGCTGGATCCGCCGCGCCTGTTTCCCGGCCGCCACCCAGCCGATGCGAAAGCCGGGCACCAGACATTTTGAAAACGAACTGCAGTGCAGCGTCATATCCTGTTGATCCCAGAACTTCGCCGGCAACGGCTTCTCGCGGCCAAAGTAGAGCTCGCTGTAAACATCATCTTCAATCAGCATCACGTCATAGCGCGCCAGCAGCGCCACCAGCGCTGCTTTTTTTTCGGCGCTGAGGGTGAAGCCGAGCGGGTTCTGGCCGTTGGTCATCAGCCAGCAGGCCTTGACCGGATAGTTTTGCAGGGCCGCCTCCAGCGCCGTCAGGTCAATGCCCTCTTTGACGTCGGTGGCCACCGACAGCGCCTTCAGACGCAGCCTCTCCAGTGCCTGCAGGGCTCCGTAGAAACAGGGATTTTCCACCACCACCCAGTCGCCGGGCTCGGTCACCGCCTGCAGGCTGAGGTTTAGCGCCTCCAGCGCTCCAGCGGTAATGACGATCTCGTCGGGCGAGACGTTCATCCCCTGCAGGGCATAGCGCCGGGCAATGGCGTGCCGTAGCTCCGCGTTGCCCGGCGGCAGGTTCTCAATCACGCTCATGGCGGTGGCGGTTTTACTCACCTGCGCCAGCGAACGGTTAAGCTGCTGGAGTGGAAAGAGACGCGGGTCCGGGAAGGCCGAGGCAAAGGGCAGCATTGACGCCTGGCGGCTGGCCTGGAGCACCTCAAAGATGTAAGTATTGATATCTACCGCTTCATCGCGGGTCACCTGAGCAGGCGGCGCCGGCTGACGAAGCTTCACCGGCTGGGGGGCGACGTAATATCCCGACTGCGGTCGGGCGACGATGCGCCCCTGGCTTTCCAGTAGCTGATAGGCATGGCTGACGGTCATAAAGCTCATGCCGCTGCTGACCACCTGCTCGCGCAGCGAGGGGAGCCGATCGCCCGGCAACCAGACGCCAAGCGCGATCTGGTCGGTCAGCTGCTGCGCCAGCTGTTGATACTTTTTCATTGTCACCCTTTCCTTGCTGCAACCTCCCTTTATCATATATCAGTTGTTATAAATTAACACTTTTAAGTAACTGTTATGTAAAACAGCGCAACCAGGTCACACAGAACGCCCGCTGGAAAGGTTCACGAGAAAATTGTCCAAAAAAACGATATGATGCATAACCAAAAAATGAACATGATACCGATGGTAATACATAAGCTATGTAATCCTTTTTCTGACATGACCATTCCCTTTTATTGATATCCTGAGAATAAAATACAAAGCGCGGCTAAACACGACAATTTAAAATTATTTAATTCATAATTAACTGCCTCATCCTTTTTACTGATTCTCATACTAACAAACGTGTGCAGACGTTAAATTCATTAATAAAGAACAGATAATAAAATGCTATATCTGTCGTAATCAGAGGATATTACTCACAAAAATTCAACGACCGCGCTTTCCCGGGCAGCTTCAGGTCTAAGCTGATCCGTAAGACTACGATAATACAGTGAAAATAGATTATTAATATTTTCCTGGCCAACAATCTGGCTTTGCTTTCAGCGTTAAAAATGACGCTTTTCACCCGGGAATTTCCATGTTGGCGGTCCCCGGAGACAGGCAAAAAGATCATAACAGCCGCCAACTGTTATGATAAAAAATGAACCGACTGCCTCTGCCCCCTTGCCGCTACCCTGCCTAAAATTGCGCTGAATCAATTTTGTTGTGGAGTCCTGCATGTTCGGTCTTGATGCATTCCATCTGGCGCGAATTCAATTCGCCTTTACGGTCTCGTTTCATATTATCTTTCCCGCCATCACCATTGGCCTGGCAAGCTACCTGGCGGTTCTCGAAGGCCTGTGGCTGAAAAGCAAAAATCCCACCTGGCGCTCGCTGTACCATTTCTGGTCGAAGATCTTCGCCGTCAACTTCGGTATGGGAGTGGTGTCCGGGCTGGTGATGGCCTATCAGTTCGGCACTAACTGGAGCGGTTTTTCGCAGTTCGCGGGCAGCATCACCGGCCCCCTGCTGACCTATGAAGTCCTGACGGCGTTCTTTCTGGAAGCCGGTTTTCTCGGGGTCATGCTCTTCGGCTGGAACCGCGTGGGGCCAGGGCTGCACTTTTTCGCCACCTGCATGGTGGCGCTGGGGACTATCATCTCGACCTTCTGGATCCTCGCTTCCAACAGCTGGATGCAGACCCCGCAGGGGTTTGAGATCGTCGATGGCCAGGTGGTGCCCGTCGACTGGCTGGCGGTGATCTTTAACCCGTCTTTCCCCTACCGCTTGCTGCACATGACGGTGGCGGCATTTCTCAGCAGCGCGCTGTTTGTCGGCGCCTCGGCGGCCTGGCATCTGCTGCGCGGCAATCAGTCGCCAGCGATCCGCAAGATGTTCTCCATGGCGCTATGGATGACGCTGCTGGTCGCGCCGGTCCAGGCGCTGATCGGCGATATGCATGGCCTGAACACCCTGAAACACCAGCCGGCAAAAATCGCCGCCATTGAGGGCCACTGGGAAAACCCGCCCGGCGAGCCGACGCCGTTATTATTGTTTGGCTGGCCAGATATGGAACAGGAGCGCACCCGCTACGGGCTTGAGATCCCGGCGCTGGGCAGTCTGATCCTCACCCACAGCCTGGATAAACAGGTGCCGGCGCTGAAGGAGTTCGCCCCTGAGGATCGGCCAAACTCCACCGTGGTGTTCTGGTCATTTCGCCTGATGGCTGGTCTCGGCATGCTGATGTTGCTGCTCGGGGCGCTTGCCCTGTGGCTGCGCCGCGGCGACCGGCTGTACCACTCGCGGCCGTTTCTGCGCTTTGCCCTGTGGATGGGCCCCTCAGGACTGATTGCCATTCTCGCCGGCTGGGTGACTACCGAAGTGGGCCGCCAGCCATGGGTGGTGTATGGCGTTCAGCGCACCGCCGAGGCGGTTTCCGCCCACGGCGATCTGCATATGTCGGTCAGTTTGTTGACCTTTATTGTGGTTTACAGCGCCGTCTTCGGGGTCGGCTACAGCTACATGCTGCGCCTGATCCGCAAGGGACCGCAGGAGGTGCAACCCGCGACAACCGGTACGCCAGCCCGCCCGCTGTCCGCCGCTACTGAAGGTTATCTGCAGAAGGAGTCCCGCTAATGGGTATCGAATTATCGGTGATCTGGTTCGTAATTATCGTCTTTGCCACGCTGATGTACATCGTCATGGACGGCTTTGATCTGGGCATTGGCATGCTGTTCGGCACGGTCCGGGGGAGCACTGAGCGCGACGTGATGGTGAACAGCGTCGCCCCGGTATGGGATGGCAATGAGACCTGGCTGGTGCTGGGCGGCGCCGGTCTGTTTGGCGCCTTTCCCCTCGCCTACGCGGTGATAATCGACGCCCTGTCGATCCCCCTGACCCTGATGCTGATCGGCCTGATCTTTCGCGGCGTGGCCTTTGAATTTCGTTTCCAGGCCACGCCGTCGCACCGGCCATTCTGGGACCGCGCCTTCTTTGGCGGTTCCCTGCTGGCGACCTTCAGCCAGGGCGTGGTGGTCGGAGCGGTGATCGACGGATTTACCGTCAGCGGTCGCGCCTTCAGCGGCGGCATGTTTGACTGGCTGACCCCGTTCAGCCTGTTTTGCGGACTCGGGCTGTGCGTGGCCTATGCGCTGCTCGGCGCTACCTGGCTGGTGATGAAGAGCGAAGGCGCGCTGCAGCAGCGGATGCGCAGCGCGTCGCGACAGTTGCTGGTTGCCCTGCTGGCGGTGTTTGCCGTCATCAGCCTGTGGACGCCGCTGGCGCACCCGGCGATCGCCGCCCGCTGGTTCAGCCTGCCGAATCTCTATTTCCTGCTGCCGGTGCCGCTGCTGGTGCTCCTGATTAGCGCCTGGCTGTGGCGCACACTGCCTCTGCACGACCGCCATGTCTCGCCTTTCACCCTAACGCTGGGCCTGGTGTTTCTCGGCTTTAGCGGCCTGGGGATCAGCATCTGGCCGCATATTATTCCGCCATCGATTACCTTGTGGCAGGCCGCCGCCCCGCCGCAAAGCCAGGGCTTTATGCTGGTGGGCGCGCTGCTGATTATTCCGGTTATTCTTGGCTATACCTGCTGGAGCTATTACGTGTTCCGCGGCAAAGTCCAGCCAGGGGAGGGTTATCATTGATGAAAACCGTCTGGTCCAAACGTCTGCTGTGGCTGATCGCGCTGTGGGGAGGCAGCGTGCTGACGCTGGCCGCCATCAGCCTGCTGTTTCGCCTGCTGATGACCGCCGCAGGTCTTAAAGTTTGAGCCAGGATGCAGAGTCATCCGGATCCGGAGCTCTCCATCTTGTCTTCACTTTTACCTGCTGAAATACGCGGACACATCAGAAGAAAGGATATTGCTATGAAGAAGTTAGCTTTACTGTCTGCCGCGATGACCCTGGGAATATCGTCATGGGCTTTCGCTGCCGACAACCCGCCGCCGCCGCCAGAAAAAAGCGCACAGCATCAGGGTAAATCGGCGGCGAAAAACGGCCAGCACGACGGTAAGCAAGCGCAACACAACGGCAAGCAGCCGCAGCCTGATGGTAAGCAGCCGCCAAAAGGCGGTGAGCACAGCGGGAAACCACGGCCGCCAAAAGCGTAATCCGTCACGCCTGGCCTTCTGCGCCAGGCTTTTTTCACCCTCTTTCAGCAGACATTGACAAACCCTTGCCCTTCTTTGATAAACCGGGAAAAAAACCTGCACAGCGCCTGGCATAGTAAGCCCACGCCATTGATTCACAGAGAAAAGGTATGTTGAGGAAAAGCATGAGCGCCCTGCTGTTGCTGTGCGCGCTTTTTTCCGGGCATCTGCTGGCCCACCGTCAGGGGCACGATTACTTTCCGGTACAGAGCCTCGAGCAGCAGCTGCTGCACGAGGCGGATAGCGATGAGCTTCGCAGCCGGTGCGAAGAGAACGCCGCCGACCTGCGCGAGCATCACCGCTGGCAGGACGCCCGCAAACCGCGGGCATCACACAGCCAGTAGCGTCGCCGCGGATCAGGCCCCTTTGCGCTTCGGCAGGGTCTTCATCAGCTCGTCCGGGCTAACGGAGGCCACGATGCTACCCGGGTGCGGCATTTTGAGGATATGGTTTTTGATCTTGCCGACCACATGCATTTCGCACGGACGGCAGTCAAACTTCAGGGTCAGCACTTCGTCGCCATGAATCAGCTGCATCGGCGTGGCTTTCCAGCTCTTGATGGAGCCTTTCGCCTGTTTCGGACAGAGATTGAAGGCAAAGCGCAGGCAATGTTTAGTGATCATCACCGGCACATCGCCCTTCTCTTCGTGGGCTTCATAGGCGGCGTCAATCAGCTGCACGCCATAGCGCTGGTAGAACGCCCGCGCCTTGTGGTTATAGACGTTGGCGAGGAAGGAGAGATGTGTCTCAGGGTAGACCGGCGGCGGCACAGAGACCGGCTTACGGGTGCCGCGCTGCCAGGCGTTGAGCCGCGCGTCATCCAGCATTTCGGCCGTTTCACGCCGCAGCTGGTTGAGCAGGCTATTGGGCACAAACAGCGGCGGCAGATTGACCTGCACCTCGCGCGCATAGTAAATGGTTTGTCCCAGTTTTGTGACACCGTCACGCAGGTTAGCCAGCGCTTTCTCCGCCTGGTTAGCTTCGGCGAACACCCCGTCAAGGGTGTGGGTCACGCTGACGCCATCTTCACAGGTCATGGTGAGAACCAGCTGCTCCTGCCAGCCGCTTAGGGTGACGTCTACGGCAATGCGGCGTTCGCTGGAGGTCTTCAGCAGCGCCTGCTGCCAGTTGTGATCGAGGTTGCGGTTGAGCGCCTGATGCGGGCGCACTTTGTGCAGATCCGCAGGCATCTCGTTCGGCCACACCCGATAGCGATTTTCGCCGGTTTTTTCCACGGTATTGGCGCGGAAGCCCACCACTTCACGCTTAATCATCACGTTAAGGCCATCGCCGTTGGTTAACGGTTCGCTGACCTCAACGTCGAGATGGTCTTTACCCACCTTCAGCACTTCGCCCACCGGCAGTCCGATAAATTTTGGCGAATCAAAGGCGCCGATATCGCCTTTACGGGCATTAACGAAGTAATCGGTGCTGCCGCGGTGGAAGGTTTTATCGGTGGACGGGATAAAGAAATGCTCGGTGCGCCCTGCCGAGGCGCGCGCGAGATCGCCGCGGTCTTCAATGATGGCGTCCAGCATCTGGCGGTAGTGAGCGGTGATGTTTTTCACGTAGCTCATGTCTTTGTAACGGCCTTCGATTTTGAAGGAGCGCACCCCGGCATCGATCAGCGCCGCCAGGTTGGCGGTCTGGTCGTTGTCTTTCATCGACAGGAGATGTTTTTCATAGGCCACCACTCGCCCCTGATCGTCCTTCAGGGTATACGGCAGGCGGCAGGCCTGCGAGCAGTCGCCGCGGTTGGCGCTGCGTCCGGTCTGGGCGTGGGAAATGTAGCACTGGCCGGAATAGGCCACGCACAGCGCGCCATGGATAAAGAATTCGATGGTGGCGTCAGTATTATCGTAGATGGCTTTGATTTGACTGAGGTTCAGCTCGCGCGCCAGCACGATCTGGCTGAAACCGGCGTCTGAGAGAAACTTTGCTTTCTCCACGCTGCGGATGTCGCACTGGGTGCTGGCGTGCAGCTCGATCGGCGGCAGGTCCAGCTCCATGATCCCCATATCCTGGACAATCAGCGCATCGACGCCCGCGTCGTAAAGGTCGGTAATCAGCCGCTGCGCCGGCTCCAGCTCATCGTCATGCAGAATGGTGTTCAGCGTCACAAAGACCTTGGCGCCAAAGCGATGGGCGAAAGGCACCAGACCGGCGATGTCGCTCAGGCTGTTGCTGGCGTTGTGGCGGGCGCCAAAGCCAGGTCCACCGATATAAACGGCGTCGGCGCCGTGAAGGATCGCTTCGCGAGCGATACCGGCGTCGCGGGCAGGACTAAGAAGTTCAAGACGATGATTGTGCAGGCGCATACGCGTGTTGTTATCCAGTATAAGGGGGTCGAAATGGCGGCTATTGTAGTCAGAACCGGGCGCAGACGAAAACCTTTTCCGCCGTCGCGGGACGACGAATTTTCAGTTTTCAGCAAAGTATTGAAGGAAAAGATATTTCCCTCAAATCAGCGTACAGAGTACTGTCATCACGTATTCCGGATTTTCCTCGTCACGTTGTGAGTGGTTATCATCAGTCATCTTGTCTGGCCGCGGGTTCGCCTGCGGTTTTTTCTTTTGGATAGTGGATAAGCGAATGGAAATGAGCCGCCTGGGCGCCGCTGTTCCGGTAGGCATGCGCCGCATCGCCGGCGAAGCGCCGACCCTCACCCGCCTGCAGCGAGTGCCACTCCCCCTGTAAGCAGAGATCCAGGGTACCGCTAATCACGACAACATGCTCAATCACCCCTTGCTCATGCGGCGTCGATTCGCTCAGCGCCCCGGGAGCAAGGGTTATCGAGAAATGATCAAAGCGCAACTCCGGGTCCCACGGGAAGACCGGGGTCACCACCATCGCCTGCTGCTGCGGGTCAAACGCGGAGGGCGCCGCGCCGTCATCCGGAACGATAAATGCCGAAAACGGCACGTTCAGCCCGGTGGCAATCTTCCACAGGGTCGCGACCGTCGGACTCGATTCATTCCGCTCAATCTGCCCGAGCATGGCTTTCGACACCCCGGTCTCTTCCGCCAGACGCGACAGGCTCCAGCCGCGCTGCTGACGCAGATTTTTGAGGGTGGCCGCCAGATGTTGCGCAATATTCATCCTACCTCCTGATTTTTCAGCCCAGAGTATACCTCCATTTGCCTGATTCAACAGGGCGATTAGCGGCATCGCGGGCCGTTTGCGACAAGAGCCTCGGTGCGCAGCCCTCACCACGCAGGAACCTTGTGCGCTAAAACGCACAATGATAGAGTGATCGGATGTTATAACGCACAAGAGAAAACTATGCGCTCGTTTACCGTTCCGCTTCCCAGCCTGTTCGCCGGCTTCGTCGCCGTGCTGGTGGGCTACGCCAGCTCTGCCGCCATCATCTGGCAGGCTGCCGCTGCCGCCGGCGCCACGCCCGCGCAGATCGCCGGCTGGATGACGGCCCTGGGCCTCGCCATGGGCGTCAGCACCCTCGCGCTGAGCGGCTGGCGAAAAGTGCCGGTGCTCACCGCCTGGTCAACGCCGGGCGCCGCCCTGCTGGTCAGCGGCCTGCAGGGGGTGACCCTCCCTGAGGCGGTGGGTGTATTTATCTTCGCCAATGCGCTGATCGTCCTTTGCGGCGTTACCGGCCTGTTTGCCCGGCTGATGAAAATCATTCCCCATTCGCTGGCCGCCGCGATGCTGGCCGGCATTCTGCTGCGTTTCGGTTTGCAGGCCTTCGCCGGCTTCCAGGATCATCTGCTGCTGTGCGGCGGCATGCTCGCCGCCTGGCTTCTGTGTAAGGCGCTATGGCCCCGCTTCGCCGTGGTCGCCGCGCTGGTTGCCGGGGCGCTGATTGCCGCGGCCTCCGGGGAGGTGGCCAGCGCCGCTGTGCCGCTGGCGTTTGTGGCGCCGGAATGGGTCGCCCCGCAGTTTACCCCGGCGCTGCTGCTCAGCGTCGGCCTGCCGTTCTTCCTCGTGACCATGGCCTCACAGAACGCGCCCGGGTTCGCTACTCTGCAGGCATCAGGCTATGCCGTACCGGTCTCCGCGCTGATCGTTGTCTGCGGGGGGCTGGCGCTGCTGCTGGCGCCGTTTGGGGTTTACTCGATCTGTATTGCGGCGATCACCGCCGCCATTTGCCAGAGCCCGGAAGCGCACCCGGATCCGCAGAAGCGTTGGCTGGCGGCCATGGCCGCAGGCGGTTTTTATCTGCTGGCCGGTCTGTTCGGGGGATCGATCACCGCGCTGATGTCGGCCCTGCCGCCAGCGTGGATCCAGATGCTGGCCGGCCTGGCGTTGCTCGGCACCATCGGCGGTAGTCTGTTTCAGGCGGTACATCAGGCCAGTGAGCGCGACGCGGCGGTGCTGACCTTTCTGATCACCGCCAGCGGCGTGACGCTGGCGGGAATTGGCTCCGCATTCTGGGGCGTGGTGCTCGGCGGAGTGAGCTACGGCGTGCTATCCGCGCTGCGCCGCCCGTAGCTGGGTCGGCGTCAGGCCGGTGGCGGCTTTGACCCGATGGCTGAAATGGCTGGCGGAGCTGAAACCGCAGGCCAGAGCGATCTCGGTGAGCGGCAGCGCGCTGTGGCAGATCAGGTTTTGCGCCTTCGCCATTCGCTGCTGCATCACATATTGATGCGGAGCCATATTCAGCGACTGGCGGAACATACGGGCAAAATGAAATTCACTCAGTCCCGCCTGCTGCGCCAGGTCGGCCAGGGTCAGTGGCTGATCGAGGTGAGCGTCGATCCAGGCCAGCACGTGACGCTTCACCCCCGGCGCCAGTCCCCCGGTGACCGAAGGCAAACGCCACTGCACGGTGGAATAGTGCTGGATCAGATGGGTAAGCAATAAACTGCTGGCGGCGCTAAGGGTCAGCTGGTTCGCCGGCTGTCGCCAGTCATTAGCCAGCAAAAACTGACGATACACGGTGGTGATTTTGTCATCGCTGGCGAAGGTTTTCTCCTGCAGGGTGAAGTTCGCCGGGCTGCGATCCCACACCTCCTCCCCGACGCGGCGCAGATGCGCATCGGTACAATAGAGATGGACAAACGACAGATCGCCGCGGATATCCCAGACGCTTTCATCGCCTTTCGGCATCAGGCAAAAGCGATCCGGGCCGCCGCCATTCTTCCAGCCGTGCGGCGTCTTTTGATAGCTTTCATAACCATCGGCGACGTACAGGCTTAAGGTATGATGATCGCTGCGTACCGTTACGGTATCGCAGTTGTTATACCAGGCGGCCAGTTGAATACCGGAATTCAGCTCCACGGTGCCCTTCAGCACCGCGTTCTGTCGCCGTAATGTTTCAAACGTCCCGTAACCCATCGCCTTCACGCATCTGTCCTGTCTGGAAAAACTCTAGTCTAGGGAGACTGCGGCGCGGTTTCCAGTCCTCACCGCCGGCGAAAGACAAATAAGCGCAAGAATTTGCAAGCCGACAACAAGCGGGTGAAAGCCGCAGGTTGCGGCAGGCGGCATACTCCTCCCTTCAACAGGCAGAGGAGAACCAAGGTGAACGCATTACTTTATGCACTCGTTGTCGTTATCTGGGGAACAACGTGGATTGCGATTTTTTTACAGCAGGGGCCGGTGGCGGCGCCGGTATCGATTTTCTGGCGTTTCGCCGTGGCCAGCGTCACGATGCTGGCGATTCTGCTCGTCACGCGACGTCTGCGGCCGCTGGGCGCGAAGGACCATCTCTGCTGCCTGCTGCAGGGCTGCTGCGTCTTCTGCTTCAATTTCTGGTGCTTTTATACCGCCGCCGCCTGGATCAACACCGGTCTGGAATCGGTGATCTTTTCCATGGCGGTGCTGTTTAACGCCATCAACAGCTTTCTTTTCTTCCGTCAGCAGCCGCCGGGACGCTTCTGGGCTGCTGCCGCGCTCGGTCTGGCCGGTATCGTCACCCTGTTCTGGGATGACCTGCTGGCCAACGGGCTGAACGCTTCGCTACTGTGGGGGATCGGTCTGAGCGCGCTGGGCACTTACGGCTTTTCGCTGGGCAATATGTTCAGTATTCGTCACCAGCGGCGGGGGCTGGAGACGCTGACCACCAACAGCTGGGCGATGCTGTACGGCACGCTGGTGATGGGCGCCATCGCACTCCTCCGCGGGGATAATTTTATGCCGGAGTGGACCGTCAGCTATCTTGGCGCC
The DNA here is from genome assembly GCF_040061975.1 of Klebsiella sp. GG_Kp146. NCBI lineage: Bacteria > Pseudomonadati > Pseudomonadota > Gammaproteobacteria > Enterobacterales > Enterobacteriaceae > Klebsiella > Klebsiella sp. GG_Kp146. The sequence continues at coordinate 301,882 of NZ_JBEAHA010000003.1, forward strand.
CTGCTTTACCTGGCGCTGTTCGGCTCAGTTGTCGCCTTCGGCGCCTATTTCACCCTTGTGGGACGCATCGGCGCCAGCAAAGCCGCCTACAGTACGCTGCTGTTTCCGCTGGTCGCCCTGTCCATCTCCACCGTCTATGAAGGCTATGTATGGCACAGCAACGCCGTTATCGGACTGGCGATGATCCTGTTGGGTAATCTGGTGATGTTTGCCAAACCGGAACAGCTGCTGCTGCGCCGAAAGCTGGCCTGAAACGGCGGAAGATAAAACAGCGCCGTCGGCAGACGGCGCTGGCGAGATTACCGCTGGGAAGGGTCGAATTTGACGGCGTCGACCGCCATATCATCGATCACCTGCTTCATGGTTTCGATGGTCAGCGGCGTGTTTTCATTGGCCAGGGTTTTTCCTTCCCCTTTACGAACCACTTTGATCACCGGCTTGTTAGTGCTGGCGTCAATCAGTTCAGCTTCAAAATAGAGGTCGGTGTCCATCGTACGATGGCCGGTGGCGGCCTGAGTACCGGCAACAATCATCGCGACCGGAACCACTTCATAGAACTGCAGCCCTTCTTTGCTGGAGTCCACCCCGGTGATCGCTCCGCGGAAAATAAGGCTACGCTTGCCGGCGGTGGTAGCCAGCGGTTTACGCTCGGAAATGGCCTGTTTGAGCTGTTTGTTGGTGTAATTAAGAATATCCTGCAGCGCCTTTTCACCGACCTGGGTCGTCGGCTTCGGTACCGGATAGTACGTTACCGGATGGTAGACGACATTATCGTAGTTAGCCGGATTGTAGTTTGGGTCGATCCAGCGCAGCTCCGACTTGCCGGAGGCCGTGGTGGCTTCTTTCAGGTTGGAATAATCTTTTAAAAAGCCCGAATACTGATTCGGCTGCGCCAGTTTGGACGCACAGCCCGTCAACGCTAACATCCCCGCCAGAGCGGCGACTTTAAATAACACGCGAGTACGCATAAAGAGATCCCTGTAAATGCAGTTTTTTCGGCAGACGTTATAGCAGATAAGACCCAGTAGTTTTGTGACAAAATGAGGGCTTCGTCAAGGAAGATATACAAATATTGATGGGATCAACATTACGTTATTAAATAATTACTTAATAGGTGAACAGGTCGCCTTTAACCCTCTTTTCAGCGAGGCTTTTCGCGCTGCTTTATCCGATGGGTATTAGCGCAAGGCGGCGCGGTCAATCTCAGCCATTTCACGCGCCGCTGAGGATTATGCGGGCTTGCGCGCCAGCAGCGTGGCGAAGCGCAGTTTGATCCGGTTGCCGCTGGCGTCGGTCCGATGCAGCTCACCGACGTCCTCATTGTATTTCAGTAATTCCCAGCTCCGGTAGTACTCCCGAAGTTCATCGGGTTTAAAAGCAAACGGGAAGCCGACGGTGCAGGGATAGTCCTCGGTGTCCATCGCCGCGACAATCAGGTTATAGCCCCCGGCGGCGGTGCAACGCTGCATATTGGCGATGAGACCCGGGATAGCGCCGGCCTCAAGAAACATCATCACCACGGTGGAGAGGATCAGATCATACTCGCCGTCAAAGGTCAGGCTGTTGAGGTCTTTCACCGCGGTCTGCAGATTATCCAGCCCTTCGGCGGCGCGAATAGTCTCCAGATTATTGATGCTCATCGCATTTTTATCCCACGCCGTCACCGTGAAGCCGTTTGCCGCCAGATAAAGGCTGTTACGTCCGTTGCCGCAGCCCAGATCCAGCGCCCGCCCCGGCGGCACCATCGTCGCGGCATGCAGCACCTCGGAGTGGGTGCGGGTCAGGCCATATTTTTGACTAAAATAGTCCGCGTCACGCGTTGTCATGATCCTTCCTTCTTATTCAGGAGTGTTTCCCGGTCGACCTGTAGCAACAGTTTCCCGCTGACCAACAGCAGCCCTGTGCGCAGCAGCAGCAGGCCAATGACCAGATTGCTAAAAATAAAGAGCGGCAGCGCCAGATGATGAAAAAAGCCGTCCGCCTTCGCCTGGCCCAGATGCAGGCCGGTAGTGGCCAGTGCGGAAATACCGAACGAGAAGCTCCAGAAAGAAGCATTGAACGGCTGGCGAAGATACCAGGGCATCAGACGCAGCATAAACAGCAGCTGCAGCAGACCGTAGCCAAACAGCAGCTTAGCAAAGGTATCAGCCTCCCCGCCGTTGACGCTGAGCCAGGCGCTGCAGGCCACCAGCGCAGGCGCCAGCTGGATCCCCAACGACGTGCGCAGCGCGGTCGGCAGTTCGCCTGCGCTGCGCAGACGATGGAGGATAGCCGGCTCAAGGCTCAGCCAGGAGAAGACTCCGGCGCCAAGGAACACCAGTCCGGCGTCGGTAAACCCCAGCGCGCCGCAGGCCATCGCGCTGATAAAATTATTCGCCACCGTAGGCAGATACAGCCCCGGCGTGGTGGCCTCGCGAGGATGGTTTCCCCGCCACAGGCCGCCGCTTTGCCAGGCGGCATAGGCGAGCTGCAGCGCCACGCCCGGCACAAACAGCCCGATGGCCAGCGGCCGGCACCAGGGTACCAGACCAATCGATACCAGCAAGGTAGTGGCGGGAAACAGGCTGACGAAGCTGCTGCTGACGGGATGTCGCATCTCCTGCAGCACACTCGCCGGAAAGCGGATCGCCCGGCTGATAAACGCCATGCTGAGCAGGACCCACATCGCCATCGCCAGCGTCACCAGCCCATCACCAATGCTGCGGCTGACCGGCCAGAGGGTGCTGGCGTAACGCCAGGCAAAGCCCATCCCGATGGTGCCGAGCACCATGCCAAAGTAACCCGCCGGCAGATTCAGCACCTGCCGCGATGTATGCGTTTTGTTCATTTTATTGATGATATCAATTTAATTTGAAGTTGCATTCTAAAGGAACCTTATCCCACGCGCTACGGCGATCTTTGCTATGTTTATGTTAACCATAAGTAATGAGGATCGGGAATGCGTAAATACCGTCTCAGCGAACAGACCCGGCAGTATTGTTACCAGGCAGAGGATGGCAAACAGTGCGTCATCCTGCGCCAGATCGTGGCGCTTATCGATTTCGCTGACGTCAAAGCGGGCAGCGAAGGCGGCTGGGTGGAGGAGGAAAGCGCTCTCAGCCAGCAGGGAGAGTGCTGGATCTACGATGCCAACAGCGTGGTCTTCGCCGGGGCGCGCATCCTCGACGATGCCCGACTCCATGGCCCCTGCGAGGTCAGCCATGGGGCTATCATCAGCGGACGGGCATCCATTCACGCCTCGCAGATCAGCCATCACGCGCAGATTGGTGACAACGTCACGATTAGCCTGAGTACGGTGCGCGGTGACTGTCGCCTCGCCGACGAGGCGCGTCTTCTGCCCCACTGTCAGGTGATTGCCGCCCGCGGGCTGACCGCCGACCGCGACAAAGTGCTGCAGATTTATCAGCGAGCCACCGTCAGCGCGTCGCGCATTCTCCATCAGGCGCAGATCTATGGCGAGGCCTACGTCGAGCACGCTTTTGTCGAACATCGGGCGGAAGTCTTTGACCACGCCAGGCTTGAGGGAAACGAGGAGAATGACGTTTGGGTGTGCGATAACGCGCGGATTTACGGGCATGCCCGTCTGATCGCGGGTCGCGGCGAGGATGCCATTCCCACTGTGCGCTACAGTTCCCAGGTTGCGGAGAATGCGGTGATTGAAGGTAACTGTCTGCTAAAGCACCGGGCGATGGTGGGCGGCGAGGCGCAGCTGCGCGGTGGACCGATTCTGCTTGACGACGACGTGCTGATCCAGGGTCGGGCTGTCATCGTCGGCGATGTGATCGTTGAGCACCAGGTCACGCTTGGGGACGAGGTGCAGATCGCCGCGCGGGAAGGAGAAGCCATTCGCCTGCGCGGCCCGAAGACCCTCGACGGCCAGCAGCAGATCACCCGAACGCCGCTGTTAGGCGCCCTGTAGCGCCTCGTCGCGGTCAATAATGCGGGCGTAGATATTCTGATCGTCATAGCTGCCGTTCAGATACTCGGCCTGCCGGAGACAGCCTTCCAGAACAAACCCGTTACGCAACGCCACCTGGTTGCTACGGGTATTCGCCACCCGACATTTGATTACAAACCGGCGCACCAGCCCGCTGCGTGCATAATAGTGGATAAAGGCCTGCAGGGAACGGGACAGATACCCCTGCCCCTGGCAATCTTCATCGATCCAATAGCCAATATAGGCCGTCTTATTCTGCGGCTCGATCTGGTTGAACGACAGAACGCCAATCGGCCGCTTATCGAGAAACAGCAAAAACATTTTGGCGTAATCCCGCTGGTGCAGCATCACGTTACCCTGTACATGGCGGCGGGTCTCCTCTTCGCTGCGCACCTCTCCGGCCCAGCTGAGCGACTGCTGTAGCCAGCGCTGGTTTTTCACCACCAGCTGGTGCAGGTCGCTGACGTAACGCTCATCAATGGCGGTAAGCGTCAGTCCCTCGGTCACCGGGATCGACTCAGGTACTGCTGGAATGTCTGTGGTCATGGGGCTCTCTACGGGCCCGCAGGTGGTGCCTGGGGGCCACGGCTGTCACGGGGTTATTTCATGATCCGGTCGTCGACGTAGTTACGTTTATCCGGCGCCGGCGGGAAGTACTGATAGAGCCAGGTTTCGCTGATGGCTTCTCCCTGACAGCGCAGGAACAGACGCATCTCCACCGGGTCGGTCGAGTCGGAGGTCGGATACCAGTCGAAGAGGATCCGGTAGCCATCGAACGGCTCGACGTAGAGGATCTCAATCTGCTTCGCTTCGCCGCTGGAGAGGGTGATCACCGGTTCAATACCGCGCGGCGCGGCCGCTTTCAGATCGCCGCCGACAAAGTCGATGGCAAAACGACGCGCCCACTTGTCCGGGTAGTGTTCCCCCGGCGCCCATCCCTCCGGGAAGCCCCCCATCCCGGTGCGGGTGGCGAGCACACGCGCCAGCGGGGTGCTCACCGGCGGCTGCGCGCTCCAGTAGAGACGGTAGCGGAAGTCCAGTTCGTCGCCCGCCTTCACCGCCTTTTCCGGCTGCCAGAAGCAGACGATGTTATCCAGCGTTTCACCGGTGGTCGGGATCTCCATCAGGCTGACCGCCCCTTTGCCCCACTGGTTACGCGGCTCCACCCACAGGCTGGGACGCTTGTTATACCAGCCCATCACGTCCTGGTAGTGGGAGAAATCGCGGTCCAGCTGCAGCAGACCAAAACCGCGCGGGTTCTTGTCCTGGAAGGCGTTGAACTGCAGCTTCTGCGGGTTGTTCAGCGGCCGGCAGACCCATTCGCCGTTGCCCAGCCACATCGACAGCCGATCGGAGTCGTGGATCTGCGGGTGGATGGTATCGCACATCCGACGCTCGTTGTTGCCGCAGCTGAACATGCTGGTCATCGGCGCGATACCCAGCTGTTTGATATCCTTGCGGGCGTAGAGATGGTTCTCCACGTCCATAATGACCTGGGTATCCTGGCAGTGGATGGTGAACTTGTAGGCGCCAGTGATGCTCGGGCTGTCCAGCAGAGCGTAAACGGTGAATACCGTGGCGTCTCCTTTGACCGTTTCGAACCAGAAAGAGGTGAAATCGGGGAACTCTTCCGGGGTATCGGTAAAGGTATCCACCGCCAGCCCACGGGCCGAGAGGCCATACTGGTAGGTGCTGTCTACCGCGCGGAAATAGCTGGCGCCGAGAAACGCCACGATATCCCGGCGCGCCAGCTCAGGCGCTTTAAATACCCGGAACCCGGCGAAGCCGAGGTCGGACTGGCCTTCCAGCTGGCGGGTATCCACCCCGGCGTCATTGTACTTGAACAGCTCCGGACGGAAGTGTATCTCGCGCGCCTGCTGGGTGGCGGCGTCTAAAGAGAACATGCGCACGCGGCGACGGAACCCCATCCCGACGTGGAAAAACTGGATATCCAGTTTGCGTTCTTCAATATTGTTCCACAGCGAGTGGTTGGCGTCATACTGGATGCTGTTATAAGCCTGCGGGGTGAGATTGGCCAGCGTCGGCGGCAGATCGCGCGGGGCGCCGCCCCACGGCTGGCGCGCCAGATCGTGAGCCATCGCCTGCAGCACGGCATAATCAAAACGGCGTGTCTGCCCGTCGGCAATGCCCGCGTCTTCAGCAAACGCGGCCTGACTGAATAAGGAAGCGACTCCTGACGTTCCGCATACGGCGGCAACAGCCATGGAAGATTTAAGAAAACGTCTGCGGTTCATGCCTGAGAAAGCGTCCTTCTGCACGGGTGAATTGATTCGCAACGCGTCATCACGCTGCGTGATAATTTCCGCCCACTCTAGACAAAAACGATTAATAATCCAATTGTTGCCCGCAGAAAAACGGTAAAAAAGCCCTGTCTACCAGAACAGGCTGTTTTTTCATCACCGGCGGAGGGAGAGCGCTATATCCAGCCCAGGGCCCGCCTGCAAACAAAGCGGACAGCACTCATCCCGTCTCATCGCCGGGGCGTTTCTTAGCCGCCCGCGGCCTGCAGCAGGGCCGCGCCCTGCTGAGCCGCGACCCATCCCCTTTATTCGAGGGTCACGTGATGCTTCATCACCCGGCGAAACAGCGCCAGCCGGGCGCGCATAAAGCGATTCTCCACTTTAAAGCCGGCACGCTTATGCAGGCCAATGCGCAGCAGACGATCCCGTCCGCGCACGCACGCCGGCCAGCGCACCGCGCCGGCAAGCACCTGCTCGCCGCTGGCGACGCGGGCAAACTGGGCCCAGTAGTCAGCGACCTGAGCGGCGAAGGCCAGATCCGCTTCACTGGCATACTGCCGCACCGGGTCGGTGAGCCGCAGGTTATCAAACACGTAGGGCACCTCGTTGCCGTGCCAGGCGCCGTGCGGATAGACATCATGCTCCGCTTCCGCCACATAATCGAACCAGTACCGCCAGCATGGCTGGCCCACGCGCTGCTGGGCCTGCATCACCACATAGCCGAGGGTGGTAAACGCCATATCCCGACAGACTTCCCGCCCCAGCGCTTCATCCCCCTTCACGCCGGGATAGAGGAGTTTGATCAGTCCCAGTCCCAGACGGCGCTCGCGGCGCAGCTTCTGGATCTGCCCGGCGATATCGACGCCAAACACCGCCATCACGCTGGCTTCATCGCTGTTGGATCCGATCATCACCGGCATCGGATGCTGGCGCCCGGCAAAAAAGGTCTCCAGCATCGGCTGCGGAAGCACCACATCGCCGGCGATGGGCGCTGGCCCGATATTCAGCGGGGCGGTTAGCGACCAGAAGGCCTCCGCCGGGATCGCCCGCAGTTGTTCAGCGCTGGCCTGCGGCAAGGCGAAGCGTTCCGCCAGCAGGCGGCCTTTCTCCAGCGCCTTTTCTCGCGGCAGGTCGGGTAAGGTATACCCGCTCTGAATAATCGCTTTATGGAACAATCCTTTCGCTTTCGGCGAGGCCATCAGCGACAGCACGCTGCGCGCCCCGGCGGATTCGCCAAACAGCGTAACGTTGGCGGCGTCGCCGCCGAAGGCGTGAATATTCTCCTGGACCCACTGCAGGGCGGCGATCTGGTCGAGCAGCGCGAAGTTATACAGACGCTCGCCCGCCTCTTCCTCCAGTGCCGGATGGGCGAAAAAGCCAAGATGGCCCAGTCGGTAGTTGACCGTCACCACCACCACGTCGCGGCTGGCCAGCGCCAGGCCATCGTAAGGCGGCAGGCTGCCGGCGCCGATGGTAAACCCGCCGCCGTGCAACCAGACCATCACCGGCAGCGGCTGCGCTGCGCTGGCGGGGGCCCAGACGTTGAGATAGAGACAGTCTTCGCTGAAGCGGCCGGGATCCCCGCCGCCAAGTTCGCGGCAGTAGTCAATGTCCTGCCAGCTGGCGGCGGAAAAGGCGTCGGCCTGACGCACGCCATGCCAGCGGGCGGGAGGCTGCGGCGCGCGCCAGCGCAGCGGCCCCACGGGCGGCGCGGCGTACGGAATGCCGCGCCAGATATGGATCCCCTGCTCTGCGCTCCCGGCCAGCGTGCCCTGCCGGGTTTTCGCCAACGGTTTCGACGGATGTTGCATAACCTGCTCCCTGTAAGGCTGATGCCAGCAGGGTACTGATTTTACAGAAGACCGCAACGTCGTTTGCTGCGCTCCTCCGCCTGCCGGTACAGTTCAAACTCATCCTGCACCGGGCAGCCCAGCGCCGCCTCAAAGGCTTCGCGGCTGGCATTCCCGTGGCTGCGCGCCTGGGTTTCGTTACCCAGATTGGACTGAAAAATGCCCGCCGCGCTGACCGGTAAAAAATCCTCATAGACGATGGGCTGGGCCACCACCCATCCGCGCTCGATCAGCGGCTGGGGATCGTCGCCCGGGCGAAACGCCTGGCGATGGGCCTCGCCAGCCGGCGTCAGGCGGTAGCGAAACCAGGCCAGCCCCTGCTGACGCAGCAGAAATTCGCTGTCGGGAAATTCGCGGAACACCTCCTGCAGATGCAGCTGGTGGCTGAGATTGTCTTTGCCGGTCCCTGCCGCCTGCAGCAGCCGGTCGTACAGCGCGCGCCCTTTCGGCGTCAGCGCCACGCCGCGCTGCTCAATTTCGCCAAAGCGGGCGCTGTGGGTGCCGCGGTGTTCGCCGGCGAACATCACCGGCTCCTCGAGCGCTTTGAAGCTGGTCTGCCGCAGGAGGATCGGTACCTCCCGGCGCGGCGGACCTTCGATCAGGGCCTTTGGCTCAATACCGCACTCCGGCATCAGGGCCTGCGCGCGGTCAATATCCAGCGTCCGCGGCGTGAGGTGGTTGATATGGCATCCCGGGAAGCAGACCACATCGGCAATCAGGCGATGCTCGCGATGCAGCGCATGGTAGGTCTCCTCATCGACGGTGGCATGCCGGTGCCAACGGAAGGTCTCCAGCGCCTCCTGCACAAACTCGCGAGCTTCCGCAGGGGTGAACGCCCCTTCGGCCTCGTGCCGGGCGATCAGCGCCAGGCAGCGGGGAGTGAATATGTTGCGCCGGGCGAGGATCGCCTCGGCCCGCTCGCGCAGAGCGCGGTTTTCGATCAGCTCCAGACGCAGCAGCGAGGTAAAAACCCGAAACGGATTGCGCGCCAGCGCGGCATCGTCGACAGGACGAAACGCCGTGGAGTGAACCGGCACGCCGGCCTGCGAGAGATCGTAATAGCTGACGGGATACATCCCCATAATGGCAAACATGCGACGCAGCGTCGCCAGTTCCTCCGCTGTGCCCACGCGGATCGCCCCGTGGCGCTCAACGTTCAGGCGCGCCAGCTCGTCGGCGTTGGCCAGTTGTTCATGCAGCTTCGGATTATTTTCCAGTACCGCCAGGTTGACGTCAGCCACCAGCTCCAGCAGCGTCCCGTACTGCGGAACTTCCTGCTGGTACATGGCCGACATGGCCTGCGAAAAGTGCTCCCGAATCTCATCAGCCGTGATGGTGTTCGCCATGATGTGTTACCTCCAGTGAATACTTCCTGGAGTGTAGGAAAGCTGCCTCCCGGCGGGGGGAAGAATTTACAAACTGTGATGGCGATAACCTGCTTCCGGTCACGGGCATAGCGCAGAACATAACCGATGGTTATGAAAAACACCCGGTAATTTCACTTTAAATTAACAATACATTTACACACACTGTTTCTGGCGACATTACAACAACATGCCCCTCTACCCTCTATACGGAGTACCCGATGAACGATAAATGGTCCCCGCGCGAGGTTATCCATCGCGATTACAGTAGTCACCCGCCCGCTTACGCCCCGGGCTATAAAACCAGCGTCCTGCGCTCCCCGAAAAACGCCCTGATCTCCCTGCAGAACTCGCTGTCGGAGATCACCGGCCCGGTGTTTAGCCGCGACGACCTGGGTCCGCTGGATAATGACCTTATCCTTAACTATGCCAAAGAAGGCCTGCCGATTGGCGAGCGGATCATTGTGCACGGCTACGTGCGGGATGGCTTCGGCCGACCGATGAAAAACACCCTGGTGGAAGTCTGGCAGGCCAATGCCGGCGGCCGCTATCGACATAAAAAAGATCAGTATCTGGCGCCGATTGACCCGAACTTCGGCGGCTGCGGCCGGGTGCTGACCGACGAGAACGGCTATTACTGTTTTCGCACCATCAAGCCCGGCCCCTACCCCTGGCGCAACCAGGCCAGCGACTGGCGTCCGGCGCATATTCATTTCTCGCTCTCGGGCGACGCCTGGGCCCAGCGCCTGATCACCCAGATGTATTTCGAAGGCGACCCGCTGATCAAGCAGTGCCCGATCGTCAGAACCATTAATAATGACGACGCCGTGCGCACCCTGATCGCCGAGCTGGACATGCACGCCGCCGTGCCGCTGGATTGTCTGGCCTACCGCTTCGACCTTGTTCTGCGCGGCCATCGCGCCACGCTGTTTGAAAATCGCACTCAGGGGGCCGCCCGATGAAAGAGTATCTGCCTGAAACCGCCTCGCAGACCGCGGGACCCTATGTTCATATTGGTCTGGCGCCGGACGCCGCGGGTTTCCATATTTTTGAGAAAAATTTTGGTACGGTTCTCACCACCGCCGATACCGTCGGAGAACGGATCACCATTGAAGGCCGGGTTATCGACGGCTCCGGAACCCCAGTCCGCGATGTGCTGCTGGAGATCTGGCAGGCCAACGCCGCGGGACGCTATAACCATCCTGACGATCGTCAGCAGCAGAAAGCGGTCGACCCGGGATTTCGCGGCTGGGGACGCACCTGCTCTGACTTCACCTCCGGCGTCTGGCGCTTTGAAACCATCAAGCCCGGCGCGGTGGTTGGCCGCGATGGCCGTCTGATGGCGCCGCACGTCAATCTGTGGGTGGTGGCCCGGGGGATCAATATTGGCCTCAATACGCGGATGTATTTTGCCGATGAGCACGAGGCCAACGCCAGCGACCCGGTGCTGAATCTCATCGAGTGGGAGGTGAGACGCAAAACCTTAATCGCTGAGCGCGAAGTTCGCGGTGCGGAAGTGGTCTATCGTTTCGACATTTATCTGCAGGGCGAGAACGAAACCGTCTTTTTCGATATCTAGCGGCCATGCTGACCACCGCCGTCGCCCCGCACTGCCGGGGCGACGGCGTGTTAAACCATAGGGAAAGATCTTGTAATGTAATCAGCTCAAATGTTAAAAATATTTTGCTATCTGGTTATCAAATTTAAACAAGGCCGCTTGTCTCTTTCACCGCTGTGTTTTTAACATCATCTTACTATGGAAAAAAATGGTCTCTTCAGTCAGCGCATTCGCTTGCGCCATCTACACACCTTCGTGGCCGTCGCTCAACAGGGAACGCTGGGGCGCGCGGCTGAAACTTTAAATCTGAGCCAGCCAGCACTTTCAAAAACGCTTAACGAGCTTGAACAGCTGACCGGTACCCGTCTGTTTGAGCGGGGACGTCTGGGGGCGCAGCTGACCCTGGTCGGGGAACAGTTTCTGACTCATGCCGTGAAGGTGCTTGATGCCCTTAACTCGGCGGGCCAGGCGCTGAACCGTAAAGAGGGCCTGAATAACGATATTGTACGCATCGGCGCGCTGCCTACCGCCGCGCTGGGGATCCTGCCGACGGTGATCGGCCAGTTCCATAAGCAGCAAAAAGATATCACGCTGCAGGTCGCCACCATGAACAACACCATGCTGCTCGCCGGGTTAAAGTCCGGGGAGATCGACATCGGCATCGGACGGATGTCCGATCCGGAGCTGATGAGCGGCCTGCATTACGAACTGCTGTTCCTGGAATCCCTTAAGCTGGTGGTTCGTCCGGGACATCCCCTGCTGCAGGAGACGGTGACCCTCAGTCGGGTGATGGAGTGGCCGGTGGTGGTCTCGCCAAAGGGCACCGTGCCGCGGCAAAACGCCGAAGCGCTGCTCCAGAGCCAGGGGTGTAAAATGCCCGCCGGTTGCATCGAGACTCTGTCCGCTTCCCTGTCGCGCCAGCTAACGGTTGATTTTGACTATGTCTGGTTCGTCCCTTCCGGGGCGGTGAAAGACGATCTTCGCCGTGGCGTACTAACCGCCCTGCCGATTGCCACCCAGGGCGCCGGGGAGCCCATCGGCATTTTAACCCGCGTCGATGCGACGCTGACCCCCGGGACGCACACCCTGCTCAGCGCTATTCGTAAATCAATGCCTGCCTGATCCGCCGCTCCCCCGGCCCGTCGCGGCCGGGGAGCCGACGCCGACTGAGACACATTCAGCAAAATAATCATTTAGTGCGAAATTATTTATTAACATTTGCGCAAATTTCTTTAACAGATCTATCATATCGCGATTTCACCAAATGGTTCATATGAAATCAAAGCAGGCAATAAATTTGGCTTTATGAAGATAAAAACCACTTCATTCAAAAATAAAACAAAATAACTTTGTTTCATTTGGTTCGTAATGAGGTGGCTGGTGTGGTTAAGGAGATTTCATGACAACTGGCAACGCGCCGCGCGGATTCCCCCGGATCCTGCAGTGGCTTCTCGCCGGACTGATGCTGATCATCGGTCTGGCTATCGGTATTCTGGGGGCAAAACTGGCTCTCGTCGGCGGCACGCTGTACTTTGCGCTGATGGGCGTGGTGATGGTTATCGCGGCAGTGCTAATTTTCCGTCACCGCCGCGGCGGGATTTTGCTGTACGCCGTGGCGTTTATCGCCTCAGTGATCTGGGCGATCGGCGACGCTGGCTGGAACTTCTGGCCGCTCTTCTCGCGCCTGTTCGCCCTTGGCGTGCTGGCCTTTCTCGCCGCCCTGGTCTGGCCTTTCCTCGCCAGCCCGCCGGCGAAAAAAGGCCCGGCTTTTGCCATCGCCGCCGTGCTCGCCGTGGCGCTGGCGGGAAGCTTTGGCTGGATGTTTAAATCCGAACCGCTGGTCAGCGCCACGGAAGCGGTACCGGTGAAACCCGTCGCACCGGGCGAAGAGCAGAAAAACTGGGCGCACTGGGGCAACACCACCCACGGCGACCGCTTCGCCGCTCTCGATCAAATCAACAAGCACAACGTCAACCAGCTGCAGGTAGCCTGGGTGGCGCATACTGGGGATATTCCGCAGAGCAATGGCTCCGGCGCGGAAGATCAGAATACCCCGCTGCAGATTGGCGATACCCTTTACGTCTGTACCCCATACAGCAAAGTGCTGGCGCTGGATGTCGACAGCGGCAAAGAGAAATGGCGCTATGACTCCAAATCCTCTTCGCCTAACTGGCAGCGCTGCCGCGGCTTAGGCTATTACGAAGATAGCCAGGCGCAGACGACGCCAGCGTCAGGCGCCCAGCCTGCCGCCTGCTCCCGTCGTCTGTTCCTGCCGACGATCGATGCCCGCCTGATCGCCATTGATGCCGACACCGGCAAACTGTGCGAGAGCTTCGGCGATCGCGGTATTGTCGACCTCAGCGTCGGAATGGGCGAAGTCAAAGCGGGCTACTATCAACAGACCTCCACCCCGCTGGTCGCGGGCAATGTGGTGGTGGTGGGCGGCCGCGTCGCGGATAACTACTCTACCGGCGAACCGCCGGGGGTGGTCCGCGCGTTTGACGTCCATACCGGTAAACTGGCCTGGGCGTGGGATCCGGGTAATCCGGCGCTGACCGGCGTACCGCCGGAGGGCCAGACCTATACGCGCGGCACGCCGAACGTCTGGTCGGCGATGTCTTACGACGCGAAGCTGAACCTGATCTATCTGCCGACCGGCAACGCTACGCCAGACTTCTTCGGCGGCGAACGAACCGCGCTGGACGACAAATACAGCTCCTCTATCGTCGCTGTGGATGCCGCGACCGGCCAGGTACGCTGGCACTTCCAGACCACCCACCACGACCTGTGGGACTTTGATCTGCCGTCTCAGCCGCTGCTGTACGATCTGCCTGACGGCAAGGGCGGCACCACCCCGGTGCTGGTGCAGACCAGCAAGCAGGGCATGATCTTTATGCTCAACCGCGAAACCGGCGAGCCGGTGGCGAAAGTGGAAGAGCGGCCGGTGCCGGTGGGCAACGTCAAAGGCGAGCGCTACTCGCCGACGCAGCCTTACTCGGTGGGAATGCCGATGATCGGCAACCAGACGCTGACCGAGTCCGATATGTGGGGCGCGACGCCGATCGACCTGCTGCTGTGCCGTATCCAGTTCAAAGAGATGCGCCACCAGGGGGTCTTTACCCCGCCGGGGGAAGACCGCTCCCTGCAGTTCCCGGGCTCGCTCGGCGGCATGAACTGGGGCAGCGTCTCGGTGGATCCCAACAACAGCCTGATGTTCGTTAACGATATGCGTCTCGGTCTCGCCAACTATATGGTGCCGCGCGAAAAGGTAGCGAAAGACGCCAGCGGCATTGAGATGGGCATCGTGCCGATGGAAGGCACGCCGTTTGGCGCCATGCGCGAACGTTTCCTGTCGCCGCTGGGCATTCCGTGCCAGAAACCGCCTTTCGGCACCATGTCCGCTGTGGATCTGAAAACCGGGAAACTGGTGTGGCAGGTGCCGGTAGGCACCGTAGAGGATACCGGGCCGCTGGGGATCCGCATGCATATGCCGATTCCGATCGGTATGCCGACCCTTGGCGCGTCGCTGGCGACGCAGTCCGGGCTGCTGTTCTTCGCCGGCACCCAGGATTTCTACCTGCGCGCCTTTGATACCGCTAACGGAAAGGAGATCTGGAAATCCCGTCTGCCGGTTGGCAGTCAGTCCGGCCCGATGACCTACGTGTCGCCGAAAACCGGTAAGCAGTACATCATTATCAATGCGGGCGGCGCCCGTCAGTCTCCGGATCGCGGCGATTACATTATCGCCTACGCGCTTCCTGACCATCACTGATTGACCTAAGCAAAAGGGCCCATTCGGGCCCTTTTTTGCTGCTGACGAAACGCCTTGCGCGTTAGCGATTACTGGTCGCCAAAGTGGATCACGGTGCGAATCGATTTGCCTTCATGCATCAGGTCAAAGGCCTCGTTAATTTGCGCCAGCGGCAGGCGATGAGTAATAAACGGGTCGAGGCGAATTTTACCCGCCATCGCGTCTTCTACCATTCCCGGCAGCTGGCTACGGCCTTTCACGCCGCCAAAGGCGGAGCCGCGCCACACCCGGCCAGTCACCAGCTGGAACGGACGGGTCTTGATCTCCTGCCCTGCGCCGGCCACGCCGATAATGACGCTCTCGCCCCAGCCTTTATGGCAGCATTCCAGCGCCGCGCGCATCACATTGACATTACCGATGCACTCGAAGCTGAAATCCACCCCGCCGTCGGTCAGCTCAACGATCACATCCTGAATGGGCTTATCGTAGTCGTTGGGGTTGATAAAGTCGGTAGCCCCCATCTCTTTCGCGAGAGTGAACTTATCCGGGTTAGTATCGACCGCCAGAATGCGCCCGGCTTGCGCCTGCACGGCGCCCTGGATCACCGCCAGGCCGATGCCGCCCAGACCAAAGACCGCGACGGTATCCCCAGGCTTAACCTTCGCCGTGTTATGCACCGCGCCGATGCCGGTGGTCACGCCGCAGCCCAGCAGACACACTTTATCCAGCGGCGCCTGCGGATTGACTTTCGCCAGCGAGATCTCAGCGCAGACCGTGTATTCGCTGAAGGTGCTGGTGCCCATGTAGTGATAAATCGGTTCGCCGTTATACGAGAAACGGGTGGTGCCGTCCGGCATCAGCCCTTTGCCCTGGGTGGCGCGTACCGCCTGACAGAGATTGGTTTTACCCGACTTACAGAACTTGCACTCGCCGCATTCGGCGGTATACAGCGGGATGACATGATCACCCGGCTTAAGGCTGGTGACGCCCTCGCCCACTTCCACGACCACGCCGCCGCCTTCATGGCCCAGCACCGCCGGGAAGACGCCTTCCGGATCGTCGCCGGAAAGGGTGAAGGCATCGGTATGGCACACGCCGGTATGGGTGATTTTCACCAGAACTTCGCCTTTTTTCGGCGGCGCGACGTCAATCTCTACGATTTTTAACGGCTGACCGGGGCCAAAGGCCACTGCTGCGCGTGATTTCATAACTGTCTCTTCCTCGTCGTGATGTTATTTTAAATAAGATCGTAGCAGATGACCGACCTCTGCCATTCTCGCGGCCCGCTGGTCCGGGGTGGTGTCGCCGCTGACCAGCTCGTCCTGCAGGTGGATCTCCACCATTTCGCCCATCAGACCGTTTGCCGCCCCGCGAATCGAGGCGATCTGCTGCAGGATAGTCATACAGGGTTCGCCGGACTCCAGCGCGCGTTCAAGGGCTTCAACCTGACCGCGGATGCGGCGTACGCGGCTGAGGGCCCGTTTTTTATCTTCAGGTGAATGTGGCACGATAACGCCTCCGTATCATATAGGGGGGTATACTATATTTTATTAGCCGCAAAGGCAAAAAAAACCCCGTCGCGGGACGGGGTCTGAATATTGAAGCGAATGATTCAGCGCTTACGGGGCATCATTCGCAGCAGGGTATTATCTTTCCACCAGTAATGATGGAGCAGCGCGGCAAAGGCATGCAGGCCAATCACGAAGTAACCGGCATTCGCTAACCATTCATGGATCGCTTTCAGGGTGTCCACCCGCTCAAAATCGCTCTGCGGGGCATACGGCATCGTCAGGCCAAAGGCGTACCAGGGATTCCCGCGCCAGTACATCATCACCATGCCGATCAGCGGCAGGGCAATAAACAGCAGATAAATAACCAGATGGCCGAGATGGGCGAAACCGGTCATCATTGGCGACGGCTTCGGCACGATCGGCGGCGTCGGCGTTTTCAGCCGCACCAGCAGACGCGCCGCCATCAGCACGCAAATGGCGATCCCGCAGGAAACATGAATCATATTAATCAGCGGCCGATCGCTGCGGGGGAAAAATCCGCGCAGCTCCATCGCCGCATAGGCCGCCACCACCAGCAAGAAGACCAGCCAGTGGATGCCAATCTGCAGGCCGGAATATTTATCGCGCATGGAATATCCTTAATGGAAAGTGTGATGCTGCCAACATAGCGGCCTTCCCTTAAATTTTCATTAACCTTTACGTTGAATTAACAAATGATTACCGCATTGTGCCGAGCCGCTGCGCCCGGGCCACGCGAACGGGCGCCGGATACCATGAGCTATTACAAAATTAAACAGTTTTGTTACCTGCCGCCGTGCTCTCCCCTCTATAGTTGAGAACATCTGTCGGCCACGCTGCGTATGGAGATAAAAAATGAAGAAAATTAGCTTACCGCTATTGCTGCTGACCGCGTTGGCCAGCCCGACTTTCGCCGCGGACTGTCAGCCTAACGGCATCGGCGGCTCATTTTGCATTAACGATGACGGGACCACCACCGACACGGTGCCGAATGAAGTCAACGGTATGGATACGTATTCGAACAATGGCGGGTATAGCAGTTCTCTGCCCGACCAGTCGGGGGCAGAGGAAGCGCTTGAAGGGTCAACGCTGTCGACGCAGCAGGACAGCGTCGCCAGCAGCGGTCAGGGAGACAGCGCCCTGGCGGGCCGCGACTGGCATTCGCCGTCCAATCTGAATGATGGCGCCGCCACCTCCAGTATGAGCCTGCTGGATAAACCCTGAGGCCTGGCGTCAGGCAAAGCTCCAGCCTGCGGCGCCGATGGCGACGGCGAACAGCAGGCAGGCCAGCGCCGTTTTGCGTAACAGCATGGTATAGAAGGAGATGGCGACGCCAACGAATACCACCAACAGAATGGGCCACATGCTTAATAACAACAGCAGAAAACCCTCAATATTATTATGGATTACGCTTTCCACATTCGCATCCCTGCCTCATCGTCGATAAAGTAAGCAGAATTTAATATGTAACATGAATACATTCAAATAAAATATAAATGTAAATGATTATGCGCCGCATTCTGCTGCGCCGGCCGGGCCTGGCGCAGGCGTTTGTTTCTTTTGCCTTTTTTCAATCGTTTTAAAGCGTTAGGTATCTGTTGTATAATGACGTGCACTTTAACTAAAAAAAGAGTGCGACCATGATTGATTCCTCATTGCCATTAACCGACATTCACCGCCACCTTGACGGTAACATCCGGGCCCAAACCATCCTCGATCTTGGCCGCGAGTTTAACATCACCCTTCCCGCTACCACCCTTGACACGCTGCGTCCCCACGTCCAGGTCACCAGCCTGGAGCCCGATCTGGTCAGTTTTCTCGCCAAGCTCGACTGGGGGGTGAAAGTCCTGGCCTCGCTGGAAGCCTGCCGTCGCGTGGCGTATGAGAACGTCGAAGACGCGGCGCGCAATGGCCTGCACTACGTGGAGCTGCGCTTCTCCCCCCGCTATATGGCGATGACCCACCAGCTGCCGGTCGACGGCGTGGTAGAGGCAGTGATCGCCGGGGTACGTGAAGGGTGCCGCGATTTCCAGGTCGATGCCCGCCTGATCGGCATTTTAAGCCGCACCTTTGGCGAAGCGGCCTGCCAGGAAGAGCTGGCGGCCCTGCTCGCCCACCGCGATGGCATCACCGCCCTCGACCTCGCTGGCGATGAGCTGGGATTCCCGGGGGCGCTGTTCCTCAGTCATTTTAACCAGGCCCGCGATGCCGGGTGGCATATCACTGTCCACGCTGGCGAAGCGGCCGGCCCGGAAAGTATCTGGCAGGCCATCCGTGAACTGGGCGCCGAGCGCATCGGCCATGGGGTAAAAGCGGTACAGGATCCCGCCCTGATGGACTATCTGGCCGAGCACCGCATCGGGATTGAGTCCTGCCTCACCTCGAACGTGCAAACCAGCACCGTGCCCTCTCTGGCCCAGCATCCGCTGAAGCAGTTCCTTGAGCACGGCGTGCTGGCGAGCCTCAACACTGACGATCCGGCGGTCCAGGGGGTCGACATTATCCACGAATACACCGTGGCGGCGCCGGCGGCGGGGCTGAGCCGGGAGCAGATCCGCCAGGCGCAGATCAACGGACTGACTCAGGCGTTTCTCAGCGAACAGGAAAAAGCCTCGCTCATTCAGCGGGTGGCCAAAGGCTGATTACCGGCCCGGCAGCCGCGCTGCCGGGCTATTTTTCACACCAGGCTGAGCGTGGCGCGGTGCCGGGCCGACTCAATACCGAGCTCAATCAGGGTCATGATCTGAATCGCCTCGCTGGCCGGGACCGGATTTTCTCCCACTCCGTTGAGCGCATCGCGGATAGCGGCATAGTAAGCGGGATAATTGCCCGGCAGCGTCAGCCACGTCTCCTCGCTGCGTTCGTCGCCTTCGACGCGAGTGAGAGTACCGTCACGCATATCATACCCCCAGTCCTCCTGCGGCAAACGTTCGCCATTTTTCAACCGCTCCTCCTGCGGGTCGAGACCGTACTTGATATAGCTGGCCCGCGAGCCGTGGACGATAAAGCGCGCGCTCTCCGCGGCGGCGAGCAATGTGCCGTGCAGCACCACCCGCCGCTGGGGATAGGCCAGCACCGCGTGAAAATAGTCGGTGGATTGCGCGCCGGGCCGAAGCTGAGCGAGATCGACCGTGATGCTCACCGGCAGACCAAACAGCGCCACCGCCTGGTCGAGCAGATGCGGTCCAAGATCATACCAAATTCCGCTCCCGGGGCCCGCCTGCTCCCGCCAGCGCTGGCGCACCTGCGGCCGGAAACGGTCGAAATGTGATTCGAAGTAACCCACCTCTCCCAGCTGGCCTTCGTTGATCAACGTTCTGACCGTTAAGAAATCACTGTCCCAGCGCCGGTTGTGAAATACCGACAGCACCCGACCCCAGTGCTTCGCCAGGCTCTCCAGCTCGCGAGCCTGTGACAGTGTCACGGTAAAGGGTTTATCCACCACCACGTGCTTCCCGGCCTCCAGCGCCGCTTTCGCCAGTGGGAAGTGCGTGTCGTTCGGCGTGGCGATGACCACCAGATCGATCTCCGGGTCGTTCAGCAATTCACTCGCCGCACTGACCACCTTCACGCCAGGCCAGTCGGCATGAACTTTGGCCGCGTCGCTGCTGGAGACCGTCGTCAGCGCCAGGCCCGACGTGCCGCTGATTAACGGCGCATGAAACGTTTTGCTGGCGTAGCCATAGCCCACCAGCCCCACCCGGATCGCATCACTCATGTTACCGCCTCGCTTATTCAGCTGATGTCAATATCTGGTTAATGAGAATATTCTTACAAACCGCGACTCAAACTTATCATTTTTCCACTTACGGTTTTACCGCATGCGTGAAAAATCAGACAGATACCCCTTGTGATCTGCTGACCATAGAGTAACATTTCCCACTGTGTTCAAAGGATATTGAAGTGTTATGACGACTGTTTTTACCCGTATTGTAGAACTTATTGGCTGGATTGTTTTTGGGATTTCCGCACTGCTTTTGGTTATCGCGCACCATATTGATAATTACCAGTCGCCACCGCCAGCGGATGTGGTGCAGATAAAGTAGCGCCGCCGTGAAACAGTGACCTGCTTCGCAACTGTGCAACCGGTTTCAGAAACCGGTTGCACAGCTCTCCTTGCTTTGATTACACTCCCTCTATCATCAGACTGGGAGCTTTTTCATGGCCGCTTTTCCGCAACATTTTTTATGGGGTGCCGCTACCGCAGCGTATCAGGTCGAAGGTGGGCACGACGCTGACGGTAAAGGACCGTCAATCTGGGATATTTACTCTCACCTGCCGGGAACCACCTTTGAAGGGACCACCGGCGATATCGCCGTAGATCACTATCACCGTTTTCGCGAAGACGTGGCGTTGATGGCCGAGATGGGTCTGCAGAGCTATCGCTTTTCCATCTCCTGGCCCCGCCTGCTGCCCACCGGGCGCGGCGAGGTTAATGAAGCAGGCGTGCAGTTTTATAGCGATCTGATCGATGAACTGCTGGCGCATAATATTGAGCCGATGATCACCCTCTATCACTGGGACCTGCCGCAGGCCCTGCAGGATGAGGGCGGCTGGGAAGCACGCAGCACCGCCGAGGCCTTCGCCGAGTACGCCCGCCTGTGCTACGCGCGCTTTGGTTCGCGGGTGAAGCTGTGGGCGACCTTTAACGAGACCATTGTCTTCATCGGCCACGGCTACATTAACGGCCTGCATCCCCCGGCCGTTCGCGATCCGGCGCGCGCCATCCAGGCCTGTCATCACGTATTTATCGCCCATGCGCTGGCGGTGAAGGCTTTTCGCGAGATGGCCGTGGCGGGCGAGATTGGTTTCGTCAATGTGCTGCAGCCGCATACCCCACTCACCGACAGCGAGGCAGACCGGCAGGCTACCGACCTGGCTGACGCCATCCATACCCACTGGCTGTACGATCCGGTGCTAAAAGGCGCCTATCCTGCTGCCCTGCTGGCGCAGACTCAAGCGCTGTGGGGCGTACCGCGCTTTGCTCCAGGGGACGACGCGCTGCTGCGAGACAACCGCTGTGACTTTATCGGTCTGAATTACTATCGTCGGGAAACGGTATCCGCCCAGCCGCCCGAAATCCCCACCGGCGGCGAGCCTGGCGTGGAGGGGTTATTCTATTTCGTGCGTAATCCGCAAAGCACCTATACCGAATGGGGCTGGGAGATCTGGCCGCAGGGGCTGACCGACGGCATTATGATGATCAAGGCGCGCTATGGCGATATCCCGATCTATATCACCGAGAATGGCCTTGGGGCGAAAGACCCGATTATTGCCGGTGAGGTGGTCGACGATCCGCGAATCGACTATCTGAGCAGCCATATTGGCGCCCTGGAAAAGGCGCTGGCGCAGGGAGCGGACGTCCGCGGCTATTATCCCTGGTCGTTTATCGATCTGCTGAGCTGGCTCAACGGTTATCAAAAGCAATATGGCTTTGTCTATGTGGACCACCAGCAAAATCTGGCACGCAAACGAAAGAAGAGTTTTTATTGGTACAAATCTGTTATTGCCAGCCGCGGCGAACAGCGTTAATCTTCTCCTGCGGGCGCCATTCGGCGCCCGGTCTGATTTAGAATATTCTTAAACATCTCCCTGCTCTTCAAGGTTGGCTTTGCTCCTTGTCATGGGTTTTTATAACCTGAATCATGCCACGCGGCCCCGGCAGAAGGCGCCGTTGGTTGAGAGTAGGTTTAGTGAATGCTGATAATATTCAACATAATTATTCCGATTATAAAATGGATACGAAAATGACCGTTCTGGACTATTTATTAAAATTCCGCAAAATCAGTTCGCTGGAAAGTCTTGAAAAACTATTTGATCACCTTAACTACTCCCTGACTGACACCGAAGAGATCGTTAATATGTATCGCGCCGCCGACCATCGCCGGGCAGAGCTGGTTTCCGGTGGTAAATTGTTCGATGTGGGCCAGGTGCCTAAATCCGTTTGGCGATTCGTGCAGTAAGACTGTCATCCTTCACGCCAGTTGCTTATACTTCCCGGCCTGCTTTTATACACTGGCGTTGAATAGGGGAGAAACATGACGTCACAATCTGCGGAGCGCATCGGCGGCTGGCTGTTGGCACCGCTGGCCTGGTTGCTGTTGGCGCTGTTGAGCGCCTCGTTATCGCTGCTATTTTTTGCCAATGCCCTCATGTCGCCGCAGACCTGGGCCTTGCTGCGCGCCATGAGCACCGGACACATGGCGCTGTGGGTCGCCTCGCTGCTGTTTGCCATCGGCATGTGGTTTTATACGCTCTGGCTGACCATCGCCTTTTTCAAACGGCGCTCGCTGGTGCCGAAACACTATATTATCTGGCTGCTCATTACGCTGCTGCTGGCGATAAAGGCGTTTGCCTTCTCCCCCGTTTCGGATGCCCTTGCTCTGCGTCAGCTACTGTTTCCGCTGCTGGCCGCCGCGCTGCTGGCGCCCTATTTTCGCCGTTCACAGCGGGTCAAACGGACCTTTGTTAATCCGTAAAAACCCCACACTTAACCTGTTGTCGCCGGTATCGTTTTATTCGATAATAAGCGGCTTTTTTTCGTTTCAGGTCGCATGATGGCTGATTATTTACTGCTCTTTATCGGTACTGTCCTTGTCAATAACTTCGTTTTAGTGAAGTTCCTTGGCCTGTGCCCGTTTATGGGTGTTTCCAAAAAGCTGGAAACCGCAATGGGGATGGGGCTCGCGACCACCTTCGTGATGACCCTGGCCTCTATTTGCGCCTGGCTGATTGATACCTGGATCCTTATCCCGCTAAATCTGGTTTATTTACGTACCCTGGCCTTTATTCTGGTTATCGCCGTGGTGGTTCAGTTCACTGAGATGGTGGTGCGTAAAACCAGCCCGGCGCTTTATCGCCTGCTGGGGATCTTTTTGCCACTGATCACCACCAACTGCGCGGTGCTTGGGGTGGCGCTGCTGAACATCAATCTGGGCCACAATTTCCTGCAGTCGGCGCTGTACGGTTTTGCCGCCGCCGTCGGCTTCTCGCTGGTGATGGTGCTGTTCGCGGCGATCCGCGAGCGTCTGGTGGTGGCCGATGTCCCCGCGCCGTTCCGTGGTAATGCCATCGCGCTGATTACCGCCGGTTTAATGTCTCTGGCCTTTATGGGCTTTAGTGGTTTGGTGAAGTTGTAATGAGCGCAGTCTGGATAGCCGTGATCGCCATCAGCCTGTTAGGGCTGATTTTCGGCTTAATACTGGGGTACGCGTCGCGCCGTTTCGCGGTGCAGGACGACCCGGTGGTGGAAAAAATTGATGAACTGTTGCCGCAGAGCCAGTGTGGGCAGTGCGGCTACCCTGGCTGCCGCCCCTATGCGGAAGCGGTGGGCGTGCAGGGTGAGAAAATTAACCGCTGCGCGCCGGGTGGCGAAGCGGTGATGTTAAAAATCGCCGCCCTGCTCAACGTCGACCCGCAGCCCGTCGACGGCGACGAGCAGGCAGCCGAGCCGGCCCGCATGCTCGCCGTGATTGACGAGCCGAACTGCATCGGCTGCACCAAATGTATTCAGGCGTGTCCGGTGGATGCCATTGTCGGGGCGACCCGCGCCATGCATACCGTGATGAGCGACCTGTGCACCGGCTGCAACCTGTGTGTTGCCCCCTGCCCGACCCAGTGCATTTCACTCGTTCCGGTGGCGACGACCCCGGAAACCTGGAAATGGGATCTGCATACGATCCCGGTGCGAAATATTCCTGTGGAACAACATGTTTAAGCTATTTTCCGCTTTCCGAAAAGACAAAGTCTGGGATTTTAACGGCGGTATTCACCCGCCGGAGATGAAAACCCAGTCAAACAGCACCCCGCTGCGCCAGGTTTCCCTGCCGCAGCGCTTTGTGATCCCGCTGAAGCAGCATATCGGCGCCGAAGGCGAACTGTGCGTCAAGGTCGGCGACCGGGTGCTTCGCGGCCAGCCGCTGACCCGCGGTTGGGGAAGAATGCTGCCGGTTCACGCTCCCACCTCCGGCACCGTTGCCGCTATCGCCCCGCACACCACTGCCCATCCGTCCGCGCTGGCGGAGATGAGCGTGATCATTGACGCCGACGGCGAAGACCGCTGGATCGAACGCGACGGCTGGAGCGACTATCAGACCCGCACCCGTGAAGCGCTGATTGAGCGCATCCACCAGTTTGGCGTTGCCGGCCTCGGCGGCGCCGGCTTCCCCACCGGCAGTAAACTGCGCGGCGGCGGCGATAAAATTAAAACGCTGATCATTAACGCCGCCGAATGCGAACCCTATATCACGGCGGACGACCGTCTGATGCAGGACTGCGCGGCGCAGATTGTCGAAGGGATCCGCATCCTTGCCCATATTCTGCAGCCTGACGAGGTGCTGATCGGCATTGAAGACAATAAGCCGCAGGCCATCTCGATGCTGCGGGCGGTGCTTTGCGACGCCCATGGCATTTCGCTGCGCGTGATCCCCACCAAATACCCCTCCGGCGGCGCCAAGCAGCTCACCCAAATTCTCACCGGCAAACAGGTACCCCACGGTGGTCGCTCTTCGGACATTGGCGTGCTGATGCAGAACGTCGGTACAGCCTATGCGGTGAAACGCGCAGTGATTGACGGCGAGCCGTTAACCGAGCGCGTGGTCACCCTCACCGGCGAGGCGGTAGCCCGGCCGGGCAACGTCTGGGCGCGCCTTGGCACGCCGGTGCGCCATCTGCTTAACGACGCCGGCTTCTGCGCCAGCGCCGAACCAATGGTGATCATGGGCGGGCCGCTGATGGGCTTTACCCTGCCGGGGCTCGACGTCCCGGTGGTGAAGATCACCAACTGTCTGTTGGCGCCCGCCGCCAGCGAGATGGGCGAGCCGCAGGAAGAGAAAGGCTGCATTCGCTGCAGCGCCTGCGCCGACGCCTGCCCGGCCGATCTGCTGCCGCAGCAGCTTTACTGGTTCAGCAAAGGCCAGCAGCACGATAAAGCCACCGCCCACAATCTGGCGGACTGCATCGAATGCGGCGCGTGCGCGTGGGTATGCCCAAGCAATATTCCGCTGGTGCAGTACTTCCGTCAGGAGAAAGCCGAGATCGCGGCGATTCGTCAGGAAGAGCAGCGCGCTGCGGAAGCCAAAGCGCGATTCGAGGCCCGACAGGCGCGCCTGGAGCGTGAGAAAGCGGCCCGCGCCGAGCGGCATAAAAAAGCCGCCGTCCAGCCTGCCGCCAAAGATCAGGATGCGATTAACGCCGCCCTGGCCCGGGTACGTGATAAACAGCGCGACGCCGCGCAGCCTATCGTGATTCATGCCGGCGCCAGACCAGACAACAGCGAGGCGATCGCCGCCCGCGAAGCGCGGAAGGCCGAAGCCCGGGCGCGTAAAGCGCAGCAGCAGGCCGCGCCGGCGGAAGCCCCGGCGGAAGCCCCGGCGGCCGACCCGCGTAAAGCCGCGGTGGAAGCCGCCATCGCCCGCGCCAAAGCGCGCAAA